>NZ_JADEXT010000016.1:0-154577 GCF_015206985.1 Nostoc sp. LEGE 12447 | reverse complement strand
CAATCATCCTTTTTAACCTGATTAAACCTTGGCTCAAGGTATTTCCTATTCCTCAACTTTCTACAGGATTTTCTTACTTGATTAGCATCATGAATACCTTGCACAATCATCTATTTTTATCTCTTTGATCAGAGTTTTTCTCTTTTTCCTCTGCCTAGAGTGACAAAAGAAAGTTAGAACCTCAAAATCATAAAACTCTTGTATAGCAAGTATTTCAGATTTATTTCTGTTTTTTTCCCAAAAATGTTAGTTTGCCAGAATTTTTGGGAACTCTATAAATAAGCATGGGAATTATAAAAACCTAATGGCTGTAAAACGAAGACAATACGGTAGCTTTTGCTACCGTTTACTCATTTTTAGAGATATTAATAAAGACATTTACTAAGACAACGTGCTGAGTCGGTAGTGTCATTTGGTGATACTGAGAGCCAGGGAGCAGAAGAAGCCGGGGAGTAGATGGTAGGTAAGGGATAGAGGCAGAATAAAAATTAGCTCTTTCCCCTCTGCTCCCTGCTCTCTTCCCCTCTGCCTCTTCTGCCCAATGCTCAATTAATGAACAGTCTGCGCTAGGGTAGGAATTGAAACTCATTTGTGATTTCCTGTGCTTCCCTGTAAACGTCCAGCTGTATTTCTAATTTGGGCTGTTCTACTGACTTCCTTAACAGCCTGTGCTAACAGTCCAGTTGCCAAAAACCTTGAAGAATCTTTGGCGGCAGATCCGAAGCTGCAAAGCAATCCAGTTGTCTTTGGAGAATCTCAGAGTAAGCAACCACAAGCACAGCCAAACGATTCAACAGTTCAGTTACCAGCTGATTTTCCCAAAGATATCCCCCTATATGCCAATGCCAAACTAGAGGAAGTTATACCTGCTAGCGGTTCAGAGAATAAAACCTCAACTCGTTGGTTGAGTTCTGACCCTAGCAACTTTATCGCTAGCTTTTATGGCAACCAGTTTAAAACAAATAACTGGCAGATTTTGCAACAACCAACAGATGATGCGGGAGGTACTTTTGAGGTACGTCGTAACGATTTACTGTTGAAGATTTCCATTCAGCCTAAATCAGTTACTAACGCTACACCCAATCAACCCCAAACCGCCACAGAATTACTGATTGATTACGTACCGAATAGTATTGCTACGGCACAAACTACCCCAAATACAAATTCTAACGAAGCTACTAACGTCGTTCCTCAACCAGGAAATCCACAGTTCATTGGCCCAGTACCACCTGCAAACTTGGCAGCACAGCCACAAAGTACGGCTAATAACCAAACAACTCCTACAGCTACAACTGAATCTCAAGAATTCAGCGATCTGAATAAAGTACCGCAAGAATGGCGGCAACACATCCAAGACTTAGCGGCATTAGGTGTTTTATCCCTAGAACCAAAGGCAACTAAGAGTAATTCTACTACCACAAATAACCAGTTTGAACCCGGTAAAATTGTTACACATCGGGAATATGCTCGTTGGCTCATTGCTGCTAACAATGCTATGTATGCCAGCAATCCAGCTAAACAAATTCGCTTGGCATCAGAAAGCACTCAACCAATTTTTAGTGATGTTACCGCAAAAGACCCTGATTTTCCAGCAATTCAGGGATTAGCTGAAGCTGGGCTAATTCCTAGTCCTTTGTCTGGAGATTCCACAGCCGTTTTGTTTCGTCCTGATGCACCCCTAACGCGGGAACAATTACTGTTGTGGAAATTACCCCTAGATACTCGCCAAGCTTTACCTTCTGCTAACTTAGATACGGTTAAACAGACCTGGGGTTTCCAAGACGCAGCGCGAATTGACCCCAAGGCTTTAAGAGCAGTGCTGGCTGATTACCAAAATAGCGAGCAATCGAATATTCGGCGGGTGTTTGGCTATACGACTCTGTTTCAGCCCAAAAAACCAGTAACTCGTGCTGAAGCTGCTATGACTTTGTGGTATTTTGGCAGTCAAAGTGAAGGTGTGTCAGCGACTGAAGCTTTGAAATTAAAACGAAGTTAAAGCGATGTCTACGAAGGGTTATGCCATTCTGTTGCGGTTAGTTTATCCGTAGCAGAAAAGTGGCAATGCCCAAGCTTTAGCATGGAAAATTTGCGATTTCTTTGTAATACACTGATTTTTTATCAAGAAAATGTAAATGTAAGTGTTTTCAGCGTTTTTACCTGTGTTTGATGAATTTTTGAGGCATAGTTAGGTAAAACAACGTAAATTCACTCAATATACGTACTTAGTTTTGAATTAACTCAAAAAACAAATTGCCAGCGATCGCCTTTTCATTACTTTAAACAAATTAAAAATACCACAGGTAAAACGAAGATGAAAAAACAAGCTGTAGCGGTAGGATTTGTTCTGTTATCTTTCATGTTGCAGCTCAAAGCGAGTGCTGCGAGTTTTACCAAGTTTTATGTATTTGGCGACAGTCTTTCTGATACTGGCAATGTTTTCACTGCTACTAATGGTTTAGCCGCTCCGACAACAGCCATTCCCCAAGATCCACCCTACTTTCAAGGGCGTTTTTCTAACGATCGGGTGTGGGTAGACTACCTGGGAAGTCAGCTAGGATTAAATCCTACCCCATACTTCTTAAGTCCTACTATTCTCAATCAAGGTATTAATTTTGCTGTGGGCGGCGCTAATTCTGGTCAGGGTAATGCTATTGTTCCTAGTGCGCTGTTACCGGGAGTACTAGAGCAAGTCGGCTTATTGACACAACCGATTCTACAAGCCAATCAGAAGCTTGATCCAAATGCACTTTATGCTGTATCGGGAGGTGCAAATGATTATCTGTTTGGTAAAGCTATCAATCCGGCTCAAACAGTCCAGAATTTATCAGATGCAGTAGGGTTACTTGCCTCATCTGGTGCAAAAAATATTTTAGTCTTTAACTTGCCTGATTTGGGCAAGATTCCATTTGCATCCGCTACAGGTCTATCTAGCAACTTGACTGGTTTGACAATTGACCATAACAAGAGATTAGCAGAGGAATTAGACAAATTTAGCAACAACTCGGATTTGAATCTAACGTCTGTGGATGTGTTCTCCCTATTTAATCAAATAGAAGCAAATCCAGGGAAGTTTGGGTTTCAAGATGTGGTTAACCCTTGCGTAATAGGGAATTTTCAGACAATCATCAGTGTATGCCCTCAACCAAACGATTATTTGTTCTTTGATTCTGTGCATCCGACAACAGGCGTTCATAAGTTAGTTGCAGATGCTGCACTGGCGGCGATTGAGGCTAAGTCTGTTCCTGAACCTGCGATAAATTTGGGGATTTTAGCCCTTGGTGCTTTTGGTGCAGTAGGAGTGCTGAAGCGTCAACAAAAAAGATTAGCGCTTGGAGCAACAGGTCGGGTTGTTGATGCACAATTGTCTCATACAACAGTTGAAAATTAAACTAAATGTATTGATGTGGGATTACGATCGCTTATTTGAAATTATTGAAGAATTAGTTATGCACCACTCTCCTAGTGGTGCAGAAGCTGAGATTAACCAGTTGTTGATGCAAAAATTTGCAGCGCTGGGTGTAGAAGTGTGGTGCGATCGCGCCGATAATATTATTGCCAAGATTCCAGGGAAAAATCCAGACCGAGCGATGTCTAACGACAAGCCGCTTCGCGCCTACGCAATCACCGCACATAAAGACGAAATTGGCGCAATTGTCAAGAATATCGGTGATGAAGGTCGTGTGGAAGTCCGTAAACTCGGCGGTTCTTTCCCGTGGGTTTACGGCGAAGGGGTTGTTGATTTATTGGGAGATCAGGAAACCATTAGCGGTATTCTCAGCTTTGGTTCCCGCCACGTTTCCCATGAATCGCCCCAAAAAGTCCAGCAGGAAGATACTACTGTTAAGTGGGAAAATGCCTGGATTGAAACGAAACGCACTACAGATGAACTCGAAGCAGCTGGCGTTCGACCTGGAACTAGAATGGTAATTGGCAAGCATCGCAAGCATCCAATTAGGTTAAAGGATCATATTGCCAGTTACACCTTAGATAACAAAGCCTCTGTTGCCATTTTGCTAGCTTTGGCTGAAAACCTGAAACAGCCAGTTGTTGATGTTTATCTGGTAGCTTCAGCCAAAGAAGAAGTAGGAGCAATTGGAGCGCTATTTTTTACCCAAAATCAACCCTTGGATGCGTTAATTGCTTTAGAAGTTTGTCCATTATCCGAAGAATATCCGATTAAAGATGGAGAAAGTCCTATACTTTTATCTCAAGATGCTTATGGGATATATGATGAGGGACTAAATGGACAAGTACGCCAATCTGCCAAGCAACTTGATATACCAGTGCAGCTAACGATATTGAGCCAGTTTGGTAGTGATGCTTCCATTGCCATGAAATTTGGACATGTAGCCCGTGCTGCGTGTTTGGCGTTTCCTACCCAAAATACACATGGCTATGAGATTGCTCATTTAGGAGCGATCGCTAACTGTATCAGTTTGTTAAGAGCTTTCTGCGAAACTGAGTTTGAGTGATATTTAAAGGCTTTGATTTGAAGGAGCGATCACATATCAACCCAAAATAGCCAGAAAAAGGTTTTGCAAAGTCTGAACGTCTGGTTCCTCAAGTCGTCCTAACTTTTTAATCACTAGCTCTTTATCTATGGTAGTCAAAACTGGTTTAATAATTGAAGGCTTGAGAAGACCAGCTACTCGCCATCCAGCAATTGTGATTTCACCAAAGGAAGTTGCTGGATTTGCTTGACTGGTAATCGCGATCAATATTAAATCCGAACGCTCATGTTGATAGCTATTAGAACTCACAACCACTGCTGGACGTTTTTTAGTAGTAGTTTGGTCAGTAAAGGGAAACGGCACTAAAACAACATCACCAAATTCATAGTTTGTCATATTCTGCATCATCAGGGTTATCCCAGATTTTGAGCAGAACTGGTTCAGAAAGTTTTGCTGCTGCAAAGGTAAGGCTATGATCTGTACTTTGCTGATCCAAAGAATCAATAAAATCTTCAACTAGCAAAACTTTTTCGGGAGGCAACCTTTGAATTTTTTCAAGTAGCCTTTGCTCTGAACTGCTATGAGCCTGCATTGTTTAGATTCTCCTAACCTTGCTTATATTGGTTGCTTTATGCATTCCATTATAGTTTTTGGTTGTCTCTACGACGAAGGCGATCGCTAACTGTGTTGATTTGTTAAAAGCTTTTTGTGAAACTGAGTTCGAGTAAAGGTTTAAAACTAATTTAATCGGTAAAATTAGAGTGCGTAGTTTGCCGCCGTAAGCATAGTTTTTACACCCCTTTGGCTAGATGCTTAATTTATGTCAAAATTTAGTATTGAGGAATACTTTAATCAAAGCCGATGATGGGATTTGAACCCACGGCCTGCTGATTACGAATCAGCTGCTCTACCACTGAGCCACATCGGCGTACACAATCTAAAAGTATAACACAATTTAATCATGGTAGATCAAAATCTCAAAAATCGCCTGAACCCCGAACAGTATGCCAGCCTCAAAGCAGAAATAGCCGCTCCTTATCGGGGCTTACGACAATTTATCTACATCGCTTTCGGTGCTTCTGGCTCCATTGGCGCATTCGTGTTTTTTTTCCAAGTGCTTGCCGGACGGGATGTTGAGAGTGCTTTGCCTAGTTTGGCTCTCCAAGTAGGAATAGTTGCTCTAATGGTCTTCCTTTGGCGCTGGGAACAGCGTCGGCAACAATCAGGGAAAAGTCCTAATTCTTGAAGATAAAAATTTTAGCTGATGACTTTTTTACTGCTTTGTTTATATATATCTTTATATTAATTAATGCTTTTATGAAGATTAAAATATAAAGAGAGAAAAAATAAAAAAATTATTAGGAAATCCCAAAAAGTAAAAATTTCTGAGAAACTAGAAATCGTTGAAACGGGGTCAGCCAATATAAAGACCCTGACCATAAAACAAATCACATTCAAATGGGGTCAGTTATATTTAAAGACCCCAAATTTTATGTTTAAAAACCCCAAAATTAATAAAAACTCGCAATTTTGGAAGCGCCAGACTAATAATTTGTTAGTCTTGGCGCTTTCAATTTGCTAACTAGGCATTTACTGGGCTGTTACCAAATAGGATGAAGGAATTGGTTGGGCACGTCCAGCACTGACGAGTGCCTGGTAAACAAAGGCGGCAACCTCGGCTCTAGTCGCTTGACGATTAGGATTGAGTTGCTTCGCTGTGGGATAGTTGATTACTAGCTGCTGTGCAGTTGCAGCTGCAACAGGAGCGATCGCATAATTAGGAATCTGGGCAGCATCGGTATAAAAAGAAAGGACGTTCTGATTATTCGCAGTTAAGCCCAAACCATTAGCTAAAGAAACTAGCGCTTGCACTCTGGGAATTTGCTGCTGTGGTTTAAAAGTGCCATCAGGATAACCAGAAACAAATTGACTCTGGTAAGCAGATTGAATTGCAGCGTAAGCCCAGAAATTTGTTGCTACATCTTTAAACTTAATACCTGCGCGTTTGGCTGGTGGTGTTAAAGCTTTAGTGACAATAGTGGCAAATTGAGCGCGAGTTACAGGTTCATTGGGTTTAAAGCTGCCATCAGGAAAGCCAGCAATAATATTTTGAGAAGCTAAAGCTTCGATGTAGGTTTTTGCCCAGTAATTTGCTGGCACATCCTTAAAGGCAACAGGCCCTCCAGGTGGTACATCAACAGCTGCGGCAACAAAATCTACTGAGCCAAAAATCTTTTTCTGATCGATATCGTTGCCAACAGCGACAATTTTACTGGTTTTAGTGGCATTGTTCACATCATAACGAGTGTTATTGCGGATAAGATTACCACCAGGATTTTCGTTGGTGCCAAGGTCAGGTAAAGCACTAACAGTTGCTACTACACCATCCCGCTTATTGTTTTGAATGACATTCTTACGCAATACGGGCTTCGCTGACTCTGAGATAAAAAGACCATCTTGGTTTTCAACGATTTGGTTTTCCACAATTAGGGGTGTGGAAGTACCACCGATCGCTAGACCAAAACCAGTATCCTGAAATAAGTTACCCCGAATTTCTCCTTGAGCAGCTTTAGCAATTGAAATCCCATTGCCTTTGTTTTGCACAAAGATGTTACTTTCAATTTTAGGATTGCCTGTACCCGTGACAAAAACACCCTCTCTAACACTGTTAGTAAAAGTGCTGTTTTTAATAGTGGGATTAGTTGATTCCACCCACACAGCCGTACCCCGGCTATTTGGGTTGGTAACGCTGACACCACTAATAGTGGTATCTTGTTCGGCAAGGATGGTAATGTCTTGTCTAGCAAAGGTACGACTAGTGTAGAAACCTCCACCTGTAATTAATATTGCCTGACCTTTACTAGCTTCATCACCCCGCAGTGTCACTCCTGGTTTAAGCAACAATGGGAAGGTTTCGCCACTTTCCTGGTTATAGTTCCCAGGTGCTAATTGAATAACTGCACCTGGTTGGGCTTGACTGAGAGCGAAACTGATGCTTTTGTAAGGTGCAGCTGAGGTTGTACCAGCACTAGCACTATCTACACCCGTTGCGGGATTAACATAAATTGCTGCGGCGGTTGTCGGAACTTGCGCTGTGAGAGTTGGGGCGATACCTTCTGGGTGAGTAGCACCAGCATTAACCGCACCCGGTAGTAATATTGAACCGCAGTAAACCGCGAGCATTGCCGTAAGTCCGGCTCCCCCGCGTAAAGTATATCTGAGATGACTGCTAGAAAGAAGGCGAAAAATTTTCGCTATAGAAATGTGAAAACCCCGATATTTCATTTTTTACGTCTGTGATGTGCTGAATTACGGTATGTCGAACAAGGTTGAAACTAGCAGTCTTGTAGCTGCTGTAAACCCATGCAAAACTATACTGGATGATTAGCACTGATTCAGCTAATTTCCTTAGATACATCACAGAACTTATACATTAGTTATATTATTTTATTCAGAAAATTTTACTAGTACAAGACGGCGCAAGTTTGCCTACCTTTAACAAAGGGATTTTGCCCCTTGTTAAGCCCCAAGTCTAGTTAATCCAGATGGTAGCTGGATTTTTGCCAAGCTGTAGGCTTTCAGGATAAGGCAATGTCTATCGCTGTTTTGTCTAAGCGCTCATCCTGTCTTTGCTACGATTACTAAATTATTTATTTTTTGATATTTCCTAAAGCCAGATGCCGCAACTAATTCTGCTGGAATATCATCACAAGAAAAGCAAACCTACTGGAAATTGGGAGAAATGCGTTTTAAATTTTTGGGGTTGCGTCGTACCTTAATTTTACTAGGTAGTAACTGTCTTGTACTTTGGTCTACTCCTGCCTTTGCTGCGGAACGAGTAGTGCTGAACTATGGTATCTTTCGTGAATCACTTTCAGTAGGTGAACTATCCACCTTTGCCCAAACAGGTGAACTTTCACGTTCATTACGAGTTGATTTTGCGTTAGCACGACAAGATCCTAAAGCTATTCGTAAGTATTTAACGGAGCCTGTGAAAGTAAACCTGGTATTTTTAGATAGAGTTCTGAATAGCCAGATTGGTAATATTATTTTGGATCAAATTAGTCAAGTTATTTATACACCGTCTCGGAGAGCAGATCGGCAGGCTTTGCGATCTGCTTTGGTACTTTCTGCAAGTCAAGATGGGCAGGTGTCGCTAATCGAAATTATTCAAAATTATCCCACTAATGAAGTGGAAGTTGATGGCAAACGCTTGGAGGGTGCATACCGTCAACTTCGTCGCTTGCAAACAAGCCTACAAGATTTACTCAATTTTTAGTAAGCTAAAGTTTCTAAAGTTTCCCTTAAATACCTTTGTACCTGCTGTTCCAAGCGAATTCCGTGTAATTGAGCATCACGTTCTAGTTGCCAGCGTTGAAAACCGGAACTAGTGGAGATCGCACATTTGAGGCTATACCAAATTTCAGTATCAGCAGAAAATTGGCGATCGCTAGAAGCTGGAATTTGAGCCATAGTTCCTCATTCCTTTATTTTTACTTGCAAGGTAATTGGGCATTGGTCATAGGGCATTGGGCATCGGTAATTTCCCGATTCTTCTCTGCCTCTCTGCTTCCCTATTGCTTATTTTTAGCCTTTTAAAGTAAATAATATTACTTTCAGGGCTGTGATGAATCTGTATTAATCCTAAACAAGGATTGCAATAATCGGGGCACGATTTGATTAACCCGCACCCCTAAAATTGTGAAATCTTGCTTAATCTTTTCTAAAGATAATGGTTCTATGCCAGCGAATTCTGTCTCATTAATCACTAAAACTCGCATTACACTCACAGGTATTTGTAAAAATAGATTGCTGCCTAAAAAGGCTAGTCCCGCAAGCACTAGTGCAAGGCTGCGCCATTGTGGAAGGAATTTGGCTGAATCTGCTACTAATGGGGCAAATTGGTAAAGATGCCACAGCACCAAAATCGACAATACTGCTGCCACTAATGCCAGGATACGATTTAACTTTGTATTAATTAAACAGAGAATTTTTCGCTGCCGCTCAGTCAGATTTTCTGGTTTTAGGGCTATTCCTAAAAGAGCGAATATATAAAAAGGGCGGCGTAACTGCATCCATAGCAGGGGGAGAATACCAATGGCGGAAACTAAAAATAGCTCCATCCAGACTGGCAAAAACGGCTCGCCTACAGACAAAAATATTAAGCAGAGTACTAAAAAAACAGGCAACGTCGCCAATCCAGCGACGTGAATCCACAAAATAGGTTCAGAGCGAAATGAATGCATAATAAAAAGTTATGAGTTAAGAGTTAGGAGCTTGGAATTAGCAGTCTTTAACTCCTAACTCCTAATTTATTACTCCTAACTTCTAACCATTTTACCCTTAACACTATCTCGTTAAGGTGAGAGTGCGGCGCTTCGTAACCATCTGATAGGATTCGATGATGTCACCTTCAACCCAATCATTGAATTTATCCATACCGACACCGCATTCATAACCGGCGTTGACTTCACGGGCATCTTCTTTCATCCGTTTTAGGGAATCTAGGACACCTTCATAAATCACCTTACCGCCGCGTCGTACCCTGACTTTGCAGTTACGAACTAGCTTGCCAGATTGAACGTAGCAACCGGCAACAGCACCGCGACCGACTGGGAAGACGGCACGAACTTCGGTTTGACCCAAGGGTTCTTCCACCAACTCTGGTTCCAAAAGACCTTCCAAGGCATCTTGGATATCTTCTAGGAGTTTGTAGATGACGTTGTATTCCCGGACATCTACACCCGCTTCATCGGCGGCTTGTCTAGCGCCACTGGCAAAGGTGGTGTTGAAGCCAATGATTACAGCATTACTGGCAGCTGCTAAGTCGATGTCTGTCTCGGTGATTTCCCCAGCAGTAGCCAAGAGCATCCGAATTTGGACTTCGTTTTGTGGGATTTGCTTGAGCGCTCCCACAATGGCTTCTACGGAACCTTGTACGTCTCCTTTCAAGATCAAGTTGAGTTCTTTCAACTCACCTTCTTGTGCTTGAGCCGATAAGGTTGTGAGGGTAACACGTCCCTGTAACAGGCGGGATAGGCGTTGTCTGTCGGCGCGATCGCTAGCGAGGGCTCTGGCTTCTTTCTCGTTCTGGAAGACCTCGAACTCGTCGCCTGCTGCTGGCACATCACTTAACCCCAATACCTCGACAGCAAAGGAAGGAGAAGCGATATCCACTCTCTTGCCTCTGTCATCCACCATCGCTCGGACTTTACCGAAGGCCGAGCCAGCTACTAAGATATCTCCCACATGCAGGGTGCCATTCTGAATTAGCAGGGTAGCAACTGCTCCCTTGGCTTTATCCAGATGTGCTTCAATGACAGTTCCTTTGGCGGTACGATCTGGGTTGGCAGATAGTTCTCCAACTTCTGCTACCAAGAGAATCATTTCTAAGAGCGTATCCAGATTTTCACCTCTGATGGCGCTCACGGGAACCATGATTGTCTCACCACCCCAATCTTCTGCGGTCAGACCATACTGGGTTAGTTCTTGTTTCACCCGCTCTGGCTGTGCCCCTTCTTTATCAATTTTGTTGATTGCAACAACAATTGGCACTCCCGCAGCTTGAGCGTGGCTAATAGCTTCAATGGTTTGGGGACGGACACCATCATCAGCAGCCACTACTAACACGGCAATGTCTGTTACCCGCGCTCCTCTGGCCCGCATCGCTGTAAAGGCTTCGTGACCAGGGGTATCCAGGAAGACTATCTGCTGTGGTTTGCCCTCATGTACCACATCCACATGGTACGCACCAATGTGCTGAGTGATACCGCCAGCTTCGCCAGCAGCCACTTTGGTTTTGCGGATTGAGTCGAGCAGGGTTGTTTTACCGTGGTCTACGTGACCCATAATTGTCACGACAGGCGGACGGCGATGAAGATATTCTTGGTCTTCTGCGCCGACCATTTCCGTAATTTTCCGAGCTTCTGCTTCTCGCTCGACGGTTTCGACTTCTATTTCTAGTTCTTTTCCTACCAGGGTAATTGTGGGAATATCCAGATTTTGGGTGATACTCACCGCCATGCCTTTAAGGAACAGGATTTTGACAATCTCTGTATCGGCAACGGCTAAAACGTCGGACAGTTCTTGTACAGTTAACGGCCCTGTGATCGTCACTTTTTCGGGACGATCGCGTTTTGTATCGGCTTCTTGTTGGCGACGGTTATTGTGATGGTCGCGGTTGGAACCAGATTTAGAGCCAGGTTTTCTACTTCCTCTGGCAGTTGGGGCGCTAGCAAGGCTTGCACCCGGCATCTGTACAGGTCGAGTCGCTTTTGGCTTGGGAGGACGAGCGATGGAAAGGCTGACTTGGACGGTTGCTGGTGAGTCGATATCGTCATCATCCAACAAATCTTCTTCAAATTCATCATCCAATATCGGCTTGATCCGCTTGCCTTTTACGCCAGCTTTAGCCTTCTCTTTAACTTCGTCGATTATTTCCTCTTCTACCCACTTTTTGCCGCCTTTGGTCGGGCGAGGCGGACTTGGGCGTTTCAAATCGAGGAGATCGGGTGTAACTGGCTCATCACCCAGTCCTTGAGATTTGCCCGCTATTCCTGACATTTGTCTGGGTGGAGTAGCGATCGGCATTGCGGCTGCTACTGATTCACCAGGACGCGCTGGTCTGGGTCTTTGCCCCTCTCCTAGTTGTGATGGTGCAGATGGTCGATTGCCTCTCTGCTCTGGTCTGGTGGGTGCAGGGGTAGGTCGAGCCTGTCTTTGTGGCGCAGATTGTGGAGACTGGTCAGTTGGCAGTTTAGCAACTCTGGGTTTAATTTGCTCGCGATCGCCTTCAACGGGACGTAGCCGTTGGTCGCGTTTGAGAATCGGTTTATCTGCTTGAGATACTGGCGGCTCATCTACCACCACCTGCGCTTCTTCCGCCGCAGGTCTGGCTGGAGGAGCAACTAGTTGTGGTTTGATCGGTTTTTCCGATTTCGGTCTTGGTGGAACTACTTTTTCCGGTTTTTGGGATGCTACTTTTTCCGGTGCCTGACTTGGATTAGGTGTTTGTTCCAAGTCGGTGACAGGAGGTTGCTCTTGAGTCTCAGATTGAGTCCGGGGCACAGGTCGAGTTGGTGCCGCCGGCTTCATGGGTGAGGCTGGTGTAGCAAAAGGCCGTGGAGGTGAGGGAGGATTAGCTTCAGACAAGGCAGCTTGGGTATTGTTGGCAACTGACGCCTCTGGGGCGTTGGAGGTAGTATTTCTCAATATTTTGGGTTTGCGTATTTCCAAAATTTGCTGTTTGTGGGGTGCAGCAGGTCGGTTACGTCCGCCGTTTGGTGGTGAATTTGGCTTATGGCTGGTTGTACCTAGTTCCTTTTTGGCTGAAACATTGGTAGCTGCGAGCTTTTCCGCAGCCGTGCGGATGTTTTCTGCCTCGGATTCTGAAATCGTGCTGCTATGACTTTTGACCGCGATACTGAGCTGGTCGCAAATTGCTAGTAGCTCTTTGTTATCCAAATTCAATTCCTTTGATAATTCATAGATTCTAACTTTGCCGTTGGTCATCCACTCTTCCCCTTTAATTTACAGTTTTAGCGGATGGTTGCCTGGTTTGCGACATCTCCATCCTTGGATTACTGTTTTTAGACCGCCGTTTAGTTTTTGCCGGTGCCTCCAATCAGGAAAGAGAGATGTTTCGGTTTAATAATGGCATCCCCACCAGGAATGATGGTTGAGGGACACCCATAAAAATTTTTTAAATAAAAGATTTTTATAGGAATCCTTGACGCCGAACTGCGCCTGAGCGCTACCAGGTTGCCATTTTGTAGTTTCTTGTTTTGTTGATTCTGAATCTTCCACAACACAATCGATTACATCTTGTTCTGGGAATCTTGCCTCGCCTCTCTTAAATTATTGGAGAGTCGAATGCTTTTTACACCCATTTACTATTTTGGCACTAACCTTAACGATCAACAGCGGGTGTGATGAAAGCACGACTTCGGCTTTCGCACAATTCCTCTGGTGATGATGTCACAAAGTTGTTCCAATTAAATTTGGTTTTGGGTATTGCTGCTGGCTAGACGTTGCGACAAGCTTTGGTACAGTGTTTCTGGCACTGATGCATGTAGCGATCGCCCTAGTCGATTTTTTTTTTGAGCCGCTTGTAAGCAACTCGTTTGCGGGCAAATGTAGGCAGAACGCCCCATGCCCTGATCTAATTGTACCTTTCCCGATGGAAAGACGCGGACAATCCGCCAAAACTCATCTTTTGAGCCTACTTTCCGGCAACTAATACAGCGCCGATAATTTGGTTTCATCAGTTTTCTGCGATCTCAGTCCAGCATTCTGGGTGTAAAAATAAGTTTTTTATTACTATTTTTTACTTATACCAAGGTGTCTTTCAGGAAATAATCCTTAAGACTCGGACTACAATCAACATTATCAAAACTTTACAAGGTTAATCAATTATTCGTCATCGTTATTGTCAAAACTATCCTCCTCTTCTAATTCGTCTTGATTTTCATCTTCTAATTCTTCGTCGAATTCAAGCTCATCTTCCTCTGTCTGATATTTTGCTCTGACGGCGGTAAATTTCTCATCCTCTCCGGCATAGTCGTATTTAGCTTTGTCTTTGATGTCTATTTTCCAACCAGTCAGGCGGGCTGCCAAACGGACGTTTTGTCCTTCTTTCCCAATAGCTAAACTTAGTTGATCTTCAGCCACAAGTACGTGAGTTTGCCGGGATTCTGGGTCCATAAGGCGTACTTCATCCACCCGTGCTGGACTTAAAGCATTAGCAATGTACGTTGCTGGGTCTGGCGACCAGCGAATTACATCTATTTTTTCACCGCGTAATTCGTTGACTACCACTTGAATTCGCGATCCCCTGGCTCCGATACAAGCACCAACTGGGTCTACATCGCGATCTAGGGTATCTACTGCTATTTTAGTCCGGGGACCGACATAACGGGAGGGGGGGTTTGCCTCCCTTGCTACGGCAACAATCCGTACCACTTCATCTTCGATTTCTGGGACTTCGTTTGCAAACAGGTAAACTACTAAACCTGCATCAGCACGAGACACCAGCAACTGTGGCCCTCGTTGCTGACCTTGAGAGACTTTTTTCAGATATACCTTGAAGGTGGCATTTGCCCGATAATTATCGTTAGGCAACTGTTCCCGCTTCGGTAATTCGGCTTCTACTTCTGGCTGACCAAAGCCACTGCTAACTGCCAAAACCACAGATTGCCGCTCAAACCGTAAGACTCTTGCTTGCAAAACAGTTCCTTCTAAATCTTGGAACTCTTCTTGCACCATCTGGCGCTGTTGATCCCGTAATTTTTGCGCCAATACTTGCTTGGTTTGCATTGCCGCCATCCGACCAAATTCTCCTTGGTCGGGTGTCACATCTAGTACGACAGAGTCCCCTAACTGTGCTTCGGGAGCTACTTGTTGAACTTCGTCTAGAGAAATCTGATGGTCTGTGTTATTTACTTCTTCAACGATGGTTTTGGTGGAAAGAACGCGAAATCCCTCCCCGTCAATATCAAGTTCTACTTCAAAATTTTCAAAATAATCTTCGTCAAACTGTTTTCGCTCTAAATTTTGGGCGCGACGATAACGTTCGTAGCCTTTGAGTAGTGCTTCTCTAATAGCTGATTGGACTGCAAGACGGGGTAAATTCCGCTCACGACTTATACTTTCAATTAATTCTTTTAATCCAGGTAAAGTAACCATTGACATAAGCAATCTCCTTTAAAAAGCAGGGAGTAGGGGCTGAAAACTACGCATTAAATAGAACCAGGGATTAGAGAATAGCTTTACACTAGCCCCTAATCTCTAGCCCTTAGTCCCGAAACTCTAGGCCCGAAACTCTAGCCTTGAGCGAATGGCACTCTAGTCTGTAATTCCTAAGCCCTAGCCCTTTGTTTATCGGCGCTCGTCTAGCTGCACCTTAGTAATTAGGGAGCGGGGAATTTCGACTACACGACCTTTTTGGTTTAAGTAAAGTGTTGTCTCATCCCGGCGAATCAACTGACCAATCCACTCTTGTTGTCCGTCGTAGGGAAGCGTTGTGGAAATAATGACAGGAAATCCTTTAAAGGAAATAAACTCCCTGTCTGTTACCAGTTGCCGCGAAATACCAGGACTAGACACTTCCAAGACGTATGTATCTGGAACGATTTCCGCAGCATCTAAGGAGGCTTCTAAAGCACGGCTCATCCTCTCACAATCATTCAATCCGGTGTCTTGCTGAGGATTGCGAATGTCTACCCGCAACACTGGTGGACTTTGGTGAGTGTGAAAGACCACGCCAACCACTTCCAATCCCAGTTCTTCTGCTACTGGTGTCGCCAAATCAATAATTTGTGGAACTAAAGGATGAGCCATGAGAGAATTCAATAAAAAAAGTGGGCACTGACCCACTTCCTGCGATAGGTATATCTTCCAAGAAGTCTTGTGACGAATCAATGATGGTTCGCCCTCATTCGAGTTTAGCGCATTTAATGGATAGTCGAGTATAGGCATTGGGTATAGGGTACAAGAGGCAGGGGGCAGGGGGAAAACTCTTCTCCCTTGTTCCCTGCTCCCCATCTTTCTCATCTCCCCCATTCCCCACTCTCTCTACCCTTCGCGTATTTTTGGGAGAGTAGTGCTTTTTTCAACGACTGTTGGAACTGATGCTTGTGTGCGTAGCTGCCTGGTTTGCTCGATAATTTGGTCTATGTCTTCTTGGGATAAACGCTGGACGTAGTTGATTTTGATTTCCTCTAAGAAGTCAAAAAGTAAACTCTGAATTTCGGAAAGTACGTGTTTTTCCTTCATTTCAGATCCCAAAGCTTCGCTAAACTTTTCTACGAGTTGACTGGTGAGTTTTGCGCCAACAGGGTCTTCAACAGCGCTAACCAAAGTTTTGTAAAGATTAGTTGTGATTTGCGTCGCCAGTTGTTCGCTTAACTGGGTTTGAGCTTTTCCCACGCCAGGGAGATTCTGGAGGTTGCGGTAGACGGGGACTTGATGGAAGACGGTTTCGATGTTGTGACACAAAATGGCAACGATCGCAGGTTGAATATCAGGTAACACTTGGTAAACAATTGTTTTTACCAAAAGACCTGCGATCGCTTCCACTTCATTCACATTATTAATATCTATGTAGGGACGTAAATTTTCTTGTTGTGAGAGCCAATGCGTTAACTCACCCCGTTGAATTGAACCCTGAACCTGGTTAATTACCCTTACTACTACTACTTCTGTGAGTTCTTCAGCAAAATTGGCGACAACCCCCTGATGAATTTGCTTTCGTACTGGCTGGAGATCCAATAAATGCGCTTGATCGAGGCGGACTAATACAGGTAAGATTCGCAGCCAACGCCAAAATGGTAGGAGCAAAAATATGTCATACCAACGCCACAATAGTGCTTCAAACCAGCTTAAACCAAGATGTCGGCGTTTGATTAATAAGGTACGCCCCAGCAATTCTACGCCAAATAAAATCACGAAGGGTAAGTCAATAATCCAAAAATTATCTACAAATTCACCACTTTCACCGATTTGGCGGTAGTAGTTAGTGGCAATCAAAGGGCGGATGCTCTCGTTAAAAAAATTAATTTCTTTAATCCAGCCATTTTGCGAGAGGTAAGGCTGACTCCAAAAAGTGGCAAAGGACTGTTTTGCAGATTCGTTACCGATATGCGATCGCATCCGCTTTTTGATTTTTTCCAAAGTCCCACTTTTATTAACTCCAGCAAAGGGGTTACTGTCAATCATCTCGTTGCTAAGACGCTTTATTTGCTCTAATCTGCTTTTTACCTCAGAAGACTCTAATCCTGTTTGGCTGACTTGTTCTTCTAATGCGTCTACTGTTTCTAGATAAATTTTTGTGTCTCGGTGGGGTTCAATACCTTTTATTGGGTCATAAATCTGAATAACTTGGGGAAGTTTCCGTAAGTAAAAATCTCGCCAAGGTACGTAACTTAAATTAAACAAAACTAAACCTAAATTTACAGTGGCAGTAATTGCCATAAATCTTTCAAACCAAAGATTCCTCTGCTTAGAAGATTTTATATCTTTCTTTTTTTGTTGCATATTATACATTTTTTGGATATTTTGAATATTAGCTCTTCCATCTATTAATTTTCGTTTCTTTCCAACCAAGTACAGCAATTTGCAGTTGAGTAGACCTCAGTATATATGTATATATATGTATTTATGTCAACTTAAGGTTAAAAAATACTTAGAGACAAAAGGCTTAAGTTGACACCGATCCACATAAATGCATCTATATCGAAATTGAGTGTTCAAAGCGTGTATTCGCTTCAAATGATAACCTCTGCATCTCTGCTAATATAAGATACGTCTTTTGATGGATGACATGAATTAGCTTATATACATCTCGTTAACTTTGGCAAAAATTATTCATAAATTATTCAAAAATCATTAAAAAATCGCGAAAAAAGTTATTAAACAAACTTAAAATGCAGCTGTTAACATTTATAATCCTGCTGATTTAATCCAAAGGAGTTTTAAATATGTGGTGTGGTTTTGGAAAATCAAGCGCAACTTTTGCTGTTACTTGCCTGATAAGCGCTAGTGTGGTAATTGCCGACACAGGTTTCGCAGCATCTCAACGTAGCTATACGCCCCAGCAATTCCGTTCTGTGTTGCGAGGTCTAGGCTATAACGTCAAGGTAACAAATGGTCCTTTGACAGATGAGGAAACCAAAAAGGCAATTCGTGAATTTCAGACAGGTTATAAGCTAAAACCAGTTGATGGGATAGCAGGGCCAAAAACCCAAGATTTTGCTGCTAGCATTGTTCAAATTCTGCACACAAATTTGAATGCAGTAGTTAAGCCTAATCCTCCCCTACCGCGCGATCATTTTTACGGTTCCCGCACGGAAGAAGTGGTGAAGGAGTATCAAAAGAAATATCAGTTGCAAGAAACTGGAATTGCTAATTTAGCACTCCGCCAAAAGCTGAATGAAGAAGCAAAGACAGTCTTGAGTCAACCAACGGCTAAACCAACGGCTAAACCAACGGCTAAACCAACGGCTAAACCAACAGCTAAACCAACGGCTAAACCAACAGCTACACCAACAGCTACGCCAACAGCTACACCGACAGCTACGCCAACAGCTACACCAACGGCTACACCAACGGCTACACCGACAGCTACACCAACGGCTACACCAACGGCTACACCCTAGTCTCCACAAAAACCCCTACCCAAAGACCCTCAAGTCATCTGATTTGGTTCTTCTAAGGGTCTACCCTTGGGTATAGGTAGAATTGGACGGGGGTCATTGTAAGGCATCGGAATGTACTGCACACTTGGTCGCCCTCCTTGCGCCTGTGGGTACAAGTCCATGAGATCATAAATAGAATGGGGCAGTCCGACAGTTACGGGCAGCCCCATTTCTGTTGCTTCTTCAATAGTTATGGGATAATCGTGGGTGACGCGCCCGGTTGTCAAGGCTTCAATAATCGATTCGATATTTTCTGGTAGAACTTTTTGTTTGGGTATACTGTCTTTAAGCAAAGTTCGTACAAACCTCTGTACCTGTTGAATTGCTTTGCGTGAGAGGTCGGCCATAATTAAAGTTTGATCGTCAATCTCACTGATGGGTTTATCTTCAATTACTTTTAGGATACTTGCTGCGGGGTAATTACCCAATTGGGGATCAACTGGCCCCAAAACAGCGTTAGCATCCATAATAATTTCATCAGAGGCCAGGGCAAGCATTGTACCGCCACTCATCGCGTAGTGCGGGACAAAGACTGTGACTTTTGCCTGATGGCGAATTAATGCTCTAGCAATTTGTTCTGTTGCCAAAACTAAACCACCAGGAGTGTGCAAAATTAAGTCAATTGGCACATCTGGGGGTGTGAGGCGAATAGCTCGTAATATTTGTTCTGAGTCTTCGATAGTAATGTAGCGAGATATGGGAATTCCCAGAAAGCTAATAGACTCTTGGCGGTGAATCAACAAAATCACCCGACTTTTGCGTTCTTGTTGGAATTCTTGTAAAGCACGCAAGCGGCGATATTCTATTTGACGTTTTTGCCAAAGGGGTTGCAAAGAAGTTAGAAGCAGGAAAATCCAAAATAAATCACCAATACCAAAGCCCATAAAATTATTTATTGTTCAATAATCACGGTTGCCGTGATTATTGTCACAAATTTGGGGCGATCGCAGTTCTATCGTAGGGCTAGAAGATGTAGAGGGGGATAAGGTAGATTTTGCTCTCTCGTTCCCCTACTTCTTCATTTCCCCCGTCGCCAAATCTTGATAGTATCGTCATCACTACCGCTCACTAGGGTTTGTCCATCAGGACTGAAGGCGACACATCGAACATAGCTAGAATGCCCTGTAAGTGTGCTGATTTCTCTACCACTGTGTAAATGCCACAGTTTGATAGTGTTGTCCCAACTGCCACTAGCGAGAAATTGCCTATCCTGGCTAAAGGCAACTGACCAAACTGAATCAGAATGACCACTGAGAGTGCGAATTTCTCTGCCTGTATTTACATGCCACAATTTAATTGTGTTGTCACCACTGCCACTAGCAATCATTTCTGCATCGTGGCTGAAGGCGATACAGTTGATGAAGAAGGAATGACCTGTAAGTGTGTAGATGTTTCTGCCTGTGTATACTTGCCACAGTTTGACGGTGTAGTCATTGCTGCCACTAGCCACAAGCTGTCTATCCTGGCTGTTCGTCGTTGTAGCCGTTCTCGGAGAATAAGCGATTGACGAAACTGAGTCGGAATGACCTGTGAGAGTTTGAATTTCTATACCAGTGTTTACTTGCCATAGTTTAATTGTGCAGTCAGCACTACCACTAACAAGAAACTTGCCATCTGGACTAAAGGCAACAGAATTCACCCAGTTAGTATGACCAGTGAGAGTGCGAATTTCTTTTCCGGTGTTTACATCCCACAATTTGATGGTGTTATCCCAACTACCGCTAGCTAAGATTCCCCGGTTCAGGTCTGTAACTCCCCCAGATTTGCCAGAATCTCCTTGATAAGAAAAGTTTGAAGAGATTGGGCTAAAGGCGACGGAATTAACCATACTAGAATGACCAGAAGACCAACGACCCATTTGACGCACTAGCTTGCCAGTACCCAGTTGCCAAAGTTTAATAGTATGGTCATTACTGCCACTAGCAATCAATTGTCCATCTGGACTAATAGCGATCGCATGAACCATACTAGAATGACCTCTGAGGGTCTGTACGCATTGCCAGTTTTGCTGGTCTAATACAACAGGTGGAGGTAATTTTACTTTGGGCGTTATCACTAAGGTGGATGTTGCTTGTGCTATCTTTTTCTCGTTTTCAGGGCCCAATAAATCCAACCACTCCTGCACAGATTGGGGACGATAGGTTGACTCCAAATCCATGCCGCACATAATAGCTTGATTTACCCTATTGCTAATGTTGGGATTAAAATATTGTGGTGGTTCTAAATTAATATTGTGCCGTCTATCATCTGCACTTGTCGGTATCACTCCGGTAAGCAAATTATACAGAGTAGCAGCTAAAGCATAGATATCAATGTATTCTCCTCGTGGCGCTTCTGATTCATACTGCTCAGGTGGGGCAAAACCAGGAGTGCGATACACTGTATGTCTTTGAATTACATTAGGAATAAATTCTCTAGCGATGCCAAAGTCTATCAGCACTGCTTCAGATTTATCAATGCGGATCATAATGTTGCGTGGTTTGAGATCCCGATGCAGCAATCCTTTAGAATGGATTAGTGTCAAAGCGTCGCCAATTTGTCTGATGTAGAGCAGCGCTTCAGCTTCTGATAGCACTCCAACCCGTCTTAAGTACTGTCCTAAGTCTTCGCCTTCGATGTATTCCATCACCATGCAGGGCAAATTCCCATCATCGAAGATGGTTTCTATTTCTACTATATGGGGATGGTGACACACAGCCAGCCTAACTGCTTCATCACGGAAGTCTTGCCGTAACTTGTTTCGGTGGAGTATCCAGGCGGGGTGGTTCAGGATTTCTTCTTTAAGGGTTTTAATCACTCGCAGTTGATTCCGTTGATTTCTGGCAAGATAAGTAATGCCAATTCCGCCTTCACCTAGTTGGCTTTCGATAATGTAGCGTCCCCCGAATAAAGACTTTCCTGCATTCCACACCATTAGTAATATTTGACAATTGCTGGTATTTATTTTGGCACAGTATCAAAACAGCCAACCCGAATTTTTGGGAATTCCATTTGAATTGCTGTTGTAGATTTTTGGAAGTTAGTTACTTAGAGAACATTTTCATTAACCTCGATAATTACTAATAGTATAAAGTTGTGTATACCCTAATAGCTTTAGCGAAACTTTGCCTTTAGATCAAAGTATGAGAGTTGATTGCTCATGTTAGAGTAAACGATGACTTTCGCTATATTTGTTCATAATAATTTGACTTGTAGGTAATCTGTAATTATGCTAAAGAATCTGAATCTGAAACAAAAGTTTACAATTCTGCTACTGGTAATTCTGACATTCGGTTTGAGCTTGAGTGGATTTGCTCTTTCTTCTTTGCTTAGAGAGAATGCTAAACAAGATATTAGCTCTACCGGTCTCATCCTCATTCAAACAATGAGTTCTGTTCGTAAATACACCAGTACCCAAGTGAATCCAGAGCTAGTTGATAAATTGGCTACTGAGTTTTTGCCACAAACCGTACCTGGATACTCAGCACGGGAGGTATTTGAGATTTTACGGAAAACAACAGAATATCGTGATTTCTTTTATAAAGAAGCAACACTCAATCCCACAAATCTGCGGGATAAGGCTGACGGTTTTGAGACGGAAATTGTAGAAAGGTTCAGAAATAAATCAGACCTTAAAGAAGTGAGTGGATTTCGCTCAATTCCTAGTGGGGATATTTTTTATATTGCTCGTCCTTTAAAAGTTTCTGAAGAAAGCTGTCTGAAGTGTCATAGCGTACCAGAGGCTGCTCCTCAAAGTATGATTACTCTTTATGGCACAGCTAATGGATTTGGGTGGAAGCTGAATGAGATTGTCGGCGCTCAAATTATATCAGTACCGGCAAAGAATGTAATCAGCAAAGCAAATCAGTCTTCTTTACTAATTATCTTAATTGTATCAACTATATTTATAGCGACTATCCTGTTAGTTAACTTGTTCTTGAATCGACAGGTTGTTGTTCCTCTCAAACGCATGACTCGCATAGCGGAAGAAGTTAGTACAGGACACATGGAAGTTGAATTCGAGCAGATGTCTAATGATGAAATCGGTAATTTAGCTAGAGCCTTTAAACGGATGCAGTTAAGTTTAGAAATGGCAATGAAAAGAATCAAACGCACTCAGGGGGGCACAGGGGATTAAAATAATTAGTAATGACGTTCTCTCTTCGTCAAGATGCTGCGCGTACCTTGGCTTCTCTGTGAGAGTAAGCTCTACACTAACGTAATTAAGTTTTATAGCCCAATACGGTTCAGTTAAGGAAATCGTAGGTTAAGGTTTTTATGGCTAACTGAACCGTATTGTTTTATAACCAAGATTTACATCCCTTCACAAAGGTAAACTTATTAGAAATAGTTGAATGATTGTAACTTATTTCTAAATTGATCTAGGACTCATATTTGATTTTGAAAAAATCTAGTATAGCTCAAATAGGCTTTTTGACTATTGCCTTGCTACGCAAATAATCATGGCTATGCCATGCTGCGCGAACAGAAATCAAATCGGATTGCCAGAGTAGTCTAGATATCTATGAAAATAAGCTTTTTTTGAATTCAAAAGCTGCTTGAAAGTTAGGAATTTGGTTGGCTATAAGTTCAACAAATTGATCAGGTGAAATGTAAGGATTCTCATCTAATATTTCTTCTATAATCAGATTTGCCATTGGCCCGATGTGGTAGGCTAATTCTTGTTGACAATGTTTAATAAATCCTGGTTGGAGTGAAGGTTGTTGTTGTTCAATTTGCCCACTTTGTACATTAGCAGGTAAACTAGGTGGACTAAAAATTGTTTCTCCAGGTTGGTTGTATGATTGCGATATTGCCGACATAGCCTGAAATTCAGGATTAAATACTGTAGCAGGCAAATCATCAAGTATGACTGGAGGAGATATCGCTACTTCTGGTTCTCCAATCCGCTCTAAATCTTTGATAACTTCCCTGGCTGTTTGGTATCGCTTGTTGGGTCTATCTGCCAACATACAATCAAGTACTTGAGCGAACTCATCACTAACGTAAGTATAATAACGCCAGTTCCATTCAAGTGAGTATTGATCCATTAGTAAAGATGGATCTCTACCTGTGAGTAGTACAATAGCTGTTACTCCCAAGGCGTAAAGGTCACTAGAAGCCGAGCATAAACCTAAGCTAATCTGTTCGCGAGGTGCATACCCCACTTTGCCTACAAGAGACATTTTGCCAACAAATGTTACTTGGTGGTTAGAACTTTTCCCCTCGTTCATGTCAGCAATTTGCTTCCCAACACCGAAATCAATCAGCACTGGCAGATCCTTGCCATCAGGTAACATGATATTATCAGGAGAAATATCTCGATGGATGATGTTGTGCTGATGGACATATTCCAAAACAGGCAATAGATTTTTTAGCCACTGGATAACTTCGTCTTCAGAAAAGTTTCTTCCTTGACGTTGAAGTTCTCCCAGCAGCCTAGAATATGTTTTGCCGTCAACATACTCTTGTACTAGGAATAACCGACCATCTCCTTCAAAGCAAGCTAAAAACTTGGGGATTTGAGGATGTTGCAATTGATGAAGGATTTTTGCTTCTCTTTTAAATAGGTTGCGATATTGTTCCAGCCCACTTTCCCCTGTGCCAATGGGTGCAAACTCCTTGAGGACACAAGCTTCATTAAACCGCCGAGTGTCAAATGCCAAGTAAGTTCGCCCCAATCCTCCCTGTCCCAGAAGTTTTTGGATAATATAGCGGTTATCAATTAGAGTTCCAGCAGCTATTTCTGGTCTTGTCATAGGCGACTGTGACATCTCATCGCACTCCTCGCGATTTTATTGTTGATAAATTATCTAGTTTGCTGAAAGTCAGAAACTCTAGCAGATAAGGGCTGATAACATCCTTAAAATTGAGGTTAGCACCACTATCAACACAAGGAAATACACTTTTCTACAATCTTTGAACGGTCTTGTGTAACCAAATAGACAATTTTTACAGGGGTAGCTATATGATACTACTTGTACTTACGTATTTTGGCAGATGGGATATAATCAGTGTCTGCGGTAATATCTGCGAATATTCAGGTTATCACCTTTTGAAGTTGTAGCTGAACCACATCTCATTCCTAGCAACTCAATTAGGATTGAGTTTTGGAACAGTAAGGATATAGCGTGACATCATGGTTTTTGAGAAAAAACTAAAGTTTCTATAGACTTCTCCAAATAAAATATTATATGTATTTCAAGTGCTGAATATGCGATCGCTCTCAAAAATTAATCTTTAGGGGAGCCAGTCTTGTTATTTGATAGCTACTTCGGCACTGGCTACCAAAGCTTTCTGTATTAGGTGATTCTTCAAAGCCGAAAATTATACTGCGTGTAATAAATAATACTCTTGAAGGCTACAATAATTTATCTGCTTCATCAGTGTTTACACTTGACTGACGTAAACGTTCTACTAATTGTTCTGCTTTTTGTTTGGTTCGAGCAGCTTCTTGTTCAGCAATCATAGGTCGTTTGCTAGTGGCATAATTTTCAAGTTTTAACGGGAATAAATTAGCTTTAGCTTTGGTATTATTAGCAATAATAATTAACAAAAATACTCTCA
This sequence comes from Nostoc sp. LEGE 12447, assembly GCF_015206985.1. Classification (NCBI taxonomy): domain Bacteria; kingdom Bacillati; phylum Cyanobacteriota; class Cyanophyceae; order Nostocales; family Nostocaceae; genus Nostoc; species Nostoc sp. LEGE 12447. The sequence continues at coordinate 129,388 of NZ_JADEXT010000016.1, read as the reverse complement.
ACTTTTGGCTTTAATTGGTATTATTCAAAATTTCATCTTTATAAAAAAATGCTAGATTTAGCAAATTTTTCGCTAATCTAGCAAACCTAAATGATTTACAGGAAGTCTAATCTTCTGGCTCAATTCCCGCCGCCCGCAATTGTGCTGCTAGTCGTTCAGCACGTTGGCGTTCCTGTTGGGCTAATTCTGTTCCCCAAGGCAAAAGGTTTCCTTGTTCATCCCACCAGCGTAACCACTTTCCTGTGCGGTTTTCACGAGTACCTTGCCACACCCCAAGGTAAAGATTCATTTCTGCTATCCAGTAGCGTTGATTTTCATCAGGCTCTTGCAAAATGTACTGTTCTGTGTTGTGTAAGCGATACATTTCGATACTGCCGCTATCTGGCTCAAAGATGATGTAGTTTGGCACTTTTAAGATGCGCTCGTAGAAAAACCATTTTCCTGGGGGATATGTCGCTTTGATAGAATATTCTGTTTCCTGTATATCGGAAATAAATTCCATTACAATTACGGGAATGTCTCCCTGTAATTCAGGTGTGTAACTGCGTGTTACTTCTTCTCTACTAACATTAATTTTGGCAATGAAAGCCCAATCAGGCGCTTTAATGACTATTTTGTTGTTTAGAGTGGCACAAATGCCGTAATTAGTTGTTGTTAGGGTGTTAACTGAAATTTTTCCGGCTAATTGTAGGCTTTCCGTGAGTGCAGCAGCTAAGGCTGGTTGGTTGATGTTGTCCACTGGATCATCTGGGAGTTTGTAATCATCGGGTAGTTTTTCCCAAGTGATTTGGTAGTCTTGGGTGAGGGTTGTCATGATGGGTTTTCCTTTAGTCTGTAAAAGGGATTGGGTACTGGATTTTCACTTGTAAAAATGTGGAATTTACTTTGACCCTTCCCAAATTTTGGAACAATTTCCCAGTACGCAGTAGCTACTCATCTTCATCGGGTTCTAAATCGTCGGCTGTCAATTCTTGATGCGGGATGGCAGCGATAATCGCATCTATGACTTTAGAGACGGGTAATATTTCAATATTTAAGTCGGGGAATTTTGTTCCTTTTGGCACGATCGCTCTTTTAAATCCCAACTTAGCAGCTTCTTTTAACCGCAGTTCCATTTGGGAAACCGATCGCACTTGTCCACCTAGGCCAACTTCACCGATTAATACTGTACCTGGATCGACGATGCGATCGCGGAAACTGGCAACGATCGCGATCGCAATTCCTAAATCTACTGCTGGTTCTTCCACATTCAACCCACCCGCAGAAGCAACGTAGGAATCTAACTTGGACATGGGAATTCCCACCCGTTTTTCTAAGACGGCGAGAATTTGCACTAGGCGGTTGTAGTCTACGCCAGTTCCCGCCCGCCGAGGGGAGGGGTAGCTGGTGGGACTCACTAAAGCTTGCAATTCTACAACAATCGGGCGAGTGCCTTCGCAAGCAACCACAATGGCAGTACCTGGCGCTGGATCGTCACGGTTGCCTAAAAATAGCTCTGAAGGATTGGAGACTTCTCGCAATCCATCTGTCACCATTTCAAAGATGCCGATTTCGTGAGTTGCACCAAAGCGGTTTTTAACTGTGCGTAATAATCGATGGGAGGCAAAGCGATCGCCTTCAAAGTACAACACTGTATCAACTAAATGTTCTAAAACTTTTGGCCCCGCGATCGCTCCTTCTTTGGTGACATGTCCCACAATCAGCATGGTGACATCTTCGTGTTTCGCCACCTTCATCAGTGCTGCTGTACACTCCCGTACCTGAGCTACTGAACCGGGTGCAGAAGTCAGCGCTGGAAAAAACACTGTTTGGATACTATCAATCACCGCCACGTTTGGTTTGAGAGAATCTATTTCCCGTAAAATTTCTTCTAAATCTGTTTCTGGCAGTACATATAAATCTGCACCGATACTGTCAGGGTCTATGGGTAATGTAGGATCTACTACTACTGTTACCTTCTCCTCATTAACCACACTTAGGGGTTTTGATACTCCTAAACGAGAAGCTCGTAATTTTACCTGCTGCCCTGATTCTTCACCAGTTACGTAAAGGATGCGATATTTCTGTGCTAGTTGATTTGATACTTGCAACAATAAAGTCGATTTACCAATACCCGGATCGCCACCAATCAGCACCATAGAGCCAGGGACAACCCCACCTCCAAGCACTCGATCTAATTCTCCATAACCAGACTCCCAGCGAGCGATTTGGCGATCGGTAATTTGATCGAATGTTAAAGAAGCCCGTGCTTTAGCTGGTTTATTGTGAGATTTGCCATTGCCTTGAGCTGATTGCCAACTACTCACCCCCCCCCGACTGGGTACATCTACTGAGGATTGAATCGAAATTTGTTCTTCTAGAGAGTTGTAAGTGCCGCAAGCTGGACACTTACCAAACCACTGGGGCGATTCTGCTCCACATTCGTTACAAGTGAAAAAGGTTTTTGGCTTTGCCATTCTTAAATCTTATTAAATAATCTTAATATTTACTTAATTCTTGAAAAAAACTAGAAACTAATGATAGTGGCATTTAGAGCTTTTTCCAAATCAATTCATGGAATGATATCTTAATATTATGGTATTAAAAATTAATCATGTAAATTTTTAGTCAAGGAGCCTAGAGAAACTTGGAAAGCCATAAAGAAAAAATCTTGGTGGTAGACGACGAAGCCAGCATTCGCCGGATTTTGGAAACGCGCCTTTCCATGATTGGCTACGATGTAGTGACGGCTGGTGACGGGGAAGAAGCTTTGGAAACTTTTCGCAAAACTGAGCCCGATCTGGTAGTTTTAGATGTAATGATGCCAAAGCTAGACGGCTATGGTGTATGTCAAGAATTACGAAAAGAATCAGATGTCCCCATTATTATGCTAACAGCCTTGGGTGATGTAGCCGATCGCATCACCGGGCTAGAATTAGGTGCTGATGACTATGTAGTTAAACCATTTTCCCCCAAAGAGCTAGAAGCCCGGATTCGCTCGGTGCTGCGGCGAGTAGATAAAAACGGTGCTTCTGGAATTCCCAGTTCTGGGGTAATCCATGTCGCTAATATTAAAATCGATACGAATAAGCGACAAGTCTACAAAGGCGATGAGCGCATTCGATTGACGGGTATGGAGTTCAGCTTGTTAGAGTTGTTAGTCAGTCGCTCTGGAGAAGCTTTTTCTCGTTCGGAAATTTTGCAGGAAGTATGGGGTTATACACCAGAACGTCATGTAGATACCCGCGTAGTAGATGTGCATATATCACGTTTGCGGGCAAAGTTAGAAGATGATCCTAGTAACCCAGAATTGATACTCACAGCCAGAGGTACTGGTTATCTTTTCCAGCGAATTATTGAACCAGGGGAGGAGTGAGGAGATGAGGTAGGGGAGCAGGGGGAAGGGGAGCAGGGGAAGAAGAACTATTAATTATTGTCCAATGCCCAATTCCCAATTCTCAATTCCAATGAATAAACCTGATCCTAATCGAGTTTTGCGGCGTCTACCCATTGTCGTGGGTGGGCTAGGCGCTGTACTTTTGCTGATTAACCGTTTGTTGACAGAGGAATTAACCCAGTCTCAATCGCGTGGTGATGTGGTGGGCGTGATTTTGAGTGCGGTGTTAATTTTGACGGGTTTAATTTGGCAGCAAGTTCAGCCGCGATCGCCTGATATTGTAGAACTAATTGGAGAAGAAGGTTTTGTACTGGCAGCAGATTTACCCGAAGCCGTGAAAACAGAGCTAGCCTGGGCATCTCATTTATTGTTGACTAATACGGTAACGCGATCGCTTGTGGTTTATTACCAAGGTAAGGTTTTGTTGCGTCGTGGGATTTTGGGTACTAAATCTGAAGTTGTACCAGGAGTAATCTTAAAACAGGTACTCGAAAAACAAAAGCCGATTTATCTAGTTGCTCTAAAAATATATCCAGGTAGGCTTGAATTTGATTATTTACCAGAGAATACTCAAGGTGTAATTTGTCAACCTATTGGCAACCAAGGTGCATTAATTTTGGGAGCGAATGCTCCTCGCAGTTATACCAAACAAGATGAAAATTGGATTGCCGGAATTGCTGATAAATTAGCCGTTACTCTTAGTACTTAGATTATTCCCTAGTTTAGAAGTCAGTTAATTTTGGATTTTAGATTCATATCAAATCTGTTAATCACGTATCATTAAAATCTCCCCGCGTCTCCACGTCCTCGCGTTAGCCTAAATGATAAGTGGTTTAAGTATGTATGATATGAACCCACACTATTGAGCGCCACAAGTACATTTTCGATAGAAAAATTTCATTTAAAAGAGGCTCTCTACGAGAGGCTGGGCGTAGCTTACTTCCCCGTAGGGGTACATGCAATACGGTTCGGTTAAAGGGGAAAGGGGAAAGGGGAAAGGGGAAAGGGGAAAGGGAAAAGGTTTTGAATAAATTTTTACCCTTTACCCCTTACCCCTTACCCTTTACCCTTTACCCAGACCACAAGGAAAGTGAAAAATGCTTATCCGAACCGTATTGGGGGTACATAGGCTAAGGCTACGCTATCAGACAATCTAAAATCTAAAATTCGTTCACCAAGAAGTCAAAAAATTCCACCCTTCCTTTTCTTCTGGTGTCTTTTCTTCTTTTGCTTCTGATTCTTGTGGTGTATCTAAATTTGTCTGTTGAATTAAATTATCATAAGCTCCAGAATCAACCCATCTTAATAATTCGCCAGCCCGCATAACTACCCAAGAAAGCCCAGACTCTGTATAGCTTAATATTTTAGTGACTTTATCCACACTCTCAAAGTTATTGAATGCAAACTCACGGGCTTGGACAAGAAAATCTTCCATTACAGCAGTAGTTAAGTACTCATCTGGCAAACCTGCGAGTTTCATCAGTGTAGTAGTTGCTACATCGATATCCTGACAAGCAAGCAAAGCCGCCCGATCAGCAGTGAACCTAGCCATCATCCGCCAATTATATAAACCCAATTCCATACCACCAGCTATTAAACCACCCACACCCAGCGTTGTACTGCTTAACAAATTTTTCAAAGTTGGCATCACAATTGCCATTTGGTGATAAACCATGTGCTGACTCTTGATGCGAGCAATTTCGTGTCCGAAAACGTAAAGTAACTCATCCGGGCCAAGCCACTCCATTGCATCTAAATTGATACCAACAAGGGGTTTTTCCACGCCAACAATGTAGGTTTCAATGTGACCTGTGCCTTGAAACAGATACAGTTCAGGAAGGGGAGCAACATCAAGAATTTCACAGGTTTCTACAAATGCTTGATGTAATTGGGGAAAATTACGGGGCGAAATTCTGATTTCACTACCAAGGCTTTGCAGTCTGAGCAAGCGATCAATGCCGTATTCGTTAACTTTCTTGAGTAGCAAGGAAACACCAGGCATATTTTGCAAAGAAGCCAAGGCTTTGCGATCAAAAGGATGTTCGTAGGCTTCTGAACTCAGTCCAGTTAATATTTTTCTCGTCATTTGTTTTGAGCTTTATTTTGGAGTGTTGGGAAAGTTCAGTGAGTCAGTACGAACGGCATGGGTATGTTCCTACAACCCACAATTATTAAGACAAGCCAAGAGCGATCGCAGAGAGATTTTAGCAGATTGAACTAGAAAATCATATTTGCTGTCGGTGAAATCTCAGCATTTATCAGCATTTTGCCCAGATACAATATAAAGTAGGGCCGCTCGGAAATTTAGAAATTTATCTATGCAAATTATTTATTGGCTATTAATTGCCGTAATGGTTGTGGGTATCATCGGTGCTGTAGTTCCAGCCATACCCGGTAGCAGCTTAATTTTAATTGCAATTATCGTCTGGGGTATCGTTAGTAGTTCCTTCGCGGCTATTAAGATTCCTCTAATTGTGACAATTATAGTTTTACTGCTCAGTGTCGGAGTTGATTTTTTAGCTAGCTATGTGGGAGCAAGACAAGCTGGAGCTAGCAAATGGGGGCAAATCGGCGCAATTGTCGGTTTGGTGGTGGGATTTTTGGGATTATTGCCAACATTACCTTTTGGGGGTCCACTGTTAGGAATTTTATTAGGCCCACTTTTAGGGGCAATTATTGGTGAGTATATTTACCGACGTGAATTTGGGTTGGCGGTTAAAGCAGGTATAGGAATTGTAGTCGGCTCTTTGGTGGGAAATTTGATTCAAGGATTGTTAGCGATCGCAGCAGTTGTAGTTTTCGTTGTGACAACTTGGCCACAGGTATTTGGTTCTTAGCATTTCAACATTTGAGAATATAGCGGTTATTGACAAGCGTGAGCTACAATTTTGACCTCTCTCCCGCTTCGCTACGGGAAGGGGGTTAAGTCTATTTGCATACTTGTACCTCACCAGATTGAAAACGGCTATAGCAGTAATAGCTAGTAGTCAGTCTATTTATTACAGACATTCAATTAGCTGACTAAAATTTTCTACCTTACACCAAGAGAGCGGTTTCTCCCATTTCATCTATGGACAGGAGAAACCGCTACTTAGTGTATTGTGCCTTGGATAAATATTTTTTATTTCAACACTTCTCGGATAAACATTCTTCATCCCTCTTATAGTTTGGGTAAAAGGTAAATTGACACCCTTCAAAAATCTTGGTAAGTATCCAATGGCTGAATAAAAATATATTGCTTACTCTATTTATCTAAAAAATAGTTGAGTAATTTGCAATAATAAAAAGCACAAACTATCTCCAGTATACGTAAGTTAAATAGATCGGCTTCAACCCTATTAAATGATAGATATACGAAGGATAGATATACCAGAAATAAAAATTTTATGAAGACTACTCAGCAGTTAAAGATGTAATGAAGACCACTAAGTAAATCTTGCATACCCAGAATCTATGTGATTTTATGAAAATAAGAAATACGTCACACAAGTGCCGCTTTCACTGACAGTATTTTAAATAAATTACTGATAGTACAAGTAAAACAATCAATTTTTCCCGTCAAAGTTATTATTAGGATTCTCAAAAGATCATGATTAGTTTAAAATCTAAATTACTAAACGCTACTCTGGCTGCTACTGCTGCACTTCCTTTAGCTATTGCTGGGTTATTTACCTCTGCTGGTTCTGCTCAAGCTGCTGCACTTACAGGTGAGTTCAGTTTTAACGGTGGTCTAACTCAGAATCCATTTGCTAGCAGTTTAGTAACATTGAAAAAAGATTCACTAACCTTTACTCCAGATAGCATTATCGCAGATTCCAATGGCGTAAAGAGTACCCCAGTTGCTATTGCCGCTCAGACAGGAAGTTTCTTAGGTTTCAATTCAGCAAGTATACGTGATATCATTTCATTCGCAAGCGATACTGTACAAAACCCATTTCTAGACCTTGGTAATCTTACCCTTCCTGGTATAGTTCTGAATGGGGAAAATACAACTTCTCTAGCGGATGGCAGTAATATATTTACGTTGACATCTTCTGATTACAAAATAACTCAGACTGGTGCAAATATTACTATAGCAGTTGATTTGTGGGGATACTTTACCAGTGCTACTGGTGAGATAACTAAAGGAGCAGGAAGCTTATCTTTCCAAAGAAATGATACTACTGTTGCTCAGGCAAATGCAATTCTCGATACTACTGGTGGTTCATTGGCTAATTTGACTTTTTCTGGTTCTACCTTTACCACTTCTGTTCCCGAACCGGCTGCATTACTTGGTTTGGGTGCAGTAGGTGCTGTAATGGTGATGTCTCGCCGCCGCAAAAGTGTTGTTTAGTATGAACAACTGATTTTTAGGAACTGAAAGTCACTCTAATTTATCTCTTCGATCTGGCTGGAATGAAAAATTTTACCAACCAGATCGAATTTTTTTCTGCTATCAGACTGATTGCAAAGAATTTTTGGCTTCAGTTGCGATCGCTTCTACTTCATCATTAGCCAGTGTTTCTAATATAGATTTAGCTTCTGCACCACCTAGAAGAGTCAGCGCTTGTACAACTCTGTAACGCATTTGCCAGTCTGGATTGGTAGCATAAGGAGCTAAGAGGGGAACTGCTTCTAGATTTCCCAATTCACCGAAAGAACTAATAGCAGCAGTTTGCACTAATTCGGTTTCTGATGAGAGTGCCTCTTTGAGCAATTCAAAGGCTCGTGGATCGCCCAATGCTCCTAATGTAGCGATGATACTAAATTGTATTAGCCATTCATCAGTCTTGTAGTAAACCTCCTTTAAGTCTTCAAAAGCGTCATGTAGTTGGAGTGCGCCTATACAGTCTGCTGCTGCTGCTTGTACATCTACTTCAGAGTCATGAAGCAAGCGATCGCGCAAGATATCCAAAGATAATTGTAAATCTTGTGTTCCGAGTGTATCCATTTGACTCACTGCTGAGTAACGAACACGGGAATTGCGATCGCTAATGGCAGTTTGAATCAATTCAAAGCCAACCGTAGGTTCCAGTTGGCGGATTTGATTTACTGCACGTAAGCGATCGCCTAAATCCTCAGAACTTAGCAATTGCTTAACAGACTCCGAAGTAATACTCATTTAGTTATCCTTGATTTTCAAAAGTGTAAAAAATACTTAACAGTTATCAGTTATCAGGCTGTTAGCTGTTAACTGATTATTCTTGACTTGCTGCCATTGCCCGAATAATATCACCACGAGTGAGGATACCAATTACTTGATCTGTGCCATCAAGTACTGGCAAGCGGTGAACGCTGCGATCGTGTATGATTGTAGCGGCTTCTTTTAAAGTTTTATCAGGGGAAATTGCGATCGGGTTTTTACTCATCACCTCCCCAACGGTTTGCCCTAGTGCTTTATGTAAATCACGTTCATAGGTAGCAGGATTTTTTAAATAGATAACGCTATCAAGAAACATAATGTACGCAGGTGGAGTAACACCAGTTTCTTGCCACATCAAATCGGTTTCTGAGATAATGCCCACTAATTTCCCGACATCATCCACAACAGGTAGTCCACTGATGTGGCGTTCTGCGAGAATTTGGATAGCTTCCTTCAGTGGAGTTTCCGCACGAACGACAATAGGATCGCGGCTCATCACATCGGCAACAGTTTTAGGCATTTATTTGTTGATACCTTTTATCAAAGTCTCTGCGCCTATTGTAGAAAATTGCGGGACTCAACCTGATGCAATTAATAGATTGTTACGGTATTGGGAATTGGGAATTGGGCATTGGGCATTGTACTGAGCGTTCACCTAGCGTCTCGGAGATAAATCTTTGGCGCAGCCTCTCTTAGAGAAGCATTGGGCATTAAGTATTAAAAAACTCTTCCCCATTCTCAATTCCCCATTCTCCATTCCCAATTCTCAAGTCCCTTTTAAAGCATCAATAATTTGAGTATTGGCTTTCGGAAAAGTAAACTGATCTAGTTCTTCCAAAGTTACCCAGCGAATTTCATCTGATTCTAAAGGTTGGGGAACACCTGTAATATGGCAGCAGTGATGTACTGTGAGGCTAACGCGCAAATTTGTATAGGTGTGGTCAATAGTAATCAGATGCTCTCCCACTTCAATTACTATTCCTAGTTCTTCGGAAATTTCCCGTTGAATACACTCTTGAATAGTTTCACCAGGCTCGATTTTACCACCAGGAAATTCCCACAAACCGCCCATTGCTCCTTCTGGACGACGGCGATCGATTAAAATTTGCTTTTGGTCATTCCAAATTACTGCAACACCAATGATTTTATGGGGCGGTAAAGAACTGGTTTCACTCATAATTGATGGACAAAAGGGGAAGATGATTAACAACAAAACTCGGCAGACTAATTTTAACTCTGCCGAGTTTTGATTTTTTAAATTTCAACCTTAATGCGTCACTGTTTTCGATATTTTAAAAAAATCTAGCTGATAATTATTGGGAATTAGCGCCAAAGATTTCGCAGAGCCTTATTTTTAATTCCTATAGCCGTGACTGTGGCTAGCAATCAGCCCAACAACAATATAGAATTTGCTAACTTTTCTATTTCTAGTCAACTTCAGTGTTGTTGGTTTCAGTCCCTTGTAGAGCGAGTTCAAAATTCATTCTCTGTTCAGCATTACGCAAGAAATAACCACTAATCATAGCAGAAGCCAAAAGCCGACCTAGACTTTCCCGACTGGTGCTTACGGTGATGCCAAAATGTTCTGAAGGTAGATTACCCAATAGTCCTGTAATATTCCGTTCCATCACCTGAAAAACCTCGGCAGATGTAGGTTTAGATAGCTGGGTAACTGTCTCTGGACTCAAGGATTTAACATACTGCCATAGTAAATCGTTGGTTTCTGATTCGCTATTGAAAAATTCTGAGACACGATTGGATGGGTTACTCATTTTTTAGCTCCTTAACTACCACTACTGGCTACGGTGCTTGTGATTTTAATACTAAATGTCTGTTTTGGATTTGACTTAGCTAGCTGTTTTGTCTTCCTGTCAACTAATGTAACAGCCTCGCTTTCTGGTGGAAGTAGGTGTAACCGTACTAAAGTCAGCGTATTTTCGTCACCTTAACAATTGAAAGAGGCAGGAGGCAGGAGGCGCAAAATGGAAAAGGGATTCAAACCCCAACCAAATTGTAAGCGCCGTGTAGACGGCGTGGTTTTAAACCCTTGTTCCCTTCTCTTCTCTACGAGAGGCTACGCCAACGAGAGGCACTCGCGTTCGGTCACGGGCAGGAGACAGATAGCGTAGCGTAAAGCCTGCGGCATAGCTACGCTTAGAGCGAGTCCGCGAGCGTCGGGCAGTTTTCCTCCTGCCTCCTGCCCTCTGCCTCCTGCCTTACTTGATAAAGTAAGGAGTGAGAAGTTCATTAAAAACTCCTCACTCCTAATTCTTGTACAGACGCGATTAATCGCGTCTCTGCTTCTAACTTGCCAAATATTCACCCATATTGGCTTTAGACTTGCGAAGTTTGGTTAAAGCTTCCCGCTCAATTTGCCGGACTCTTTCTCGGCTGATGTTCAGTATTTCACCGATTTTAGCCAGAGTCAGCGCTTGCCCATCAGTTAAACCAAAGCGCAGTGTAATTACTTCCCTCTGTTGCGGCGTGAGATCGCCCATGAGACGATCTAAGTCATAAGATAGGGAAGATTGCATGACAAACTCTTCTGGAGATGCTCCTGGATCTTCGAGCATTTCTCCGAGTTCAGTGTCGTAGTTATCACCCAACCGCAAATCCAAGGAAAGGGGCAAACGCGCCTTTTCTAGATATTCTCGTACTTGTTTGGGTGTCAATTCTAATTCTTGAGCTAGTTCACCAGCTGTAGGAGCGCGTCCCAACTTTTGAGACAATTGGCGCTGTGCCTTTTTAATCTTATTTAATTTTTCAGTAATATGGATAGGCAGCCGAATTGTCCGAGCTTTTTCGGCTATAGCACGAGTGATAGCTTGCCGAATCCACCAATAGGCATAAGTAGAAAATCTATACCCTTTTGTAGGGTCAAATTTTTCTACGCCACGTTGCATACCAATACTACCTTCTTGGATCAAGTCCAGTAAATCGACGTTGCGCTTGATGTACTTTTTAGCAACGGAGACTACCAGGCGCAAATTGGCTTCTACCATTTTACGCTTGGCAATTTCACCATCAGCGATCGCTTCGTTCAATTCTACTGGTTCTAACTTTGTCGCTTTGGCCCACTCTTCTAAGGTCGGTTGACGACCTAACTGGGTGGCAAGAGATTCTCTTGATTCGTGCAATGTACAAGAACGTTGCACCTGTTTACCATAAAAAATCTCTTCCTCGTGTGTTAAGAGTGGCACACGGCCAATCTCACGCAGGTAAGTCCGCACGAGGTCTGTGGCTGTCTGAGCGGTCTTCATGGCGCTACTCTTTGGTAATGATGGGTTTGGCGGTAGGGTCATTAAGGGATAGATGCTTTGTTAGGGTGCTACCCAGTCAGACTGGGAACCCATGTATGGTTTGCAACTTACGCGCCCGATAAATTCGGCTGCTCATAATAAACAAATTTAGGCTTCTTAACTGCTAAAAGTTACAGTTATTTCCTACTTTTCACAAGTATCTACAGTTAGATAAAAGGTAGCTTCTTAAACATTTTTTTATTGGAGCCTTATTAATAATTGTAACATTTATGAGAAGTTTTGGCTATATAGCGACATTAAATTTCCTGGTTGTTCCAGTTCATGCAATATCGCCCTCTCTCTAAAGGCTGACTATAAGTCAATTTCAGAAATTATTTAGTGAATATAAGCTTCCTCATATTTGCTAAGATATCTCTAATGAGAACTATAGTCATTCTCTTATAACAATTACTTAATTTTCTTGGGAATTGGGAATTGGGAATTGGGAATTGGGAATTGGGAATTGGGCATTGGGCATTGGGCATTGGGCATTGGGCATTAGACACTAATTAATAGTTCTTCTTCCCCTGCTCCCCTGCCCCCCCTGCCCCCTACTCCCCTGCTCCGTACTACTTCGCAATCGGGCAGTACTCTTGAATGGTTTTTACGTCCAGAGTTGTATTTTGTAAAGAACGGATGGCGGCGACGGTAGCTTTTGCGCCAGCGATGGTAGTAATGATGGGAATTTTGTAAGCTAAGGCCGTGCGACGGATTAACCTAGCATCAGTATGGGCTTCTTCCCCGGAAGGTGTGTTGATAATAAGTTGGATTTTTTGATTTTTGATTGCATCCAAGACGTGGGGACGGCCTTCATGGAGCTTTAACACTAATTCAATATTTAACCCCTGTTCAAGAAGAACTCGCCGTGTACCAAGGGTAGCCATCACTGTAAAGCCCAAATCGATAAACTCCTTCACCACAGCACCAGCAGCAGCTTTATCGCGATCGCTCATTGATACAAATACAGTTCCAGTCAGTGGTAAACGCTCCCCAGCACCCAGTTCTGCTTTGGCAAAGGCTCGGCCAAAGTCGCTGTCAATCCCCATCACCTCACCAGTGGATCTCATTTCTGGGCCCAATATTGTATCAGTTCCTGGGAATTTATTAAAGGGTAATACTGCTTCTTTTACAGCAATGTGGGTTGGAATGATTTCCTCGGTGAAACCTAGCTCCTCTAAGGTTTTACCCGACATGATTAAAGATGCTAATTTCGCTAGCTGTATGCCTGTTGCTTTAGATACAAATGGTACTGTACGTGAGGCGCGGGGGTTGGCTTCCAAAATGTAAACTTGGGGAGAATAGCTGCTTGCACCGACAACAGCAAATTGGATATTCATCAACCCAACGACTGACAGCGCTTGTGCTAGCTGCACCGTCCAAGTGCGAATTTGATTGAGAACTGCCGGTGATAAGGAAATGGAAGGTAAAGAACAAGCGGAATCTCCTGAGTGAATCCCTGCTTGCTCGATGTGTTCCATGATGCCACCAATTACCACCCGTCCGGTATGATCGGCGATCGCATCGACATCGACTTCGATGGCGTTTTCCAAAAACTTATCAATCAAAATTGGATGTTCTGGTTCTATGAGTACTGCAAAGCTCATGTAGCGTTCCAACTCAGCATCGGAATAAACGATTTCCATCGCTCGTCCTCCCAATACATAGCTGGGACGCACCACCACCGGATAGCCAATGCGTTTGGCGACAATCAGCGCATCTTCGTAACTCCGCGCAATTCCATTCGGCGGTTGGGCAATATTTAACTCTTGGAGAATCTTTTCAAACCGCTCCCGGTTTTCTGCCATGTCGATGGAATCTGGTGATGTACCCCAAATTTTAGTCAGCAGTCCTGATGTGTCATTGTTAAGAAACTCTTGTAAAGGAATAGCCAACTTTAGCGGGGTTTGTCCGCCAAACTGGATTATTACCCCAACTGGATTTTCAGTTTCGATGATGTTAAGAACATCTTCTTTTGTTAAAGGCTCAAAGTAAAGGCGATCGCTGGTATCGTAGTCTGTAGAAACTGTCTCTGGGTTGGAGTTGACCATAATTGTTTCATACCCTGCATCCTTCAAGGCGTAGGCGGCGTGACAACAACAATAATCAAACTCAATTCCCTGCCCAATGCGGTTGGGGCCACCACCCAAAATCAACACTTTTGGTTTGGTTGCGGGCATTACCTCTGTTTCTTCTTCGTAGGTAGAATAGTAGTAAGGGGTAAGGGCTTCAAACTCAGCCGCGCAGGTATCTACGGTTTTGTAAACTGGGATGATTCCTAGTGACTTGCGGTAAGCGCGAACTTCATCTTCGGTGGTTTTGGTGGCATAAGCAATCTGGCGATCGCTATATCCGTCCCGCTTCACTTCATAAAGCTGCTCTTTTGTCAATTGCTGTAAAGGTGTCCGCTTCAGGAATTTTTCGACATCTAGGAGTTGCTGCAATTTATCCAAGAACCATCGGTCAATACCAGTCAGTTCATAGATTTCTTCAATAGTCATACCTTGCTGCAAGGCATGACGCACAGCGAAAATGCGATCGGGGTTAGGTGTTCGCAATTGGGCGCGGATTTGTTCGCCACTGGGTAATTTTTCGGCTTTGTCGCAACCCCAACCAGCGCGTCCGGTTTCGAGCGATCGCAGCGCCTTTTGGAAGGATTCGTTGAAAGTCCGCCCAATTGCCATTGCTTCCCCGACTGATTTCATTTGGGTTGTCAGCACTGGGTCAGAACCAGGGAATTTTTCAAAGGCGAAGCGGGGGATTTTTGTCACCACATAGTCAATTGTCGGCTCAAAGGACGCGGGAGTTTTCTTGGTGATGTCATTTTGAATTTCATCCAAGGTATAGCCGACAGCCAATTTTGCGGCAATTTTAGCGATGGGAAAACCCGTAGCTTTGGAAGACAAAGCCGAACTGCGGGAAACGCGGGGGTTCATCTCAATTACCACTACATCTCCATTAAGTGGATTAACGGCAAATTGAATATTAGAACCGCCAGTTTCCACACCTATCTCGCGGATGATTTTAATTGCCATATCCCGCAGCCTTTGATATTCTTTATCAGTAAGGGTTTGCGCGGGAGCGACGGTAATTGAATCCCCGGTGTGAATGCCCATAGGGTCAAGGTTTTCGATGGAACAGATAATCACCACGTTATCTGCCAAATCACGCATCACTTCGAGTTCATATTCTTTCCAGCCGAGTAAAGACTGGTCAATGAGAATTTGCGAAACGGGGCTGGCATCTATACCTACCTGTGCCATTTCTTCAAATTCTTCTTGGTTGTAGGCAATACCGCCGCCACTTCCACCCATAGTGAAAGCTGGACGAATAATTAGGGGATAACTACCAATTTGGCGGGCAACTGCTTTGGCTTCTTCCAAAGATTCGGCTGTGTCGCTAGGACACACAGCTACCCCAATTCTTGCCATTGCTTCACCGAACAGTTTTCGATCTTCAGCTTTTTCGATGGCTGGCAGTTTAGCACCGATTAACTCAACGCCATACTTTTCCAACACGCCATTTTTGGCTAAAGCAACGGCGAGGTTGAGGGCAGTTTGTCCTCCCATCGTTGGTAGTAAAGCGTCGGGGCGTTCTTTCTCAATGACTTTTTCGACCAATTCTGGAGTTAACGGCTCAATGTAAGTGCGATCGGCCGTTTCCGGGTCGGTCATAATCGTTGCAGGGTTTGAGTTGACCAAAACTACTTCATAGCCTTCTTCACGCAGCGCTTTGCAGGCTTGAGTGCCAGAGTAGTCAAACTCACAGGCTTGTCCAATCACAATTGGGCCAGAGCCTAACAGTAGAATCTTCCTGAGGTCGTCACGGCGGGGCATAGTCGTTGCCTTGGAGTATGAGAATACAAATCCTGATTATTTTAAGGGTCTTTACACCCTGTCGTGCTTTTTATTATTAAGTTTTCTAGGTTTGATGACATGAAAGGAGTGGGAATTAGGGAATAGGGTACAGGTTAGACCTGGATTTCTCACTTGTGAGAAATGAGCGTGAGTGTGGGGGTGTGGGGAGTGTGGGGAGAAAGAGGAGGAATTGAATAACTGTCAATGAACGCTGCATTGCCTCCCACACCTCCCACACTCCCCACCCTAACCACACAATACGTGAGAAATTCGGGTTAGAGGGTACAGATTATTTTGTGTTCCCTGTCACCTCCCCCCTAACCCAAATACTTAATGCCCTATGATTATTTTGTATTTCTAAATACTATTTAATTGTGACGAGTAATTTTTTAAAGCTTTTGCAAATTTCTGTTATTTAGTTTGATAAAACTTTGCGAAAAATAGTAATTTATTATGGCATATATCTGTTCGCTTATTCAGCCCAAATAAATTTATTAGATAAAAATATTTATTAACTATCTAATTGCTAAATATTTTCAACATTAAATCTTATGATGATATGTTTACTTAAATTAAAAATGGCAGAAGAATAAAGGTATCATTCTCTGCCATTCTTTATAATATTTTAAGAGTTAGTGCTGCCAACTTTTTCTTTCAGTCTAGGTAAACAAATCTAGATTATGAGAGTTTTAGCTTTGAGCCGCTTGGACAAACCCTAAAGTTAAGCTATCTTTAGCGAGGAAGTGAGACAAATGATAAGCACGTTCCTCGGTTTTCAACAAAATCTTTTCGTACAAATAGCGTGTACCTCGATCGCCTAAACTCTCTGCCTGAGCAGCTTGGCGGCGAATCACGCCCAGAATAGCTTGTTCTGCGGCTAAGTCATTTTCCACCATTTGGCGAGAAGAATATACGCCTTCAGACTCTTGCTCAAAACAGGTTAATTCTGCTAATTTGCTAAAGGTAGCTACTGGAACACCACCTAGTCCATCCAAGCGTTCTCCAATTTCATGGATGTGGTCTTGTACTTGGTTGTAGCTTTCGTTAAAAAACTCATGCAGAGAGTAAAATTCTGAGCCTTCAACTACAAAATGATGCTTTTGGTACTGCAAATACAGTGCCTGGAAACTAGCTAATACAACATTGAATCCTTCTGTAACTGGAGCAGTGACGCTGTGATCCAGCAACACGGGATTGTCATATACATTACCAAAATTTCGTAACAAGGTTTGCGTTTCAGACATTGTGTTCCTCTCTTTTTAACAGTTATATATTTTAACTGCTTATTCTCAACATATTAACATTTTAATAATAAGTGCAAGCCAATTTGCCAGCACAAGATTTTGTATTTTTGCTTACTAATAATCTCAATTTTATTGTTTGCTGGATGATGGCACACCTATCAATGTGCATAAATTTCTCATTAATATTGACATTATAACTTAAATGTGCATGTTTCCCAATAGAGGCAGGAGGCAGGGCACAAGGGAGAGAATAAAAAGTGAAGAAGGCAGGAGGCAGAAGGTTGCAATCAGTGTACGCTTCAGACCTACACTGATTGCTCCCAACCAAATCAGAGATTTTGGAATGGGTCTTAAACCCAAGACCCGTCTGGTCGCGGGCTGTTACAGAGGGCAGTTTTCCTCCTGCCTCCTGCCCTCTGCCTCCTGCCTTCATTGATAAAAATTACCTCTCTCCTCTGCCCCCTGCTCCCTACCTCTTCCCCCTCTCAATATGGAATGGCTGTAAAAGTTTGACTTTTTTTTTCCAAAATTAATGAGAATTCTTTGCACTTAAGGTATGCTGGTTTTAAGAGGTTACACTCCTAAAACTTTCACTAAGCAGAGAGTTAAATCGCGGTAATTACTGCAAGTTTGTTGCACTTTGAGGGCAATTCTCTTGAAATCGTTTAGTTCAGAAATAGAAAGCAACCACCTTGTAGAGGTGAATTGGGCAGATCGCTGGCAAGTCTATCAACGCCTAAAGGAGTTAGACATTCCCTGTACTTGTACAGCTAACCAGCCATTGAAAGTTGAAATTGGCTCTCCGATGACAGCTGTTCAACTTTGGAGTGTGATACAGCGATTAACAGCCTCCCGTCAAGACCAAATTTTGACTCTTGAGTGCTGTTGGAAAATCGCTAACAACAGTTCTAATTTTTAGCTACTGCTGAGAATATTTTGCTTGATAGCTTGTACTTAGTTAAAAGGAGATCAAAAAAATGGGTGCATCTCACACTATGGAAGTATCAGAATTTTGTCTTGAGGGTAGATTTATAAATTTTGTTATTAAAGATGGCTATAAGGTTAAAGGCTTAATGCTAGGGACTCATGAAGGTGAGTTTTATATTAAATTAGCTAAACAATTACGGGCTGCTTTTGACTTGCGCTTACCACCAGGGACTTGGCTGCAAGTTGTTGGTTACAAAAAGCATGATTTGAAGGATGGCACTGTCACTCTGAAGGCTGAACGGGTAATGGCAGCGCGTTCTGAAATGGCGAGAGTTGAAACGATCGCACCAGTACAAGAACCCCCATCTATTGATAATGTTAAGGTAAAGCCAGCTAAGGCTAAAGCCACGATTTTGGTGTGTCAAAAGTCTGATTGTATGAAACGCGGTGGTAAAGCAGTTTGTCAGGCGTTGGAGGCAGCTTTAAGCGATCGCGGTTTAGAAGACCAAGTTACAATCAAGGGCACTGGTTGTATGAAAAATTGTAAAGCTGGGCCAAACCTAGTTATGCCAGATAAAACACGCCATAGTCGAATTCAAGCGGCACAGGTTCCCGCATTGATGAATCAGCATTTTGGTGACAAGAGTTTAGAAGCACAGCCTGAGAATTTAAGGGAAGTGGCGATATCTAATGGCAAGTTTTGCTGACGTAAGCAGGTAAGCATGAATAAACCTAACTATGCAACAAAATGTAATATAGCTGAAATCTTTGTGATTGCTTCTCATAAGAGATGCTGCAAGTAGCTTGCTTCTTTGCAGGAGTAGGTTTCACTCGCAATTACGTACTTGTGAATTTTCCCACCCACCTATTTAGTGAAATCTTGACATTTGAATGAGAAAGCTTAATAATATCTTCTCAAGTGTGTTCCGTTAATACTCGGCCGTAAAGTCCGATAGAAGTTTGCAATAAAATCAAAAAACTGGCCTTAATTTAAAGCCAGTTTTTTGAATGAATGGGATTTTTATTAAGCAATTTTTAACCGGGATGCTCCCATAATTTGGAAAAATTAAAGGGAATGTGGTTGATTGATGAATGCGTAGGCGCAAAGAGATTTGTCGTTAGACATCGCTTAAATTTGAAGCGTCAATCATCAATAATTTAAAAACAAATGCCACATACCCCTCAGTGGATATACATCGTTTTTTTTACATTTTCCACGATAGTCATGATTTTTCTATTCCGTCATGACTGGAATCGCCTGGCTAAACTATATCGCACGAAAGAAGCGCCGCCATCAAACTTCTTCCGAATGCAAAGCGGTTCTGTGGGTTTAGTGTACTACAAAGGAACTTTAAATGTTGGTATAACTCCTCAAGGGATTTATTTGAGTATTTTCCCCTTATTTGGCTTGGGACTTCCGCCGTTGTTGATTCCCTGGAGTGCCATTAGGAAAATTGAACCTGCTAACCAACTATTTATTGAGCGTTTTCGTTTGTATCTTAGTTCTCCAAAAGTCAAACTGATTTTAAGCAAAGATATTTTGGAACCAGCTAAAGAATTTTTAGCCACACAGGGATTTGAGTGGATTTAGATAAATCCCGTCTTTACCTGGCTGATCATCTAAAATATAAAATTCCTCGTAATCATCTTTATTGACACCTGCGGAGTTTTTGCAATCTATTTGGAGCATTGTCATGAGCAACCTCAGCGTCCAGCTTCCTGACTCTTTGTACAAAAGTTTGCAGGAGCTTGCCAAACAAGACGGCATTTCTATCGATCAGTTTGTGGCGACAGCAGTTGCGGAAAAAATCGCTGCACTAAAACTGAAGTTTATCTAGGGGAGTTAGCAAAGCGAGGCAGTCGAGAAAAATACGACGCAGTTTTAGCGAAAGTACCAGATATTGAACCGGAATCTTACGATCAATTACCCACAGCTTAACAACGAGGTGATCGCCTACGATTTGTCATCAGAAAGGCAAAGTAGTAGTAGCGATCGCTTAATATTTGTTGCAATTGGGTTGAGCGATCGCCGACACATTGTCATCAGAAGGATAAATCGCTTTATATTTCTATGCATTTAAGTTGAGTGATCGCCTACAATGCCTCATGAGAAGGACAAAGTAGTAAAGGTGATCGCTTTATATTTTATTAATGCAAGTTCAATCAATTTAATCTAGAGAAGTTGGCTAGTTGTGAAACCAATGCTGATCTAGTTTAATCACTTGAGTTTGAACCTGAATTATCATTCAAGTCTGTTAAGTCCTTGGTTTCAAGAATCGTTCCTCGAAGATTCGCCCCGTAAAAATTCGCTATTCCAAGATACGCATTTATAAAAGTTGCCACTTCAAGAAAAGTTGCTCCTTCAAGATTCGCATTCGTAAAATATGCATCATCAATATCTGCTCTTTGAAGATCAGCTCCTCGAAGAATGGCTTTGTCAAAAGATGCGTTTCTAAGACTTGCCCTTTTAAGATTCGCCTGTTCAAGGTTCGCTCCTTTAAGGTTCGCTCCTTCAAGGTTCGCTCTGTCAAGGTTCGCTCTGTCAAGGTTCGCTCCTTCAAGGTTCGCTTGGTAAAAATCTTGGCAGATGAGAATACAGTTTTGCAAATCCAAAAAACTCAGGCAATTCAAGCAAAACACATTTGTATAAGTATTGATTCTTTGCCCTTGCAATCGGGAAATCCAGACACCAAAAGTTTCAGGAGTATGCCATTGAATCTTTGAAACTGTCTTTGTCACTCTAGCGCAAGCATTTAAGACAGCCAACAACGCTTCTTCTGCATTTCGTGCTTGTCTATTTTCTTCTTGAAAATCAGGTCTGGGATTCAAGCGTTCCATCGGCATTCCATGACGCAACATAAAACCAATCAGATGGCATAATGTCTGCTGCCAATTGCCAACATCCGATGCATTCTGTAAAGGCATTTCATCCGCAACAAACTTAAAAAGGTATTCATCCATAGGGGATGCACCGCAGAGAATTGCCCACCTTTTTAAAGCCTCGCGCTCATCCCATCCTTCATCTGGATCTTCCTGGCGATCCTTCAGCTTTTTATGAATGAGTCTAACTTCTCGCACAATGCGTTTTGCTGTCAAATATTCACCAAAACTTTTGTGAGTAAATTCAAAAGTTTTTTCCTGTTCTTTAACTCCACTCTCACGAAAATAAAAGGCAGTCAAAAGACGAGTTACGCCTAATTTGGCGCTTTCTTGAAACTTATCTAAAAGACTCTTTAAACTACTGTGTTCACAATGGGCTTCAATCTCTCTGACTGTTGTTGTTCGTCCATCTCCATGCCAGGAAGCTAAAGCAATTTCTTCGAGGATGCGAACAAAGTCTTTTTCCTCAATTCCACGAATAGCCGGATGCTGATAACCAGCCCAGCCGCGCTGATAAACTGCTGTGAGCAAATTTGCATAAATTGCATTCAGGTTGCCGTCTGTAGGAAATTTATTTTGCTGGTCGAAACTCAATGCTACCAAGTAATTCAGCAACGGTTGGGCAGTAATTTCTGTCAGGTTATCTTGGTTTAACTCTTTTGGTAAGCAATCATAAGCCCGTCCGCTAGCATTGCCGTATTTCTGCCACCAAATCTGACGTTGATCTTGCTGCAATAAGTTTTGATCATCAATGTAATTGGTTCTCTCATATTCAGTAACAAAGTAAGGCAAGATATGCAAGATTTGCTGTGGTTGGCGAAAGTCGCTACTATTTGCTTGCACTACCAATTCTCGACCGCCGATTAATACTTGTAAGCAAGTTTCACGCCCATTAAACCGCTCTACTTTTCTTTGAACTTCACGCACAAATTGTTGAGCAATCTCAGTGGCAATTTTACCCTGCATGGCAAGCTCATCTAAACCATCGAAGATAATCAGTAAGCGTGAATCAGCCTTATCTTTATCTAGTGGATTATGTCTGAGAAAGCCATCATCTCGGACAAACTTACCAACTGCCTCAACTAAGTCTTCCGAGGGTTCAAAATGGTGCAAAGGAATAAACAAAACCGGAATTTTTCCTTTTTCGGCTTGGTTAGCTGCAAAGATTTTGGCAAAGGAAGATTTACCACTTCCTGGGCCACCACTAATCACTCTAATGGCATCATTGCGATCGCCTTTTTCTAACCAAGCTTCTAGTTCAGTTTCTAAATCAAGAACAATTCGCTGATATTTCTCATCTTCTCTCACCCGGCGTTCAAATTCTTCTGATTTTTCGCCCCCAACTTTCTGCTTATAGTAGGCGTGTAAAGGAACATAAACCTGTTTTAAACCAAAAGCTTCTAAAAGCATCGGTTCTTCAACCTGTTTTTGTAGCCAAGCTAAATAACGCTGCCATGACTGTTCCCGTTCATTGGCTTGAGTAAAGGGGGTATCCAGTTCTTCTTTTAAACAAGCATATTTTTCTGGATGTTTTGCCCACTCTTCATGTAAAGCAAACACAAAATAGGTAGGAAGCCGATGACTAATTGTTAGTGCCTGTGCTTGATTGACGCTAAAGTATTTTAACCAGTCGGCAAAAGCAGTTTTAATCGCTTCCAGAATCGGCAAATCTTTGGGACGGCTAAAAAAATCCTGGTCAATACGCAATTCTATACTTTCTAGGGAATCGTTGAGGCGATCGCACAATAGCTCAAGATCGCCCTCGTTTGGTTCTTCAAACAGTAATTCTTGATTTCCTTTTACCAAACTCACTATTGCTTCTACCAAAGAACGGTAAATTAGTAACCAAGCAACTTCCTCTGGTGCTGCTGATAAACCTAGTGCTGTTGTAGCTTCCAAAGCATCTTTAGCTACCTCTCCCCACTGACCCAAAACCCCATTTATCGCACCTTTTCCTAGTGATTTAAATAGTTCTTTAAAGTCAGCTTTAATGGGTTTATTCCATAATGCAACAGGTTTGCTGACTGAAAATCCAGAGGTATTGCTCATAGTTGCTGTATGACGCTGGTAGATGTACTGAGTTAATATATTTCAACAAGGTTTTATTAGATTTTTTCTGAAAACCAGTAGTAAATTTAACAATTTATCTAAATAAACTTCTAATCTCAGGCTAAAAGGTGCAACTTCGAGGCTAAAAGGCGCAACGTTGAGGCTAAAAGGCGCAACGTTGAGGCTAAAAGGCGCAACTTTCAGGTTCAGAGGCTCAATCGTCAGGCTCAAAGGCTTAAGGTTGAGGATAAAAGGCTCAATCATCAGGCTCAAAGGCTCAACTGTCAGGTTTAAAGGCTCAATCGTCAGGCTCAGAGGCTCAATCGTCAGGCTCAAAGGCTCAACTGTCAGGTTCAAAGGCTCAAAAATGCCTTGGCGACTAGAAGTCGCGGCTACACAAATAAAACCCGCCTGCGTGGGTTGCAAAAATTTTTATACCATTTTAATTGATGATTGCAATATATCCTTGGGTAAAGACGCGATTCATCGCGTCTCTACAAATGGTCTATTTGTCGGATTCTTTTTTCAAATTGGTAATTTAGATAGAAAACACGGTAGGGAAGCACAGGTGTACTTCCCTACGAGTAACGTGTATTTTGCCCAAATTTATAACTGCGACGTAGGCGCAACCCGCCGCAGGCATCGTCTATCTCAGGCTTTAACTGGCTGCGGCTTCGGGTTTCTTTTTCTTAGAACGGCGGCTAAACCTGCGTCCCATCTCATCAATGACTGCATCTAAACCTGTAACATCACCGCTAGCTTTGGCATAGTTGTAAATTGCCAAGGCTGCTGCATAAGCTTCACTACCAGCCGCAATACAGGTATCATCTACCAGTTCTTGCAGTTGGGTTAGAGACAACAGCACCGGATATAAATCTTCATATATTTCCAAGTCCCGGCGCATCTCTTCTAAATCAAAATAACGAGGCAAAAAATTAGGGTTCTGTGTCGCCACTTCTAAGGCTTTGCTAACAAAAGCCCGACTTTTATCTCCCATCTTGACTATGGTGCGTCGGTCTTCAGTAGTCAAATCAATTAAAAACGGTAACTTTTCTCTAATTGTAGCGATCGCCTCCATTACTGCTTTCTTGTCTGCTGGGGCTAAACTGGCACTGATGCGATTTTCTGCCATTTTTAATACTCCTATAGGGTACTTAATTTCAGTATTCCCAAAGTTACAGAAGCAATCGCATTAGTTTTCAAGATACGCTAACGCCAGAATTCGTTACATAGAATCGAGCCGATGACGTAATTGGCTACTAAAAGCATCAATTACTGTGACGACTACCAAAAGCACTAACATCATGGTTGTGGCTTTGGTGTACTCGAACCCGTCGATGTAACTTTTTAACTGAAAGCCAATACCACCTGCACCAACTACACCCAAGACAGAAGCAGCACGGATGTTGTATTCAAACATCCAAAAAGTGTAACCCAATCCCAAAGGTAGCACTTGCGGGAGAATGCCGTATTGAGCAATCTGTAACTTGGAGGCTCCGATAACTTGCAAGGATTCAAGAGAACGCGGATCAACCGCTTCAATTGCCTGTTGATAAAATTTGGCAAGGTAGCCGATGGTGTAGATTCCCAAAGCTAAAGTTCCTGCTGGTGCGCCTAAGCCAGTGGCGGCAACAAAAATTAGCCCCAGAATAATTGAGGGGACAGAACGTACAGTATTTTGCAGTAAATTAGCTAGCGATCGCAACCACCCAGGTGCAACATTACTGGCGCTAGCTATAGCAATGGGTACAGAAAGAATGGCTCCAATGGTAGTTCCCCATAAAGACATCTGTACAGTTTCAATTAATGCCTTAACTGCAATATCTAAAACTTTCCAATCGGGAGGAAATAACCGAGTAATAAAATCGGTGATGTATGGCCAGCTAGAACTTAGCAGTTCAAAATCGAGTTTGAGTCCTCGCAAAGCCCAACCATAAACTACCACAACAATTAATGAGATGAGTAGAGAACTCAGCCAAGGGTAGAAGCGTAAGCGTTTTGACTTAAAAAAGTAACTCATACTGTATTAAATCTCATCTAGGTTGAGAAGCGTAGTCTTTGCGATTAGTCAAATTAATTACCCCCCTTAATCTCCCTACGGTGTACACACAAGTCTTCTAGAGTTGCCCCAGAGCCTTTTGATCCCCCCAACCCCCCTTAAAAAGGGGGGCAAAAACCTCTCAAAGTCCTCCTTTTTAAGGAGTATTTAGGAGGATCTACACGATTTTGGTTTTGTATAGAGATGTGTGTACACCGTAGCCAATGAATCGGGGAGAGTTAGGGTGGGGTAAAACAGACGCGGTTTAAATCAAATCTTACTCAAGCGGAAACTTTAGCAAATTGAGCTTGTAAGTTGTCACAAAGTCCTTGGTAAACGACGCGTCCAGCATCTAAGACGATCGCTCGTTGGGCGTATTTTTCTGCGATTCCCAAATCGTGCAAAACTGCGACAATAGTCATACCTTGCTGAGTGTGCAATTCAGATAGAGTTTCCATGACTTGTTGCGATGCCACAACATCTAAGCCAGTGATAGGTTCATCAACTAAAAGAATTTGCGGTGATTGAATTAAAGTCCGGGCGATCGCTACTCGTTGTTGCTGTCCGCCACTTAATTGACTGGTTTTTTGAAAAGCTAACTCTAAGAGTCCTAACTGTTCTAATAAATTTAGTGCCAACAAGCGATCGCGTTTGGAAAATCCCAACAGTGTTTGCCAAGTTGTTCTTTTACCAAGGCATCCGCATAAGACATTTTCCAGTGCTGATAACTGCCGAATCAATCCACCACCTTGAAATAACATCCCAACATCGCGCCGAATTTTTGGCAGTGTTCGGGAATTCATCTCAACATTATTGACGAGCAATTCTCCTCTCACTGATGGCACTAGTCCAACTAGCGATCGTAGTAATGTAGATTTACCAGCACCATTTAGCCCCAGCAAAACGACAAATTCACCGCGTTTAATCTGGCAATTAATCCCGTTGAGAATAGGACGATTGAGAGAAGCAGTATAAGCTGTCTCTAGGTTATGACACTCAATAACATAATCATTCATAGAAATTTGTTTATCTGCTAAGAGGATGTTTTAAAACTTCTTTGGTCGGTAATAAAACGTTTTAGATCCCCCTAAATCCCCCTTAAAAAGGGGGACTTTGAAGGGGAACTTTGATTCCGGTTCCCCCCTTTTGAAGGGGGGTTAGGGGGGATCTAGAAGTACCTAAGATTACAGGCGACCACTTTTAA
Source organism: Nostoc sp. LEGE 12447 (assembly GCF_015206985.1). Lineage (NCBI taxonomy): Bacteria > Bacillati > Cyanobacteriota > Cyanophyceae > Nostocales > Nostocaceae > Nostoc > Nostoc sp. LEGE 12447. The sequence continues at coordinate 103,395 of NZ_JADEXT010000016.1, read as the reverse complement.
AACATCTGCTAACAGTTATTCAAGATGTTTACTAGAATAACTGTTAACTAAATTATGGTTCAATGCCAGCGATTTGCAGAGCTTCACGGATAGTTGCTAGGTGACGATCGTGATTAATTCGCACTAATTCTGTGGAATTATACAAGTCGCTTAACAACTTATTATTTTGCGACTGATTTAATTTCAGTAAAGCGTTGATGATTTTTTCCCGTGTTGGGGCTGGAACATCATCATCAATGGCAATACCGTGGGCAGGTACACCAGTAATTTTGTGCAGAACCCGTAACTTACTCTTCTCTTCGGCGGTGATATAAGGTGGATTCAGGGCATATTCTGACACAACAGCCACATCAGCTTGACCGCGCACAACTGCTTGCAAGGCTTTGCTGTAATTGCCGCCGTAAGAAACTTGACCAAAGAAATCATCTAAGCGATCGCGGTTGGGTACAAATTTTTGTTTGACCAACTCAGCGACAGGGATAATAAACCCAGAGCCAGAAGTAGGGGAAGTAAAAGCCATTTTCTTGCCCCGCAGTTGTTCTAAAGTGGCTTTAGCTGAATTTTGAGTTTTTAGGGGACTATTCTTAGGGACAACAAATGTTGAGCTATAGGTGTATCTTCCAGAATAAGTGGAGCGAACTTCGGCTAGATACAAGCTGGCATTTGCTAATTGTTTTGCTTTCAAAGCTGGACGGCTACTTAAAAAAGCGACATCAGCCCGATTTGCTCTCAAAGCTTCCACAGCAGCTGTATCATCACCAACTTGGGCGACGACTGGAATTCCTAACTCTTTGGATAAAAAAACTCCTACCGCATTTGCCTTATTTTGCAAGTCTGTAGAATCAGCACGACTGGGAAAAACTATTGTTAAAGTCTTCAGCCCTTGGGCAAGTAAGCGTGGTGTTTGTTGATTAGCGGTGGGGTTGGCGATCGTTGCCTGCATAGCCCCTACTGTGCTGACTACTAAACCTGTAAGCACTGCAAATGCTGCGCCAGCGCCTAATAAGCTCTTTGTCCTCACACTCATTTGCAACTCTCCATTAGGAAGTTTTCTCAGTTTTTTTGCTAATTAATTTTTAATTAACTCCTAAAAAAGATTTATAGCTTTTAATAAAAAAAGTCAATAAGAAAGCCTAGTTTATTTGTAGAGTTGTAGGCTTCTTTTGTAAGTGTATTGGTACTAACCGCTAATTACAGCGATCGCATCAATTTCTACCAACACATCTTTAGGTAAGCGCGATACCTGTACACAAGCCCGCGCTGGGGCTGTATTTTCCGGGAAATATTTAGCATATACAGCATTCACCGCCGCAAAATCATTCATATCAGCTAGAAATACAGTGGTTTTTACCACATCTTCAAAAGTTGCTCCGGCTGCTGTGAGGATGGCTTCAAGATTAGCTAATACCTGCTCAGTTTGCTTTTTGACATCATCAGTGTAGACGACATCACCAAGGCGGGGATCGATGGCAATTTGCCCAGCGATGAATAAAAATTGACCTGAAGCTGCGATCGCTTGATTATAAGGGCCCACTGGTGCGGGTGCGTTATCAGTATTAATTACTTTACGGGTCATAGATATTACTTTCTCTAACGATGTTTCCTGTTTACCGATTTCCATCTGAGAAGCGATCGGTTTGTAAACTTCTCCATCTGGCATTATCGCACCAGTTAGGTCAGCATCTTTAAAGGTTGCTCGATAGATATTTGCCCCAGTTAAGTCAACCCTTATCAAATTTGCTCCATCCAAATTTGCCTTGGTTAAATTTGCCCATCGCAAATTAACTTTTTCTAAATTCGCTCCTTGGAGAAATGTTTTTATAAGGTTTGTACTTTGAAGAGATGCTGCTGTAAAGTCTATATCAGCCAAACAATTACAAGAACACATTGGTTTAGGGGTTGCAACTAGCGTTATTGTGCAAGGCGAACTCCTTTACATGGTGCAAAAGTCTTCTCAACAAGAAGCAAATCTTCGCTTTGGCAAAACTTCTCTCCAAACCATTGATCTTTATCCCATTAGTGGAGGAGTTGCCGATGTTTACGGTAGCCTCAAAGGAGAAATTGTCAAACATTTTGGCCCCAAAGATAAAGCAAAACGTAGAAAGTTTACAGTTCAAGATTTGGGTTTTAGCGATAACGACTTGTGGATAGCATCAACCGCTCTGCACTATAAACTCACCGTCGTCTCAGGAAACAGCGATTTTCAAAGGATACAACAGGTGCAAACCTTAGCCTTAGAATCTTGGCTTTGACATCTTCCCAACACCAACCGATTCCTACAGAACGTTAACACAAACTGTATGTTGGGGAATTCCAGATATTCCTCTCCCCTCTTCTCTCTGCGCTCTCTGCGTCTTGGCGGTTCGTCCCTCTTACCCCAACCTTGGACGTATCCCATAATGCCGATATCGCCAATAATCGCGCAAAATGCGATCGTGGTCAAAACATAAATTACCAGGCACACGCCAATACTCAAAAATGCCTACACCCTTGGCATCATCCCCAGCCTTGGGTTCCCCCGTAGCTGTCGCTAAAAATACAATGCTAATCGTATGCTGACGCGGATCGCGATTGGGGTCAGAATACACCAGTAATTGTTCAACTAATTCCACCTGCAAACCCGTTTCTTCTTCAGCTTCTCGCCGGGCCGCCACTTCCACGGCTTCCCCATAATCTACAAACCCACCCGGAATAGCCCAACCTAAAGGTAGATTATGTCTTTCAATTAACACTATTGGCCGATGAGGTCGATCTACTAGTTCAATGATGATATCAACTGTCGGTGCAGGATTTCGGTAAGTCATATTTATGAGTCATTGGTCATTAGTCATTGGTCATTAGTCATTGGTCATTAGTTATTCACAAAGGACAAATGATAAAGGACAAATGACAATCAAAATGAGTTTACTTGATTTACCGTGCAAATACTGTTCCGTGATAAATTCGATGCGTTGGCTTTGCCACTGCCCCTTGGGCGATCGCGTAGCGTGTGCATCAAACAATTGCTCTTTCTCATAATTCAGGTTACTTATGCCTTTTCCTAGATCCAGTGGTATTTTGCTGCATCCTACATCCTTTCCTAGTCGATTTGGCGTTGGAGATTTAGGCTTAGAAGCCTATCGCTTTATTGATTTTCTCAAAGATACCCATCAACAATATTGGCAAGTTTTACCCCTGGGCCCCACTGGATATGGTAATTCCCCGTATATGTGCTACTCGGCAATGGCAGGAAATCCTCTGTTGATTAGCCCAGAAAAACTACGAGATGAGGGTCTGCTATCTGAAGAAGACTTTGCTCATTTACCAGGATTTCCGGTAGAAAAGGTAGACTTCGACCAGGTTGTGCCAATTAAGATTGGACTACTCAAAAAAGCCTGTGAAAACTTTAGATCCAATGCTACGCCTATCCAGCAGAAAGAGTTTGAAGGTTTTTGCGACAGCAAAGCCTACTGGCTAGAGAATTACGCCTTATTTATGGCACTGAAAGATGACCATAATGGTGCAAGCTGGCATACATGGGAAGCCGAATTTGTCAAGCGTAAACCCGAAGCTTTAGCTCAAGCAGAGGATCGGCTCAAGGGAGATATTTTTTATTACAAGTTCGTCCAATTTGAGTTTTTCCGGCAGTGGTCAGACCTGAAAAGCTACGCCAACATGCGCGGTATTGACATTATCGGCGATATCCCTATTTACGTATCTCACGATAGTGCTGATGTGTGGGCACATCCTGATATCTTTTGCTTAGACGAAGAGACTGGAGTTGCTGCTCAAATGGCGGGAGTCCCACCAGATTACTTTAGCGCCACCGGTCAATTGTGGGGCAACCCAGTTTATAACTGGGAGGAATTACAAAAACAAGACTTTAAATGGTGGGTGCAACGCTTTGAAGCAATGCTAGATTATGTCGATATAATTCGCATTGACCACTTCCGAGGCTTCGAGGCATATTGGTCAGTACCCAAAGGTGAAGAAACTGCCATGAATGGTAAATGGGTGGAAGCACCTGGAGACGCTTTTTTTGCAGCGATTAGGGAGAAGTTGGGCAAGCTACCTGTCTTGGCAGAAGATTTGGGAGTAATTACACCAGAGGTAGAAGCGCTCCGAGACAAGTATGAATTTCCTGGAATGAAGGTTTTGCAGTTTGCCTTTGGTTCTGATCCCGGTAATCCATTCTTACCATTCAATTACCCGCGAAATGCTGTAGTTTATACCGGCACTCACGATAATGACACAACTGTAGGCTGGTTCAATTCAGCTAATGACAACGAAAAGCATAACTTATGGCTTTATTTAGGTTCTATTAGTCCTGAAGGCATCCAGTGGGATTTAATTCGCCTAGCTTTGAGTTCTATAGCTAATCAAGCGATTATTCCCTTGCAAGATGTTTTGGGATTAGGAAACGAAGCGCGGATGAATTTTCCTAGTACTGCTGAGGGTAACTGGGGGTGGCGCTATCAAGCAGAAGCCTTGAGAGATGAATTACGCGATCGCTTAAAAGTTCTTACCAGACTTAATGGACGCGCCCCGCAAGAAAATTAAGGAGTAGGGAGACAAGGGAGACAAGGGAGACAAGGAAGAGGGAGGAGTAAATGCCTCCTTGTCTTCCTTGTCCTCCTCATGCCTCTCATCTCCCCTAGTCTTTTTATTGTCTGCGACACGCTGCGCTTAGTTTGCTTCCTTGTAAGGGTAAAATTTTGAATTTATTTCTCCCTTATCTCAAAACATTAGGCTTGGCAGCAATCCTAATTTCTTCCTCTTTCCCTGGCTCTCCCATTTCCTTAGCTTTCTCCTGATTGACGCTCATCAATACACCACCAGCATTATCAGTTTTCACTGTCAGTTGCTCTTGAGCTTTCCAAATCCGGTGAGTTCCCTCTGGAAGAATACCCTCAAACTCGGTTTTACCATCGGCTATGACGCGAATCCAAGATGACGCTTTCAAAGTGACACCAATTTGTACAACCTGTCCCTCTTGTCCGCCGTCAACGGGATTACTGACAGGTTGAACTTTTAGGGAATCTTTTGGTTGGGTTGGCTCTGGGTTAACAATGGATTTTTGTTTTGGGTATATTTGGTTTTGGCTATTACTTGCTTGTAGTACCGCGTTATTTAATAACTGAGACAACCCATTTACAGAGCATACGATTAGCAATATGTAAAGAAAGTAAAGATGAATCGGACGTAGTTGATTAATGGGTGAAGTATTCCCCATACCTTGAGGATTTAATTGTGCAGAACTGATCGGAAAAGTGCCAGAAAATTCTACTCCATTCAAGCCTAGAGCATCGGCAAATTGCCTGATCAAACCCTGAATATAGACTGGTTCTGGGAGATCGTTTATATTACCTTCTTCGATCGCCTGCAATAATCGTTGAGGAATTCTGGTTAATACAACCACTTGCTCTAGAGATAGACCCTGTTCTTGACGCAAAGCCCAAAGTTGAGCGCCCAATTCTGCCAACTTTTCGGTTCGTTGTTGCTCTAATGAAAGCGATGGCTGGTGATTATTCTTCTTTCTTAGCCATTTCATGCCTACTGACACTCCTTAACTCCACTGAATCTTTAATAGGTTGCGTTATCTGATCTTGCAAAAAGCGAATTTCATGATCGTTGAGGGAACGATATTTACCCTCTGACAATAAGGGTTCTTTTGGAGTTTGTAATTGAATTGGGCCGATAGCAGTTCGATGCAGCTTGATTACTGGGTATCCTAACTGTTGAGCTATCCGGCGGATTTGGCGATTTCTTCCCTCCTGCAACACTATTTCTAAAAAGCTTTGTTCGGCACGATGTTCTATTAGGTGTACCTTAGCAGCCCTGGTTTTTCTACCCTCTAACATCACACCCTCACGCCACATTTGCAGTACTGCTTCTGGGGGATGTCCTCTGACCAAAACATGATATGTCTTGGAAATGCTATGGCGGGGATGGGTTAGTCCAAATGTCAGATTTCCGTCATTTGTGAGGATTAATGCTCCCGTTGAGTCTGCATCTAAACGCCCAACTGGGTGAATACCTGAACCCTCCCGTAATTTTCTCGGTAGTAAATCCAGGACTGTTGTTCTTCGGTGAGGGTCGTAGCAAGTCGAAACTACTCCCGCAGGTTTATGTAGCAATAGATATATTAAAGCCGGACGCTGCTTTTCGGATACAGTTTTACCGTCAATTGCGATCGCATCTTTTTGGGGATCAACTTTTTGACCCAAATGTGCCAATTCCCCATTGATTTGCACCCGTGAGTGCCTAATCATTTCTTCAGCTTCACGACGTGAGGCGATGCCCCATTGAGCAAGAATTTTTTGTAACCGTTCCTCCATCTGGAATTACTTATTTACTGTTAACAATTAAATGATATTTGCATTTTGTAGCGAGTAGGCATAAATGTTACATTTAAGACTTGTTTAATTTCTGTCCAGCTGTTGAGCAAATACTCATAAACCGATTGCTTAGATGCCAGAGCAAAATTCTCAAACGACAAATGCAAATAAAATCCGCATAATTACGCAGGTACTCACAAAAGCCCTAAAGCTCTGGTTAAGAGCGCAAGTGAGCCAAATATCAGAATTAGAAGTGGAGATTAAAGCAAGCGATCGCCAACTTCTCTCTGGGCGTATCCCCTTGGTATCTATTTTTGCTACTCATGCAGTTTATCAAGGTCTCCTAATTACACAAATTCAATTAACGGCAGAAAATATTCAGATAAACATTGGTTCCGTACTTAAGGGAAAGCCATTACGACTGTTAGAAACAGTATCAGTGGTTGGCGATTTGATCGTAGACGAGAATGATTTGAATACTTCTCTCTCATCTGACTTATTATCAACTGCTTTGAGCGATTTGCTGGTTAAAGTTTTACCAACAAATTTCCCAAAGTCACAACCAATAAACTGGCAAGAAATTATCCTTGATAACAATCAAATTATACTGCGAGGCTTGAGAGTAACCAATACTGAAACAATGCCTCTAGAGATTTGTTTGGGCGGCTTACAGTTACTTAGTGGGCATGAGTTGCAACTGACACAAATAAAAATCAATCCCCACGAGGGAGATATATTAGACGACAATCATGAGTACAATCTGGATCTTGGCTCAGATGTCGATATCCAAGAACTAACGTTGATCCCAGGCAAACTGGTGTGTAGGGGTCAGATTAACGTTAATCCTTGATCGTGAAAAATTAAAAAATACTAAATACGCGCCGTGTGCAACTTTCTTTCAAACCTAACCCCCAGCCCCTTCCCTGCTAGCGTTGGGGAGCAAAAATCAAAGTCTCTCTCCGTTTCGGGGCTACGGTGTACACACAAATCATCTGATCCCCCTAAATCCCCCTTAAAAAGGGGGACTTGAAGAAATTTCCCCCCTTTTTAAGGGGGGTTAGGGGGGATCGAAACACTGTTAAACAACTTTATAAGACTTGTGTGTACACCGTAGCCGTTTCGGGGAGAGGAATGGAAGTGGAGTTCTAAGAATAAGTTGCACACGGCGTTAATACCCTATTTTAAATGACCTAGTGCCTCTCAGAGGATGATGAGAATAAGAGCAAAAGGGTCAGGGGACTCAAACCTAGGGTGAAATCCCATATATAAATGATACATCAATGCAGAGGCTTGAAACCCTTGTGGAAGTGGTAATTGCACCATCTCTCCCCCTGCTCCCTGCTCCCTTCCCCCTGCCTCTTTTGAACTCATCCCAAAAGCTCTATAGTAGCGGCAACAGTAGTGTCACAAAATAATAAACCAAAGGTGCTGTGAAAATATAACTATCAGTACGGTCTAAAATACCACCGTGACCGGGAATTAATTGTCCAGAATCTTTGACTCCAGCATCACGCTTGAGCATAGACTCGGTAAGATCCCCTAAAAGACTAGCAATGCCAATCAACAAACCCAATGCTAAACCAGTCAACAAGGATCTGGGCAAGTGGAGATAGTAGGCTCCTGCTATGGCTACAGCAACACTTGAAGTAATGCCAAATACAGCACCTTCTACAGTTTTCTTCGGGCTAATCTCAGACAGACGGGTTTTCCCAAAGAATTTGCCAATGGTGTAAGCACCAATATCGGCTGCCCAAATACACAAAAAAGTCAGCATTGTTGCTGTAAAACCTTGTGGTAAAGAAGCAGAACTTGCCTTTTCCCAGAAGTCTGTCCACGTTGTAGGCCAGTAACCCCCGAAAGGTAGATTGCTAAAAACGGCACTATCAATTGCTCGTAATCGCACCCAGTAACTTGGCAAATAACCTACGTAAAATAGCCCCATTATAGAAGCAGAAACATCAGCGATCGTGGCAAATTTGGGCTGAAATAACAGGTAAAAACAGATAAGTGTGCCAGCTAATGGCATCACAGCGTCAGCTAAATTGCCATCAATGGTACAAATTACTAGCAAAAATAGGCTGACAGCCATAGTGGTTTTAGCGGCGGGAGCGATGCCTCTGGCTCGCACCAAATTAAAATATTCCTGTTGACCCAAAAAGATGACAACCGCAAACATGATGGTAAAGTACCAGCCACCCAAAAGGGTAACAGAAAGAGCAAGAGCGATCGCAACAATTCCACTAATAATCCGAGACCAAGGCATAGAAGTATTAAATATTGGGCATTGGGCATTGGGTATGGGGCATTGGGCATGGGGCATTGGGCATGGGGCATGGGGTATTGGTCAATAATCAATAGTTCTTCTTCCCCTGCTCCCCCTGCTCCCCCTGCCTCCCCTGCTCTCTACTCCCCATTCCCCATTCCCCATTCTCTAATCCAGTTTCTCACCACTGAGGATAAAAATGGGATCAACGGCAGTAAAGGTTTGAGAAAAGCCGCGCGTTTCTAAGCGGTTAACCGCAGACTGAACAACTTCGATATTTCTAGCCCTTAACAGAGAAAAGGTTTGAGAAATAGCATACAGACTTTCTAGATTAGCAGCTGTAGCTACAACCCGACCGGATGGTGGCAAATAATGCCATGCTGCTTGCAGAATATCCTGGATAGGTCTTCCTCCCTCAATACAAACGCGGTGAGGAGCAACCTTGAGGTCATGTAAACACTCTGGGGCGCTACCTTCAATGACTTCGACGTTTTTCACTTCAAAGCGATCGCAGTTCCGCTTGATCAGGTTAGCTACTTCTTCATCTCTTTCTATAGCAATAATTTGACCCTTTGGACACAATAGCCCAACTTCTACGGGAATTGTACCTGTCCCTGCGCCAATATCCCACAATACAGAATCTGATGTTAGTCGCAGTTGGGCAATTAACAGTAGCCGGACTTCTCGCTGACTCAGGGGAATTCCTGGCAAATGCTCGAACAGTTCATCAGGAATACCAGGGGTAATATAAGGCCAAAGTTGGGAGGGCATAGAATTACGCAATTATACTAAAGATATGGATTTGCCGAAATTGAAAAGTCATAAGCTATAAAAACTTTTCAAACGTAGCATTATAAGAAACCATAATGATTGGTGAAATATTAGGCGAACGCTATCAAGTTCAGCAGCTATTAGGCAAAAAAGCAGGGCGGCGGACGCTTGTAGCTCGTGATTTGAACACTCAGGAATTGGTTGTTATTAAGTTACTCTCTTTTGATGGTGACTTTGAATGGGATTCACTCAAGCTGTTTGAGCGAGAAGCTGAAACTCTAAAATCTTTGTCACATCCCTTAATACCTCGCTATTTAGACTATTTTGAGGTAAATTCACCCGCCATCAAAGGATTTGCCCTAGTACAAAGTTATATCCCAGCACAAACTTTAGAGCAATACGTCCAATCTGGCCGGACTTTTACCGAAGTAGAAGTCAAAGAGATAGCCAAAGCACTTTTAGAAATTCTCATTTATCTACATGGGTTATATCCGCCTGTTATCCATCGTGATATTAAGCCTAGCAATATTTTATTGGGAGAGCGTTCTGGTAACAGTGTTGGTCAAGTTTACCTAGTAGATTTTGGCTCGGTGCAAACTGTCCTTGCTACAGAAGGTGGAACTAGGACTGTGGTGGGAAGCTATGGGTATATGCCACAGGAGCAATTTGGCGGACGCACGGTTCCAGCTTCCGATCTTTATAGCTTAGGTGCAACTTTAATTTATTTAGTGACGGGTACTCATCCAGCCGATTTACCCCAAAAAGATTTTCGGATTCAGTTTGAACAGGTGGCTAATGTGAGTCCTGAATTGACTCACTGGTTGCAGCAAATGACTGAACCCAGTTTAGAAAGGCGTTTTAATTCTGCTGCTGGTGCGTTTGCAGCTTTAGACAAACCACAAACGACAAACTTGCCTACTTTGGTTGTAGGTAAACCAGATGGGAGTAAGATTCAACTAACCAAAAATGTGGACTCTCTGGAAATTATCGTTCCACCATCTGGTTTTGATCCATCAATAGTATTTACAGGTTTATTTGCGATCGTCTGGAATTCATTTATCCTCTTTTGGACAATTGGCGCACTCTCTATTCCTTTTCCTGTCAACATCCCCTTTGCTTTGTTCTCACTTCCTTTTTGGGGTGCTGGCTTTCTCATGGTGTATAAACTTCTCTTTCATTTATTTGGACGCATCTGCTTACGCCTGAATGCAGAACAAATTACCCTAAGTTGGGAGTTATTTAGTTGGAAATTTTATCGCCCCCGTGCATCGTCACGGCAAAGTATTAATAAGTTAGTTTACATTCCCAAACATTTTACTAAAAATTCTGATGGCACTAGAATTGCCGTTCCAGCACAATTATATATTTACTCAGGAGTACAAAAATATCAGCTTGGTGGAAACGATGTCGGTATTAAATCCGAAGTAGAACTTGAATGGTTAGCTCATGAATTAAGTGATTGGTTGGGTTTGCCAATTACCAAGCCAATGGGAAGTTAATCGAGCTAGCGTCGCTTTGTTCAAAAATAATAGGAACCTTTACGCGGTTTCTCTGTCCTGAAACGCAATCCCTAGCATAATCTTCCCTACTTCTTTACCTCTTGTTTGCCCCTAAATAATCAGATTTGAGCCATCAATGTCTATATTTAATTAGAGATGCCTTAGAGGAAATTTATATGTTTGGACTAGGATGGCCAGAAATCGCTGTAATTACCATAGTCGCTATTCTAATTTTTGGCCCTAAAAAAATTCCCGAATTGGGCACTGCACTAGGCAAAACCCTACGAGGTTTTAAGGAGGAGATGAAAACCCCCAGTGATGAAACTAATTCAGAAGAAGAAAAACAATAGTCAATAGTCAAGAGTCAAGGCTGAAAAACTTTGAAATGCTGAACTTGAGACTCTTGACTGTTGACTACAGTAGTGTGTTGACTACAGAAGAAGGTGCTATTCCATTTTGAGAATCAGCGATCGCTGTGCCAGTATTTTGTTGATGTGTCTCTTCCTTGGCTAAACCACGCAGCTTAATTAACTTAATAGCCCTAGTCACGCTTTCTGGTAGAATCACCACCAGGCTGTTATCAGGAGCCATGTCTAAGCCTTTATTAATCGCTTGGGTTTCATCCAAAATTGATTCATAGCGGCTATCAGGCTTCACTTGGGTAATGCCTTGAATAATCAATTGGGCGGCTGAACCCCGTAAACGTCCCCGTGTGTCATCGTCTTCTTTGACAATGATGTAGTCAAAAATTTGTGCTGCTAATTTGCCCAAAGTAACAAAATCTTCGTCGCGGCGATCGCCAGGTCCACCAATTACGCCAATCCGTTGTCCTGTAGTCCAGTTCCGTACAAAGGAACCTACAGCTTCATAACTAGCTGCGTTGTGAGCATAGTCTACTAAAGCGTGGTAGTTGCCTAAATTAAATAAATTCATTCGTCCCGGCGTTTGACTAACTGAAGCCCGGAAAGTCTTCAAACCAGAGCGAATCTGCTCAATTGTGACGTTTTGCACGAATGCTGCCAAACTTGCAGCTAAAGCGTTGGCAATCATAAACGGCGCACGTCCGCCCATTGTTAAAGGTATATTTTCTGCTCTTTCTATCCGATGTGTCCAATCACCTTTAACAATTGACAAATAGCCACTTTCATATACTGCGGCTACACCACCCTTTTGAATGTGCTTTCGCACTAATTCCGAATCAGGGTTCATGGTGAAGTAAGCAATATTAGCCTTAGTTTTTTCTGACATAGCGGCGACGCGATGATCGTCAGCGTTTAGTACCGCGTAGCCATCAGGGAATACGGCTTCGGCTACTACACTTTTGAGGTTAGCTAATTGCTCAATAGTCTCTATATCGCCTATTCCTAAGTGGTCGGCGGCTACATTCAAGACCACTCCCACATTTGCGGCTTCAAAACCCAATCCAGAGCGGAGAATACCACCGCGAGCCGTTTCCAGTACCGCTACCTCCACTGTTGGATCTTGAAGGATGACGTGGGCACTTTGGGGGCCTGTATTGTCGCCAGCTTCTACTAAGTAATCACCGATATATGTTCCATCGGTTGTAGTATATCCAACTACTTTTCCAGTCTGTTTATAAATATGTGCTAGTAGTCGGGTAGTAGTGGTTTTGCCATTAGTACCAGTAATGCTGAGGATAGGAATTTGGCTAGATTGCTCGTTGGGAAACAGCATATCCATCACTGCGCCAGCGACGTTACGGGGAATACCCACGCTGGGAGCAACGTGCATCCGAAAGCCTGGAGCAGCGTTAACTTCAACAATTACGCCATCCACTTCTCGTAGGGGACGGCTAATATCCGTAGTAACGATATCAAGCCCGGCGATATCCAAACCGATAATCTTGACTACCCGTTGTGCCAACCACAGATTTTCTGGGTGAATTTCATCAGTACGGTCTACAGCGCTACCACCTGTACTTAAGTTGGCTGTTGCCCTGAGATAACAAATAGTACCTTTGGGTGGAACACTATTTAGGGTATAGCCTTGCCTTTCTAATAGTTGATAGCTGGTACGGTCTAGTTCAATCTTGGTCAGGACGTTATCATGTCCTTCACCGCGATTTGGATCGAGGTTTGTTTCCTCAATCAGTTCGGAGATGGTGGATCTGCCATTGCCAATGACGTGAGCCGGGACACGTTCAGCGACTGCGACGACTTTACCATTTACCACCAATACTCTATGGTCACGCCCAACATAATATCGTTCGACGATAATTGAGCGGGAAACCTGTCTAGCAGCTTCGTAGCCGGCTTCAGCTTCTTCCCAAGTTCTAATGTCAATGGTGATCCCACGTCCATGATTACCATCCAAGGGCTTGAGAACGATGGGATAGCCGCCAACGTATTCAATGGCTTGTTCTAAATCGTCTAAGAAGTTGATCACTGTACCTCTAGGTACTGGCGCACCGGCTGCCGCGAGGATGCGTTTAGTGGCTTCTTTGTCGCAAGCTAGTTCTACACCCAGAATGCTGGTGTTGTCTGTCATTGTGGCCTGCATCCGCTTCTGGTTCACGCCATAGCCTAGCTGAATCAAAAAGCGGGCTTCTAGAGACATCCAGGGAATACCTCTTTTTTCTGCTTCTTTGATGATCGCTTCAGTGGAAGGGCCCAAGGAAGCATCACGGGTGAAATCTTTCAGGTCTTGGATATCTTGCTCTAGTTCTGCCTTGGGATAACGGCCTCGATCAACGATACTCTGGCACAGGCGCACTGCGGCTCGTCCAGCGTAGCGTCCTGCTTCTTCATTCTGGTATTCAATTACTACTTGATAAATTCCGGGTGTGGCAGTTTCGCGTGTGCGACCAAAGCCGACGTGCATACCAGCTAATTCCTGGAGTTCTAAAGCTACATGTTCTACGATATGGCCGATCATCGTGCCTTCTTTGACTCGCATCAAAAAACCACCACGACAGCCAGGCGAACAATAATGACCCTCCAGACTCGGCAGCGCCTCAACTAGTCCTTCATAAAAGCCTGGGATTTCATTCGAGGGCGTCTCGGCAAGGGTTTCTAAATCGAGGCGCATGACGATCAGCTTGTGGCGTCGAATGCTCCAATAGTTTGGGCCGCGTAAGGTCTGGATCTTGAGGATTCTCATGGGAATAGGTAGATGGAGATTCGGAACCAAAATTCTAGTTTCTTACTGTAATTGACCGCTAAACTGTTCGTTGCAAACAGTTTTTTCTTTTTACATAGTATTCTCATCATTTTTCTACAACAAGAAATAAATGTGCGGTCAACCGATTTTGGATTTTAGATTTATGATTTTGGATTAAAAGAGACAATTGGGGTACTTAGCTCTGGTAATTTTAGATTTACGATAGCGTAGCGTCAACGAGTCATCGAGGGGTTTTTAGATTTGTTTTACCCACTTTCTGGCGGCATCTGCCGAAAAGCTCTCTTAATCTAAAATCCGTTTTGAAAAGTTTGCTAGGTCGGGAAACCTTCCTTACAACTTTTCGCAAAATCCAAAATCTAAAATTTGTGGTCAACTCAGTGTAACCTCAGATACTCTATCCCGTCAGCTGGAGATCCGGTGTACAGCAGGCAATACAGTGCGCTGGTACAGGTGGAAGCGATCGCCGTAGCTGAGGATATGGAGACGTAAATTATGCACGGTTAATGGTTCATTAGCACCAACATGGGGTTCGTTGGTGTGGGTGGCTTCAGTGGGATCGACAATAGTAACACTGCCTTTACCCATAACTTGTAACCAACCATCACGTTCAAACACTGCACAAGTATCTTCGTCAATGCCAATACCTAAGCGATCGGGGTGAGCAGCGATCGCACTAATCAACCGCCCCATCCGATTCCGGTTGTGAAAATGTTGATCAACAATGACTTCAGGAATAAATCCCAAACCCGTTGCCATATCTACTAGGGAACGATTTGGTGACTCTCCACTCCCGCCGCCAGCAATCATGTGATGCCCCATCACTGCCGCTCCTGCACTGGTGCCTGCTAACGTCAGTTGCCCTGCCCTAACCCTCTGCCGAATAATTTCCATTGCTGGCGTATCTGCCAATACGCCACAGAGACGCAGCTGATCTCCTCCTGTCAAAAATACCCCACTACAGGCTTCTAAGGATGCTTTGATTTGAGAGGCTTCACACTGTTCGCGTTCGCGGATGTCTAAAATCTCTACCTTTTGGGCACCCATTTCTTCAAAAATGCGAATGTACCGACCACCAATGATGGCGGGTTCGCGAGAGGCAGATGGAATAATTGTAATATAAGCCTTACTAGCACCGGCACGTCCAAAAAAAGTTCGTAGGATTTCGCGCCCATGAACTTTGTCTTCTGCGCCTCCGATAACCAGAACGGCGGTTTTAGTTGCTTGGGGTGTCCTCATTTCTAGCGATTTAGCTTGTAATTGCGGCATTTTGTTTCTCCTGTCAACAACTTCAGGTGAATTTAACAAGGTTCAGAAGGCTGATGATTTTTGCGCTTTGCAACTTTCGAGAGGACACTTTGTGGAAGTTTTGAAACTGGGCAGCCACTCTCCGAATTCTCGCTTAACGCTCGCGTTGCCTCAGTCTAAACGTGTTTGTTCCCATTCCTCAAAGCCAGGGCCTTGTTTTTCACCTGTCCACTTGCAGCAGGGCAAAATAGTCTTTAGGGGGCTAGATTCCCACCCTGGGGCTGGGGACGAGCAGATAAGACTACGCTTTTTTCTGAGGCTGGCTCGATGCATCCTGGAAGTTGTTAACTTGATATGATTATTAATTTAAATGTAGTTGTGACAACATTTAAACATAAATTAAGTAATTAGAAAAACTTTTGATCCCATCTAAAATCCAAGAGGTCTGGTAGTTTTAGATACTATTGATAAAGTTTAACTGGAGTTTGACTCGACCTCGGCTTGGCGGTGTTTGCTAGACATCCAAATTTAAGATTAGTGTCCTTGAATACGAATAACTGTGCGCTTTGATATAGTTACACTTTTTCCTGACTGTTTTAACTCTGTTCTCAATTCTGGATTACTGGGTAAAGCCTTAGCTAAACAGATTGCCGAAGTGCATCTGGTTAATCCACGGGACTTTACCACTGATAAGCACCGAAAGGTGGATGATGAACCCTACGGCGGCGGCGTTGGGATGCTAATGAAGCCAGAACCGATTTTTAACGCCGTGGAGTCGCTGCCGATTCTACCCCGAAGAGAAATAATTTTGATGAGTCCACAGGGTCAAACAATTAATCAACCTCTTTTGAAAGAATTGGTGACAAATTATGACCAGCTAGTAGTTATTTGTGGGCATTACGAAGGAGTCGATGAGCGAGTACTGCATTTGGTAACTCGGGAAGTGTCTTTAGGCGATTTTATTCTGACTGGCGGAGAAATTCCAGCAATGGCTTTGATTAATGGTGTAGTGCGACTAATACCAGGAACCGTGGCCAAAACCGAGTCTCTTACAGCAGAAAGTTTTGAGGAAGGGTTATTGGACTATCCCCAATATACTCGTCCTGCCAATTTTCGCGGCTTGAAAGTACCTGATGTCTTACTCAGTGGGAATCATGCAGCGATCGCCAAGTGGCGTTACGAACAACAAATTCAAAAAACCCGCGATCGCCGCCCCGATCTATTGGAGCAGGGGGCAGGGGGCAGGGAGCAGGGGAAGCAGGGGAAGCAGGGGAAGCAGGGGGAGAATAATAACTCCTAACTCCTAACTCTTAACTCCTAACTCCTAACTCCTAACTAATGACAAATGACAAATGACAAATGACAAATGACAAAAATTCGTATTGGTAACGGCTACGATATCCATCGATTAGTGAGCGATCGCGCTTTGATTTTGGGTGGAATTCAAATTCCTCATGAACTGGGTTTATTAGGACACAGTGACGCTGATGTATTAACGCACGCGATTATGGATGCCATGCTTGGGGCATTATCTTTGGGGGATATTGGTCATTATTTTCCGCCAAGCGATCCCAAATGGGCGGGAGCAGATAGTTTAGTACTATTAACTCAAGTACATCAACTGATTCGGGATCAAGGCTGGCAGATAGGAAATATTGACTCGGTGATAGTAGCAGAACGTCCCAAATTAAAGCCGCATATTCACAATATGCGCGACAAACTAGCGGCGATTTTAGAATTAGAACCAAATCAAATTGGCATCAAAGCTACCACTAACGAAAAATTAGGCCCCGTTGGACGGGAGGAAGGTATATCTGCTTATGCTGTTGTCTTGCTTTTGAAAGAATAAAAATTATGAAATATGCGACAATTTTTCACATAATTAAGCGTTTTTGCTTACCAATAATTCTGGCTTCAGCAACAGCAATTACAGTTACTGCCTGCAATCCATCTAACTTTAAAACCGCAGCTGCACAAGTTCCCCAGTTAGTTGTTTCTACTACGAGTGATCCTAAAACCTTTAACTACGCCCTCATCCAAGAATCTCCCAATATTGCTGGTTTCACTTATGAGGCATTAGCGACTCAAAACGGAATAACTAAAGAAATTGAGCCAGCTTTGGCTGAATCTTGGGAAATTTCCCCAGACAAACTGCGGTTTATCTTTACCTTGCGAGAAGGATTGAAGTGGTCGGATGGTAAGCCATTAACAGCCGATGATGTCGTTTTCTCTTTTAATGACATCTACATGAACAAGCGCATTCCCACTTATATCCAAGATGCTCTCCGCATTGGAAGCAGTAAGACTTTTCTGAAAGTCCGCAAAGTCGATGAACGCCGAGTAGAATTTATTCTGCCAGAACCGTTTGCGCCTTTCTTGCGATCAATTGCAGCAGGGGTAGGAATACTACCAGAACACGCCCTACGTGAAGCTGTGGAAGCGAAAAACTCTGACGGTAAGCCAGTGTTTATGTCCACTTGGGGAACCGACACAGACCCGAAAAAAATTATTGTTAATGGCCCTTACGCAATCGAGAGTTATTCAACCAATCAACGCTTAACATTTCGGCGTAACCCTTATTACTGGCGCAAAAAAGATGCACAAGGAAAACAACTGCCATATATTGAACGTGTAATTTGGCAAATTGTGGAATCGCCTGATACAGCTTTGCTGCAATTTCGTTCTGGAGGGTTAGATTTACTAGAAATTGGCCCTGGAAATTTTCAATTGCTTAAGCGTCAAGAAAAGCGGGGTAACTTTACTATTAAAAATGCCGGGCCTGACTCTGGGACAAGTTTTATAACTTTCAATCTCAACAAAGGTAGTCGCAATGGCAAGCCTGTTGTAGATCCCATTAAATCACGCTTTTTTAACAACGTTGCTTTTAGACAGGCTGTCGCCTACGCTATTGATCGCCAAACGATGATCAACAATACTTTGCGGGGATTGGGTGAACCACAAGACTCTCCAATTTCTGTTCCCAGTCCCTATTATTTCTCTCCCAAAGAAGGTTTAAAAACTTATGACTATAATCCAGAAAAAGCTAAACAACTTTTACTAGGAGCCGGATTCAAATACGATGATAAAGGTCAACTTTTGGACGCGGATGGTAATCGAGTCCGTTTCACAATGATGGCTGTTGCTGGTAATAGACCGACAATTACACCGAAAATTCAACAGGATCTCGGCAAGATAGGTATTAAAGTTGATTTACAATTTCTTGACTTCAGTATTATTGGAGAAAAAATCTCTAACACTCTAGATTGGGAATGTTGGTATGGAGCCATCACCGGGGGTATTGAGCCACAAGATGGTTTCAATGTTTGGTCTGTAGAAGGTAACTTTCATGTATTTAATCAGAAAGCTCAAGCCGGACAATCCCCAACAGTAGGTTGGAAAGCTACCGATTGGGAGCAGAAAATTGAAGACCTCTACATTCAAGGGGCAAGGGAATTTGATGAAACAAAACGCAAAGCTATCTATGCAGAAACCCAACAACTCTCACAAGAGTATCTGCCTTTTATTCACCTATTCAATTCCCTCGCTTTAGTAGCCGTGCGTAATACCATTGAGAACGTAAAATACTCAGCGATAGGAAGTTACAATTGGAATATTTATGAACTCAAAGTAGTAGAAACTAAAAAAGCTAGTTAATTTTCATGTGTTATCAAAACTAAACTTTATCATATCAGATTCACTTAAAGACTTATAAGACCTGTAGGTTGGGTTGATGAACTATTTGTGCATTAAAAGTATGAAATTTTTTAGCAAAATATTTCTGGTAATTAAACGTTTTTGGTTGCCAATAATTTTGACTTCAGCAACAGCACTTACACTTATCGCCTGCAACCCCACTAACTTCAAAAGTGTAGCTGCTCAAGTGCCGCAATTGGTAAGTGCCATTCTCAGTGACCCTAAAACTTTTAATTATCCTCTCAGTCAGGAGGTTCCGAATGTTTTTCCTCTAATTTATGAAGGATTAACTACTGAAAACCCTATAAGTGGCAAAATCGAGCCTTCTTTAGCGGAATCATGGGAAATTTCTGATGACAAATTGCGGTTTGTTTTTACCCTACGCCAGGGATTGAAATGGTCTGATGGGAAGCCTTTAACAGCAGATGATGTAGTATTTACCTTCAACGAAATTTATCTTAACGAAGCGATTCCCGCAGATGCTAGAGATGTGCTACGGATTGGTGAAAGTCGGGCATTGCCAAAGGTACGAAAAATTGATGCTCAACGAATTGAATTTACGACTCCAGAACCATTTGCACCGTTTTTAGGAGCTTTAGGACTGCCAATTTTACCTGCTCATACTCTAGAACCATTTGTTAAGACAAAAGACCAAGAGGGTAAGCCAATATTTTTGTCAAAATGGGGCGTTGATACTCCTCCAGATCAAATTATTGTTAATGGCCCTTACAAGTTAGAGCGCTACGATACAAGTCAGCGTGTAGTATTTAGGCGCAACCCCTACTATTGGCGCAAAGGGCCCAAAGGAGAATCCCAACCTTATATTGAACGGATTGTGTGGGAAATTGTGGAATCAACAGATACCTCCTTGCTGCAATTTCGTTCTGGCGGGTTAGATACTGTGGGAGTCTCACCAGATTATTTTTCTTTGCTAAAGGTGCAAGAAGAACAGGGGAATTTCAAAATTTTCAATGGTGGCCCAGCAACAGGTACGACGTTTGTTTTCTTTAATTTAAATAAAGGTAAAAGGGATGGAAAACCCCTGGTTGATCCAATAAAATCGCGTTGGTTTAATACTGTAGAATTTCGACAGGCAGTAGCATACGCGATTGACCGACAAACAATGATTAACAATACTTTTCGGGGTTTGGGTAAACCACAAAATTCACCCATTTCCGTGCAAAGTCCTTATTATCTGTCGCCTGAACAAGGACTAAAAGTTTATAACTACAATACAGAAAAGGCGAAAGAACTGTTACTAAAAGCAGGATTCAAATATAACGACAAGAACCAATTAATAGATGCTCAAGGAAACCGTGTCCGCTTCTCATTGCTCACCAATGCTGGTAACAAAATCCGCGAAGCAATTGGGTCGCAGATTAAACAAGACCTGAGTAAAATTGGTATTCAAGTTGATTTCACACCTCTGGCATGGAATACTTACACAGATAAGCTGTCAAACTCATTAGATTGGGAAGTTTCTATGCTGGGTTTGACTGGTGGTTTAGAACCAAATGATGGGGCTAATGTCTGGTCGCCCGAAGGTGGATTGCACATGTTTAATCAGAAACCCCAAGCAGGACAAAAATCGATTCAAGGTTGGGAAGTGGCTCCTTGGGAAGCAGAAATTGCTAAGTTATACATTCAAGGGGCAAGGGAATTAGACACAACCAAGCGAAAAGAAATTTATGCAGAAACCCAGCGAATTACTCAAGAGAATTTACCTTTTATTTACTTAGTTAACGCTTTATCAATGTCAGCAGTGCGTAATCGCTTTGAAGGTATTCAATACTCTGCACTGGGTGGTGCATTCTGGAACATTCATGAAATAAAAGTAACGGATTAATCATTAGTTATTAGTCAGTGGTTAGTGGCAAGAATAAAGGAAAAAGGACTAATGACAGATGAAAAAACCTTGCGATCGCTACTCGTTGCGGTTGCCAATGGTAAAGTTACCCCAGATATGGCATTAGACTCACTCAAAGACTTAACTTATGAATCTGTAGGTGAGTTTGCCAAAATTGACCATCATCGCCAGCTAAGAACTGGTTTCCCAGAGGTGATTTGGGGGCCTGGTAAGACTCCCGAACAAATTGCTCAAATTATGGAGGTGATGCGCCTCCGCAACCCGGTGGTGATGGCGACTCGCATTGAACCAGCAGTTTATACCGTACTGCAATCAAAAGTTAGCGGTTTGCGATATTACGATTCGGCGCGAATTTGTGCGATCGCTCCTCCTAAGATCGAACCACTATTTGCGGGTGAAATTGCCATTCTTTCTGCTGGTACTGCCGATTTAGCCGTTGCTGAAGAAGCAGCTATCACTGCTGAACTTTCTGGTTTCCGGGTACAGCGTCTCTGGGATGTTGGCGTTGCCGGAATTCACCGTTTATTAAGTAACCGCCACCTGATTGAGTCAGCATCGGTGTTGATTGTCGTGGCAGGGATGGAAGGCGCTTTACCCAGCGTTGTCGCTGGTTTAGCGAGTTGTCCTGTGATTGCCGTACCCACCAGCATCGGCTATGGTGCGAGTTTTGGTGGGTTAGCACCTTTATTGACAATGCTTAACTCTTGTGCGGCGGGAGTAGGTGTAGTAAATATCGATAATGGTTTTGGTGCAGCAGTTTTAGCGGGGCAAATTTTGCGAACTGCCGAGAAATTGCGGTTGGCATCGGCTGAATCTTGAGTTAAGACTTTAAAGTTACACCCAATATTTCAGTACGTTATCAGTAATTTATCTGAAAAATAAACTGATCTCAAATGTGCCACCCTCAACCTCTTAATCACCAAATATGAGCCATCTCAGCGATTTGACATCTCAGTTATATTGGCATTTGCCTGCAAATTTGACAGCACTACTAGCACAAACAATTACCGATCCAGACCTGATGGGTCAGATTCAAAAATCTTGGAGCCACTTTATACAAACAGGTCAAGTGTGGGCATTGTTGATTGGTTTAGTCATTGGCTATATGATTCGGAATTTAACTAGCTACGGTTAAATTTAAAAGTTAGGAGTTGAAAGTGAGGAGTGAGAAGTTATGGGAGTTAAAAACTCATAACTCCTCACTCTTAACTCTTAACTCTCCCCCACTCTCTTGATATTTATGACCAAAGAACAAACTTGGAGCCAGAGGTTTGAATCAGCGTTGCATCCAGCGATCGCTCGTTTTAATGCCAGTATAGGTTTTGATATTGAATTAATAGAATACGATCTGACTGGTTCTCAAGCCCATGCCAAAATGCTAGCTCACACGGGCATTATCTCCTCAGAAGAAGGTGAACAACTGGTTGCAGGTTTAGAAGAAATTCGCCAAGAGTACCGCCAAGGTAGATTTCAGCCTGGTGTTGATTCAGAAGATGTACATTTTGCAGTTGAAAAACGACTGACAGAAATTGTCGGTGATGTGGGTAAAAAACTGCATACGGCGCGATCGCGTAATGACCAAGTTGGTACTGATACTAGACTCTACCTCCGCGACCAAATCCAGCAAATCAAAAGCGAATTGCGAGAATTCCAAGTTGTTCTACTAGATATAGCTGAAAAGCACGTTGAAACTTTGATCCCAGGCTATACCCATCTACAACGCGCTCAACCAGTGAGTTTAGCTCACCACCTCTTGGCATACTTTCAAATGGCGCAACGTGACTGGGAACGCTTAGGAGATGTTTCTCGCCGTGTCAATATCTCACCTTTAGGGTGCGGTGCTTTAGCGGGAACTACTTTCCCTATTGATCGCCACTACACAGCCAAACTATTAGATTTTGACGATATTTATGCTAACAGTCTCGATGGAGTAAGCGATCGCGATTTTGCGATCGAATTCTTGTGTGCTGCTAGCTTGATTATGGTTCACCTCAGCCGCCTTGCAGAAGAAGTCATTCTTTGGTCATCTGAAGAATTTCGTTTTGTCACCCTCAAAGATAGCTGTGCTACAGGTTCCAGTATCATGCCCCAAAAGAAAAACCCCGATGTTCCAGAACTCGTGCGGGGGAAAACAGGGCGTGTATTTGGTCATCTCCAGGCAATGCTGGTGATTATGAAAGGGCTACCTCTGGCATATAACAAAGACCTGCAAGAAGATAAAGAAGGTCTATTTGACAGCGTTAACACAGTCAAAGCATCTCTAGAAGCAATGACGATTTTGCTCAGAGAAGGCTTAGAATTTCGTACCCAGCGTTTAGCAGAAGCCGTAACCGAAGATTTTTCCAACGCTACCGATGTAGCAGATTATCTTGCAGCACGGGGCGTTCCTTTCCGGGAAGCTTACAACCTCGTGGGTAAGGTAGTAAAAACTAGTATTGCCGCAGGTAAACTCCTGAAAGATTTGGATTTGGAAGAGTGGCAACAACTACATCCGGCATTTGCAGCAGATATTTATGAGGCGATATCCCCCCGTCAAGTTGTAGCAGCCCGCAACAGTCACGGTGGTACTGGCTTTGTACAGGTTAGCAAAGCACTCATAGCTGCTCGCGCTCAAATCGATCAATAAGGGAATGGGGAATGGGGAATGGGGAATGGGAAGGTAGGGGGAGCAGAGGGAATTATTGAATAAGTCTCCTCTCTCTTCCTTGTTTCTTCTTCATGCCCAATTCCCAATGCCCAATTCCCAATACAGTTCAGATAAGACCAAAACACTTGTAGAGACGGCGATTTATCGCGTCTCAAAACCCACGATTTTGTACAAGTAGCGCTTTGAACCGTATTGCCCCATAACCAAAAATAAATAAGGGCGTACAAATGTGCGCCCTAAACAATAAATAATCTATATAAAAAAGGATTTAAGCAGACAGCTTAGTCAGTGTCAGCTGCTGTTGCTGCGCCTTCTTCTTCTTCACTCTTGGGTGGTCTTTGTTGGAACCTTCTCTGCATTCTTCCTGTCGTAGTTCGTTTACGAAACTTTCTGGCATACGCCTGGTTCCGTAGCGCCTTTTCTTTTTTCGGGTTACGGCGCTTGGCCATGTTCACCTCATTAAATAAACAACAAAAGAGTAGCAACTAGGCATCACGTAGGCAATATTAGCTACCAATGTTATTGATATACTTGTAGCCTAGTGCAGCAATCAATACGCTTTAAACAGTGTACTAGTCTACCGCGTTTTACCTTGTTTTGTCAATAACAATTTAGAATTATCCCCACCAGCTAGACAAAAAATACATTTTCTTAGATGCAAATACATCAAAAATATGTAAATTAGCTAACTAGTTATTCTTGCAAAAAGCCAATGAAGAAGCTATCTCAATACTGCTCTGAGTCAGACTTTTTACACAAAGAATTTGGCTGAGGTAAAAAATAACTGGGCTTGGGTTAAAGGTTTTTTCTTTCCCCTTTTCCCATTAACGAAGCAGTATTGGAAGCTATCCTACTAATAAAATTCAGTATTTGCTAAACTTCAACTTCATTTATTCAACGCAAATGCAATAGGTACAAGCGAAATTGACCGTTTTTCCCTATTCGTGCAACAAAGCCTTTTATTGATGGTTTTAGGAAACTTTTTCAAGCTTCTTATCAGTTAATTTAGATGGCTTATTACGTTTGAGTGCTGAAGGGACACCAATAATAGCGAGGGCAAATAAGCTAAGGATAGAGGTGGGTTCAGGTACGGTGATTATGCTTGCAGAAAAACTGATGGGTAACTCACTATCTTCCGTCCCCAAATTTTCAAAACCTGGTGTCAGTGGTGGAACAGAAAAAACTTCTAAATAACTTGGCGTTGGCAAAAAACTAGCGAAAAATGGACTAGAATAGTTTCCCCCCGATGTAGAATAACCAAAACCATCACCTGTTAACTGCTGAGTATTAAGACTAATTAAATTGTCAACATTAAAAGGTTCGTTTCCTGGTATAGGAGTGCCTACAGGTTGCAGACCAGTAATTGTTTCACCATTTCGTGTACCAGTAATTCCCAAAATCTGATAAAAACCCAAATCGTCAGGGGTGTTATCAGTGGTAAAAGTACCAATCGCCTCTATACCAGTACCAGAATAATTCCAATTCCAAGCTAAAGCAGAGGCGGCTTGCATTGTACCGAAAACCAATCCAGATGTGGTGGTGAGGGCTATGGCAGATAGTAGAGCTAGATTTTTCATTGGGTTGTTTGTGCGATCGCTTTTAGCACACCAAAGGTAATCGCAGTTTTTGTAAAGGATTTTCGTATATTAAGCTTAATTAGCAAGAATTTGGTGGCAATCTCCAATAGCACTTAATTGCCTCTTTAGAATTCAGAATTTAGACATACTTATTCAGATTAATTTTTTGAAAGTGTCTTGAAAAATATTAATGATAGCTGGTTTGAGCAAAGCTAATGTTATTTATAAACTGAAAAGTCTTCTAACTTAACAAATGGTATGTATATATAAATACAGTGCTTCTATTGAAAGTTAATGTTAAGATTAATGATATTCTACGTAAATCGTGAGAATAAAATCTCAAACCACAAACATTTTTGTATAAAACAAAACTCGACGAAATTTTATGAGTTGAGTTGATGTAAGTGGTAGAGAAATATAGAATACAACATATCAATTTTGAAGATTGAACGTTATTGCTTTTTTTCCGGCAGCTGTCCAGTCCACACGTAGCTTATGGCGTATTGGACAAACAGTATTGGGTATTATATTTCGTCATCCCATTACTGGTACTAGTATCATCCCAATTTTACCTGATGGTCGGATAGTACTGATCCGACGGCGTGATGATGGTCTTTGGGCATTGCCTGGAGGCATGGTCGATTGGGGAGAAGATATTCCCAACACAGTCCGCCGGGAATTGATCGAAGAAACCGGGCTAGAATTGGTGAAAATCAACCGTTTGGTAGGAGTTTACTCTGCACCAGACCGCGATCCCAGAATCCATTCAATTTGTATTGCGGTTGAAGCCGAGGTGCATGGGACAATGGAGATTCAAGATACTTTGGAAGTTATGGAAATCCAAGCTTTTTCTCCCAATTTGCTACCTTCAGGACAGATGTCTCACGACCATACTAGGCAGTTGCAAGACTACTTAAATGGCTTGACAACACTGGCATAACAATATTTTGTTATTAGTCATTGGTCATTTGCCGCCAAAGTTCTGATTTAAGGAAGCTTCTCTACGAGAGGCTGCGCCCTAAGCGTAGCTATGCCGCAGGCTTTACGAGATGCTACGCTAACGGTTCAGACTTCTCTGTTTATAATTTGCCCAAAACTAATGACAAATGACTAATGACAAATGAATATTTATTATGGTGCTAAAAGTTAACTACTAAATTAAAATGAATACACTATTCCGTAACTCCCGGATAAAGCTCTCTCAAGGGCTTGTATTCTGGCGTGAAATTGGTGAAAAAACTCCTATAATTTTTTTACATGGTACTTGGAATGAAAGCAGTCAATGGTTATCTGTGATGGAGTCCCTTGCACAAGATTTCCATTGCTTTGCACCTGATTTGTTAGGGTTTGGTGAGTCAGAGAATCCTAATATCCACCATTCGATAGATTTGCAAGTAGAGTGTTTAGCTGAATTTCTGCAAGCTGTCAAACTAGAAAAAGTATATTTAGTAGGACATTCTCTTGGGGGTTGGATTGCTGCTAGTTATGCTTTAAAGTATCCTGAGAAAATCGATGGTTTGGTACTGCTTGCACCAGAGGGCGTAGAGATAGCAGGACAGGAAGAGTATTGCCGGAAGATGCGGCGATTATTGAATTATCCACCACTAATAGTTAAATTGTTGCGATCGCTAACTCCCTTAACTAAAATCTTGGGTTGGCATGAAAAAATTGCCCAAGACTTGCAGTTGCGTCAGTCGCTATTGCCTTATCCCAGAGGTTGCCAGTTACTTTTCAAACGGCGACAGATAGAAATTGAAGCGGAATTAGTGCAAAAGCGGCTTTATATGATAGATGTGTCGGTTTTTATTTTACAAGGTGGGCAAGATACACCAGATGCTTTGGCCAAGAGTCGTGTTTATGCTCAACTGATGCCAAAAGTTGAGTTGAAAATGATTTCCCATGCCGGAAATGATTTACCGGAATCTTGCGCTGGGGTTGTAGCACTTGAGATTCGGGAGTTTATTAAAGGAAATTAGTAATTACAGATATCTATAAAATAAGGTTTATTTATATTAATTAAATAAACATCAGGGTCAATATAATCGCTAGCTCTTAAAACTGAAATTTTCATTTTTTGGTGCTGCGAAATACTTAATTTATTCAGTTGCCTTAATCACCCATTACTATTTCCTGCATTCCCCAAAAAATTAAATTGGGTTCTACAAGCAAACGTGCTGTAATTTCAGGATATAAGGCTTGTAGATAGTTTAGTAGTAAAGTGCGATCGCCCCCTTTAATCGCAATTTTGCCATCAGGAAATAATTGCAACCATGCCTCAATAAAGTCTTTAATTCCAGCTAATATTGTATAAAATACTCCACTCTGAATAGCCTCTATAGTGTTGATGGCAAAACGTGGTGGTAGAGATGGAAAATTTTGCATTTCCACTAATGGTAATTGTCCTGTTTGTTGACCGAGAGTTGCAAATTGTAAGCCCAATCCCGGCAAAATTGCACCTCCAACTAGACACTCATTAGCATCCGCAGCCGTAAAAGTTAGCGCTGTCCCAGCATCAATCACCAACATTGGAAAACCCCAAATTTCCCCCGCTCCCCACAAAGCTAAAGCGCGGTCAATTCCTAGTGTGGAATACACACTTTTTAGCGGTACTTGGTCTAATGTAATAACATGAGTATTTGGGTAAGTTTGCCAAATAGCAGTTTGACCCGGAACTACGGAGGCGACGAAAACAGGGCAGAGGGGCAGAGTGTTTGTTAGAGATTTAAATTCGGGGAAAATTTTCTCTAGTAAATCATTCAGGGTTTGACATTCAGCCAACTGTTGTATAACAGACTCAGGAAGATAGTCAGTATCCCACGCTGAGTAAAGCGTCTCGTCAATAAATAACGCCCAATGTAGCCGAGAGTTCCCAATTTCCAACGCTAGCCAAATTTCCTCTCTGTACTTCTGCGGTTTCACACTTTTAACTTTTTTAAGTCAGCCATAGATTTTTTAATAAAAATTAACATTCATCACGTGTCACAATAAAAGAAGAGGAACAAATACTCATTGTGTCAAGGAGGGAGTTATGGTAGCGCTCACCGAAAAAACAGAAAAACGGCTCACCATACAGACTGTGGAAATCGCTCAAGAGACGACGGCAATTCGCTCTTTAGACTGGGATCGCGATCGCTTCGATATTGAGTTTGGTTTGCAAAACGGTACTACTTATAACTCGTTTCTCATCCGTGGGGAGCAGACTGCTTTAGTTGATACCTCCCACGAAAAGTTTCGTCAACTATATTTTGATACGCTCACCGGACTAATCAACCCAACAGATATTGATTATTTGATTATCAGCCATACTGAGCCAGACCATAGCGGTTTGGTTAAAGACTTGTTGCTTATGGCTCCAGAAATTACCGTTGTCGGTTCTAAGGTGGCGATTCAGTTTCTTGAGGATTTTGTACATCAGCCATTCAAGCGGCGGATTGTGAAAAATGGCGATCGCTTGGATTTGGGCAATGGTCATGAATTTGAATTCGTGATTGCCCCAAATTTACATTGGCCAGATACCATTTTCAGCTTCGACCACAAAACCAAAACTCTCTACACCTGCGACGCTTTTGGGCTGCACTATTGCTCAGATAGCACCTTTGATGAAAACTTGGCAGCGATCGAAGAAGACTTTCATTACTACTACGATTGCTTGATGGGGCCAAATGCCCGATCGGTTTTGTCTGCCCTGAAGCGGATGGGGGAACTTAAAACCATCGATATGATTGCCACAGGACACGGCCCATTATTATCTCACAATGTTGAGGAACTAGTTGGACGTTACCGCACTTGGAGTCAAACCCAAGCCAAGCCAGAAACGGTAATTGGAATATTTTATGTTTCCGAATACGGATATAGCGATCGCCTCGTGCAAGCAATTGCCAACGGCATCGGGAAAACTGGTGTCGCCGTGGAAATTGTCGATTTGGGATCTGAAGTCGATTTACAAGAACTGCGGGAATTGGTTAGCCGTTGTGCAGGGCTAATTGTTGGTCTACCTCCGGCTTCTGGCGCTGCGAGCATCCAATCTGCACTCAGCACAGTTTTAGGATCTGCCAAAGAAAAGCAAGCTATCGGTGTGTTTGAAAGTGGCGGTGGCGATGATGAGCCGATAGATCCTTTAGTGAGTAAATTCCGCAATTTGGGCTTGACAACAGTTTTTCCAGCAATTCGGATTAAACAAACGCCTACAGAAAATACCTACAAGCTTTGTGAAGAAGCGGGTACAGATTTAGCTCAATGGGTAACACGCGATCGCAGCATCAAAGCGATGAAATCTCTGGGTGCTGACTTAGATAAAGCACTGGGTAGGCTCAGTGGCGGACTGTATATTATTACTGCCAAAAAAGGCGATGTATCCAGTGCCATGTTAGCCTCCTGGGTTGCTCAAGCCAGCTTCAAACCCTTGGGATTTTCCATTGCAGTCGCCAAAGATCGGGCAATTGAATCACTCATGCAAGTAGGCGATCGCTTTGTTCTCAACGTTTTAGAAGAAGGCAATTTCCAACCACTTATGAAGCACTTTTTGAAACGGTTCGCCCCTGGTGCTGATCGCTTTGAAGGAGTAAGAACCCAGCCAGCCGAAAATGGTGCGCCCATCCTCAACGATGCCCTCGCCTACATGGAGTGCGAAGTCGTCAGTAGAATGGATTGCGGCGACCATTGGGCAGTATACAGCAACGTCTACGCCGGACGAGTTTCTAAACCCGATGCTTTAACTGCTGTGCATCACCGCAAAGTCGGAAATCACTATTAAAGAAGGTACTGGGGACTAGGGATTGGGAATTAGGTATCAAGAATTAGATATTGAAGATTGAATATTAAGTATTGAGAATAACTTTCCCAGTCCCCAATCCTCAGTCCCCAATCCCCAATCCCCAATCACCTATTCCCCAATAAAGCCATGTCAAAAAATAAACCTCGTGATGTTCAAGTTTATCCAATAGCTACAGATACAAGAATACTGCGATCGCGCAGTTGGTCAAGGCTCAGATTTGAAATTGAATATGCCCTTGCCAAGGGTACAACTGCTAATTCTTATTTAATCGAAAGCGATAAAAATGCCATCATTGACCCTCCAGGGGAAACGTTTACAGAAATTTATTTAGAAGCCTTACAGCAGCGTTTCCATCTCGAAGATTTAGATTATGTAATTTTGGGACACGTCAACCCTAACCGGGCTGCAACTTTAAAAGCTTTGTTAGCAATTGCTCCACAAATCACTTTTGTTTGTTCTAATCCAGGGGCGATAAATTTACGTGCGGCACTGGAAAATCCAGATTTGCAAATTCTGGTTATGCGGGGCGAAGAAACTCTAGATTTGGGTAACGGGCATAATTTACAATTTATTCCCACCCCTAACCCTCGCTATGCAGATCAACTCTGCACCTACGATCCGCAAACAGAAATTCTCTACACAGATAAGTTATTTGGGGCGCACGTTTGTGGAGATCAGGTATTTGATGAAGGCTGGGAAGTATATAACGAAGATCGACGCTATTATTTTGATTGCCTCATGGCTCCCCACGCCCGTCAAGTAGAAACAGCGTTGGAAAAACTAGCCGATTTCCCCGTGAGAATGTATGCCAATGGACACGGGCCTTTGGTACGCTATGGCTTAATCGAACTGACCAAATCTTATCGAGAATGGAGTCAACAGCAAACTTCTGCTGACTTGACAGTGGCGTTAATTTATGCGTCAGCTTATGGAAATACAGCAACCTTAGCCCAAGCGATCGCTCGTGGGATTACAAAAGCTGGCGTTGCTGTAGAATCGATTAACTGCGAATTTACTGAACCAG
This sequence comes from Nostoc sp. LEGE 12447, assembly GCF_015206985.1. NCBI lineage: Bacteria > Bacillati > Cyanobacteriota > Cyanophyceae > Nostocales > Nostocaceae > Nostoc > Nostoc sp. LEGE 12447. The sequence continues at coordinate 72,577 of NZ_JADEXT010000016.1, read as the reverse complement.
AAGAAATCCGGGCGGCTGTAGAAAAAGCCGGTGGTTTCATTATGGGTTCTCCAACTCTCGGCGGTCATGCACCCACACCTGTGCAAACAGCTTTAGGAATTGTGCTATCCACCGCGACTAATAATAAACTTGCGGGTGTTTTTGGTTCCTTTGGCTGGAGTGGGGAAGCAGTTGATTTAATTGAGGGAAAATTAAAAGATGCTGGTTATCGGTTTGGTTTTGACACCATCCGCGTGAAATTTAAACCCGACGATGCCACCTTACAATTGTGTGAAGAAGCCGGAACCGACTTTGCCCAAGCACTGAAGAAAGCTAGAAAAGTGCGATCGCCAAGTCAACCTGCTACTACTGTAGAACAAGCAGTTGGTCGTATAGTTGGTTCTCTGTGCGTTTTGACTGCCAAAGAAGGCGATCGCTCCAGTGCCATGTTAGCCTCTTGGGTAGCTCAAGCTAGCTTTAATCCCCCTGGTTTAACTATAGCCGTCGCTAAAGAACGGGCAGTAGAAACACTGACTCATACAGGAAACAAATTTGTCCTCAATATTCTTAAAGAAGGGAATCATTTGGGGTTAATGAAGCATTTCCTCAAACCTTTTGGTCCAGGACAAGATAGATTTGCTGATGTCGCCGCCCAAGAAGCTGAAAACGGTTCTCCCATACTTGCAGATGCCTTGGCATATCTGGAATGTTCTGTACAAAACCGGATGGAATCTGGCGACCATTGGCTAGTTTATGCCACTGTCGAGAATGGCAAATTGTTAGATAATGATGGCATCACAGCCGTTCATCATCGCAAGTCGGCAACTCATTATTAATTGGGAATGGGGCATGGGGCATGGGGCATTAGTTATTAATTCTTCTCCCTCACCTCTACTTCATCGGTTCTGGTGGTAAACCAAGCTTGGCGCGAAATTCCTTGCTGTACTTACATTCACGTCTGCATAGCTACTCGAAAGGAACGTGAAGATTATGAACGAAACACCTTTTGAACAATCGCAAAATTCTGACGACGAGCTTCAGGCTGAGTATCGCTTCGATTATCAAAAAGCAAAGCCTAATCGCTTCACTGCCCGTAGTGGAACGCAACAATTAACAGTTGTGGTCTTAGATGAAGATGTGGCTCAGGTTTTCACTACACCAGAAGCGGTCAATAAAGTGTTAAGGGCGTTGATTGAGTCGATGCCAAAAACTGCAAATGGTGAGCCAGCCTCATGACCTCGTTGTTTTATTGGGCGATCGCAAGCCGTCTTATCAAAGGTATAATTAACTCCAGCAATAGGTTGGGTTGAAACAAGTGAAACCCAATCCTACGCAGGTTAAGGTTTTTATAGCTAACTGAACCGGAATAAAAAAGGCTCAAGCATTTCTGCCTGAGCCTTTTCTAGATTAAACTAAATGGTTTTCGCCTGAGTTTAGTAGCGACCACCGCCACCACCACGGTTGTAGCCACCGCCACCACCGCCACGATTACCACCACCAAAAGAACCACCTCTGTCTTCTCTGGGCTTGGCCTTATTCACTTTAAGGTCACGACCCATCCATTCAGCACCATCAAGGGATTCAATGGCTTTAGTTTCTTCGTCTTCTGAACTCATTTCCACGAAAGCAAAACCGCGTAAACGGCCTGTTTCACGGTCAGTAGGTAGCTGAACGCGCTTTACAGAACCATATTCTGCAAAAACAGTACTCAGCGCATCTTGTGTAACTTCATAGGAGAGGTTACCAACGTAAATTGACATTAAATGTCTCCAAAATCATAAGTTTGTAGAGATTTAGATTTCGGAGAGAAGTCTGTAATACCAAAAGGGAAAAGCCTGTCAATACTAAAATCAAACACTGTCGCCGAATTAATTCTCATTTCACCTCCCATTTTTACATAGCGACTAACTTTCTGGGGGAAAGTTTGAAAAACTGTTATAAAAAGTTATATTGCAAGTTGATAGCTAGGTGCTAGGTAGTTCCAAAACGGGTGAGACTATAGCCAGCCGCACCCGATAAAAAAAGGGGGAAAGGGGAAAGGGGAAAGGGATGAACAGGTCGCGCCACTTGCGGGCGAGGTTTTTACCTAATTCCCCTTTTCTTTCAAGGGTAGGTATTTTGTATTTGGTCATTTTTTGCCTATTTCAGCCGATGCTTAAATCCTGAAACGACCAAACCACGTTAAACAATTGAGAATTTTCTCAACTATTTTTGAGATTCTAAAAAACTTACCCTTTCCCCCTTCCCCTTTCCCCCTTCCCCCTTCCCCTTCTTGATAAACTAACTCTCTATTCTATTTTCTAAATATTGACCAATCATCAACTGTTCACCAGCACGAGAGATAATAGTCTGTCTGGTGCGGTATTTACTGCCAATTAGCTTTAACTCTTCTTCAAACACTGAACCGTTGTATTCAGTTCGCAAACACAGTATTTTTGGGTTGGAGAAATAATACTGGGCAGTGACTGGTTTAGATATAGCAAAACCGCGATCGCGATACAAGGTATTTCCCATCACTCCAAATATTGTTGAACCTTGCGATTCTTTCTTGGTCTTTAGCACATCCGTACTTTCCCAGACAACTGCTGCACCACAGATTAAACTCTTTGTATCAGCCAAATCGTGCATCTGAGCTAGGTTTTGTAATTCATCACAGCCCTGCTCTAAAAAATTGATCGTAACGATACTCTCAATCTCCTTAGTTTCTCCCTTCGGTAGGGTGTAGTAGCGTCGTTGCGATCGCCATTTACCTGCTGATTCCTGGAAAAATTCGGAAATCTGGGATTCATCAGTGGTTGGTGCAGTTTTAAACTGAGATGTCACGCCTTACCTTCCTCACCTAATACAAATATATTTCTGGTAAAAAAGTTCATTCTTACCTGTTGTTGCTGTAGTATTTGTCGCCCTATTTCTTGCCATATTACGCAAGGGGGTAAGAAGAAATAGTGTTTTCCATTACATTATAGGCAAGATTAAGCAATAAATCTTTAATATTCTTAATAAAATACTAAATACTGTAATTCCAGCTAGTTATAGTAGAATAAATTGATTAGGTAAAAACAAGGGTAATTATTGTAATACTGCCCAAATTATGATATTCAGCAAAAAAGCTTCATATCTTAGGAAAAAGCCAGGTTTCTCCTCTGGGTAGATTCCAGAAAAATGACAAATATTTATACTAAAGTTTATAATTTGTTAACTGCAAGAAGATTATCTACCTCTGCGTAAGAAGTAGAACGGTGAGAAGTTTTGGACTTTTGTGGGAAAACAGTAGTTTTTGAATCAAAAATTACTGTCATACAGCTTATTCTTCATTCTCGCCGTTTTTTGTTAATGATATCTCTCAAAATTACTTGGTAAAACACGGCTGTTTAACCCCAAAAGCTCCCCAATAGGAGAAAAACAGATGATTTTGGAAAAAAATGAGCCGCACAAACAGGTGAAAATGAAAGATCCCGTAGTCGCGAACCAACTAATAATTATCCAGTTAGATTCAGTTGTGAAAACTGAGGTGGCGACCGCAGATTTCAAAAGTAGACTTCTTGCAAAAAGTACTTGTGCAACAGGTGGCAAAGCTAAAGGCGAAAATTCCTTTTTTTCCTCCACTTATGTAAGAAGTTTATTAATTTCCTGTTTTGTAGCTATAGGATTGATGACGGCGAGTTGCGGTTCGTCGCCCAAAGAATCAGCAGATGCACAATCTCAGAGTCCTGGTGATAAAGAACGTAGTCGGGTAACACCTGTAGACGTGGCGATCGCTAGAACTGACTTGCTGCAAAAATCACCAGAATATACAGGTAATACAACACCCTTCCGCATCGTATCACTGCGATCGCAGGTAGAAGGTCGCTTGTTAGCCTTGAACCTTGATGTGGGCGATAGAGTAAAGCTTGGGCAAAACGTCGGGCAGTTAGATGATGCCATACTTTCGACTGAATTAAAGCAAGCAGAAGCAGAACTAGCAGCCCTGAAATCAGAAGTAGCCAGGACAAACAATCAGGTAAGCAATGCCCGTGCTGATGTTGAAAGGGCGCGGCTAGAAGTGGTACAAGCTCAGGCTGATTCCGAACGGCAACAGAGGTTATTTAAAGCCGGAGCGATCGCTGAACAAACTGCCCAACAAGCACGTACCCAGGCCAAAACAGCAGCTCAGGCACTGCGCGCAGCTCAAGAGCAAGTCCGTACAGAACAGCAAACCGTTGCCGCTGCTCAAGGTAGAGTATTGGCCCAGCAGGCATTGGTTGCCCAAACTAAAGAACGCAGGTCTTACGCTCGGCTGACATCTCCCATCACTGGCATAGTTACAGAAAAGGTGACAGAACCAGGCAATCTTCTGCAAGCAGGTAATGAAGTCGTAAAAATTGGCGATTTTAACCGTGTCAAAGTCGTTGTGCAAGTTTCTGAATTAGAACTGGCACAAATTCAGGTTGGACAGTCTGTACAAGTGCGCTTAGATGCCTTTCCCAAGGAAGCATTAATTGGGAGAGTTACACGGATTTCTCCAGCTGCCGATGCTACTGCTCGCTTAATACCTGTAGAGGTAGTGATTCCCAACGCTCAAGGCAAGATTGGCAGTGGGCTGCTGGCACGAGTCAACTTTGAAAACCAGACTCAACAGCGTGTAGTCGTACCGCAAACAGCTATTCAGAAACAAGTAGGGAGCAACAACTCCAAGAGTACAGGGGAGATGCAAACAAATGTACGGCAGGACTCTTCCCCACCTAACACATCTGTTATGGCAGAGGCAAAATCACAAGATCGAAGTGGGACAATATTGGTCGTCAAAGACACAGAAGGCAAAACGAAGGTAACAACACGAGCCGTAATGTTTGGAAAAAAGTCTGATGGGAGAGTGGAAATTTTATCCGGTTTGCAAGCTGGAGAGCGCTATGTTGTTCGTAGTGGTAAGCCGTTAAAAGAAGGTGACACTGTAAGTCTTTCAATTCTTTCAGAAAAGCAATAGTAGGGTGAGCAATAGCCACCATACGAGCAAAAAAAGCACTCAGTAACCAGACCTTATCACTTAGTATCATGCAACAGGCAAATAATAATGGCAATGGCGGATTTAGCCTTAGTGCGATCGCTATCCGCCAACACATTGGCACACTCATGCTCACTGTGGCAGTAATTGTCATTGGGGTATTTTTTCTCACAACGATCCAAGTCGATCTTCTACCATCAATTACCTATCCCCGAATAGGGGTTCGGTTAGAAGCCCCTGGTATTTCACCAGAAGTAGCAGTAGATGAAATCACCAGACCTTTAGAAGAAGCTTTAGCAGCAACCGAGAATGTAGTGCAAGTTTTTTCCCGCACTCGTGAGGGACAGGTAAGTCTCGATTTATACTTTCAACCAGGGGGCAATATAGACCAAGCCCTAAACGATGCTACTGCTGCTTTTAACCGAGGTCGGGGGCAACTGCCAGATACGATAGAGGAGCCGCGCTTATTTAAAGTCGATCCCTCTCAACTGCCAGTTTATGAATTGGCACTGACATCTGCTTCTTTACAAGGTAAAGATTTACGCGTATTTGCTGATGAGGAGTTAACGCGTGAACTCAGTGTCGTGCCAGGAGTAGCCTCAGTTGATGTATCTGGTGGTGCAGAGGAAGAAGTACGAGTGCTTGTTGACTTAAACCGATTGCAAGCTTTGGGTGTCGGGTTAAATGATGTTTTAGATGAATTAACAGCCCGTAACCAAGATACTTCTGGTGGTCGGATTCTGGGGCAAAATTCCGAGCCATTGACTCGGACTGTAGGGCGCTTCCAAAATGCCAAGGAAATTGAAAACCTTTCTTTGGAAGTTTCTTCTCCTGCTTCCTCTACTTCCTCTACCTCCTCTACCTCCCCTGCACCTTCCCGCCGCGTTTATTTGCGAGACTTTGCAGAGGTAATTGATGATACAGAAGACCAGCGAGTATTTGTTTACCTGAATCGTCAGCCTGCGGTGAAATTTTCAATCCAAAAGCAGCCTGAAGCTAACACAATCACAGTAGTAGATGCTGTTAAACGGCGAATTGAACAATTACGGCAATCGGGTTTAATTCCAGCAGACATGACTTTGAGTCCTACCACAGATGAATCTGTCTTTATCCGCAATTCTTTAAATGATGTCATCTTTTCGGGGATTTCTGGGGCATTGTTAGCAGCAGCAGCAGTGTTGTTATTTTTGGGATCGTTCAGGCAAACATTTATTATCAGTTTGACGATTCCTCTGTGTACTCTGGCAGCGATCGCTTTAATGAGAATATTTGGTTTAACCTTGAATGTTTTTAGTTTGGCAGGTCTGACATTAGGAGTCGGTCAAGCAATTGATACATCGGTTGTGATTTTGGAGAACATTTCCGAAAAAACAGGGATGACTCCCAATCAAAAAGAGATGGAGGCAGAGGGGCAGAGGAGAAATTCAAGATTTTTTATTGACAGTGCGATCGCAGCTTCCCAAGAAGTAGAATCTGCTTTAGTTGCTGCTACAGGTGCTAACTTAGTTTCTGTAGTGCCATTCCTCTTAATTGGTGGCTTTATTGCACTGCTATTTAATGAACTGATTCTGACAATTAGCTTCGCAGTCGCAGCTTCCCTTGTCGTCGCCATTACAGTAGTGCCGATGCTGTCTTCTCGACTCTTGGGAATTCGCTGGTCTAGTCGAATCAGTGAATTTTGGCTGCTTAGACAGTTTAATCACCGATTTGAAGATGCTACGCGGGGATATAGTAACTTCTTAACCAAGGTTTTACGCTATCGTCTCCTTGTAGTAACTGCTGCTTTGGTAATTTTAGGCGGCAGTAGCTTCTTTATGTTTGGTCAAATTCCCCAAGAAATTTTACCCCGCATCAGTACTGGTCAAGCTAACTTGAGAGCGCAGTTTCCTCCTGGTACACCTTTAGCAACTTCTGAGAAAGTTATGCAAATTGTCGATGACATTTTGCTCAAACAACCAGAAACCGAGTCTGCTTTCACAACTGTGGGTGGTTCTTTGTTTGGTAGCAATACTACAGAGAATCCTTTACGTGCCAGTAGCACCATCAATTTAAAACCAGGCACAGATGTCGAAGCCTTCGTCAAAAAAGTAACTCAGGAATTTAACAAACTCAATTTAGCAGGAATTCTGCTGCGCCTCAATCCTGGTCAGGTGCGGGGTTTAATCTTGAGTAATTCCCCAGTGCAAGGGTCAGAAGTTGACGTGATTCTGCAAGGTGAGAATGAAGAAAACTTAACGCAAGCAGGCGCTCAAGTACTGCAAGCATTACAGGAAAGAGCAAAATTAGCAACATTCCGACCAGATGCCGACCCCCGACAACCGGAAATCCAAATTCGCCCTGACTGGGAAAGGGTTTCGGCTTTAGGATTGAGCGCTCAACAAATTGGTGCAACAGTTCAAACAGCAATTGAAGGTTCAGTTCCCACGCAAATTCAACGTGGTAATCGTTTAGTTGATGTGCGGGTACAGCTAAATAAAGAAGCCATTCAGCGTCCTTCCCAACTAGAGCAATTACCACTATTTACAGAAAACAATCAGCTAATCCGCCTTTCAGATGTTGCGAATATTCAAGAAGGTCAAGCGCCTGGTGAGGTGCAACGGATTAATCAGCGCCAAGCTTTTATTGTGGCAGGCAATCTCAGCGAGGGAGCTAGTCTTGGTGAAGCGATCGCAGAAGTCAATGAGGTACTCAAGGATGTAGACTTACCTGATGGCGTTTCAATTGTGCCTAGTTCTGCCCAAGAAACTAATCAACAACTTCAAGATGCTTTAAAAACTTTGGGGGCGTTGGCGACGTTCTTAATCTTTGTAGTCATGGCGGTACAATACAATTCGCTGATTGACCCATTGGTAATTATGTTCACCGTACCACTGGCATTAGCTGGGGGAATTTTTGGACTTTACATTACCCAAACTGCAATTGGCGCAACTGTAATTGTTGGTGTCGTCCTGCTGGTGGGAATTGTGGTGAACGCAGGGATTCTCATGGTAGAACTGGCGAACCAAATTCGGGATGAAGTTGGTTGTACTCGCCAAATTGCGATCATGAAAGCTGCTCCTCAACGCTTGCGCCCAATTATCATGACCACAGTCACAACTATATTGGGACTGTTCCCTTTAGCATTAGGCATTGGTGAAGGTTCTGAGTTTTTGCAACCTTTAGGGATTGTAGTTTTCTTTGGGATGTCGATCGCAACGATGCTGACATTATTTATCATCCCCTGTTTTTATATCCTACTGCACGATTTGCTTGGTGGAAATTGGGCAAAGCCAGTGTTAATCCGGTTACGTGGATTTACGAAAAAACTCATTTCCATTACGGATAGGGATTAAATTTTTTAACACCCTAGACAGTGAAATTTAAATTAACGCGATCTACCAGCAAGTTTTTTCGTTGGCAGATCGCGTTAACGCGTTTTTTACACACATATACCGTTTAATTTGTCAACCAATAACTTCTAATTTAGATTTTTGATAAAGATTGCGTGAAATTACTAGTTATTGTGATAAAGCATTACAAGAATTGCTTTATAAATCAACATACGAGTATATGTAAACTCACTGAGCAGACACACATTAACCGCTATTTATCTAGCAAATAGATAGCAGTTCAAAAGTGAGGTTTTGCTGTTTGATTTAACTCACGCAATATAGCATTCTCTCAATCAATATGAAGAGGACAGAAATATGACTACAACCGTAACCAAATTAGCCTTGTCTCTTCTAGGAGCAGCAGGAATTAGTTTTTTGTGTTTGACACCAGCGAGAGCCGTTATCTTGGTAGAACCCATTGTAACGAGTGTGAATGAAGATATATTCAACACGAAGAAGCCAAGAATCCTTACAGATTTTCAACCAGGGCAAGTAATAGAATATGGTGTTCCAGATGTAGCTAATAACTTTCTAAATAACACCGGATACGATATCGAAAGCTTAGTCTTTGATTTAAAAACGCTGTCCTATACTAATCCCGATTCGACTCCACCATTTGATAATGAGCCTGTGGAGTGGGGAGATGTAAATGGAGATGGAAAGATCGGTTTGTCTAATAACCCCGATCTAAAGGATATTTTTACAGACATTACCATCAGTGGCAGTACTATCACTTTTAGGGGTGGCGTAATCCGAAACGGAAGCCTGTTTTACAATCCCTTTGCTACACTACCAAATCTAGCCCCAGGTGCTGGAATCATTCCACCAATACCAGCAGAGCAAACAGATAAAGATGGGCCTATTAGAGTCGCATCTTATTACACTGCCATTCCTGAATCAACTAACGTTTTGGGTTTACTGGCCCTTGGTGCTTTAGGTGTAGCTTTAAAATTAAAGCGATCGCTACACTATTAACGCTTTCTATCATCCTTTGTGACTGGGAACTGGGTATGAGGGGAGTAGGGGAGGTAGGGGAGCAGAGGAAGAAGAACTATTAATTAGTGTCTAATATTCAATTCCCAATTCCCAATTCCCAATTCCCCATTCCCCATTCCCTTTAATCTGTAATTAACTCACGATACACTGCTAATGTTTCCTGATGAACGCGGGCAACACTTAACCACTGTAGGTTTTGATTTGCCCGATTTTTCCACTCATGCAGCATATCGGCATTACTCAGTAATTGCACTAAAACCCCAGCTAAAGCATTACTATCTTTTGCTGGCACTAAAAGACCTGCTTGTCCATTATCCAAAGCTTCAGGAATCCCATCTACTTGAGTACCAACGATCGCAGTCCCAGCTTCCCTAGCTTCCGAAAGTACTAGAGGGCAAGGATCGCGATGAGAAGCTAACACAAATATGTCACAAGATATCAGGTAGCATTGAGGTTGCGGCTGGAAGCCTTCAAAATGAATCCGTTCTTTTACAGAAGTTGCTTGTGCTTGTGCCTCAAATAGCTGTTTATCAGGGCCATTTCCTACCAAATAAAGATGCGCTTGGGGAAAATCTGGGGCAATTTGTTCAAAAGCAGCGATTAACTCAGCGATACCTTTGCGTTGATACATACCGGCTACAGTAGCGATCGCTGGACGTTGTAACTCTAAAGGTTGATAATCTTGTATTTGCCGGGTGCGGGGGCTGCCCAAAGTTCCGTTGCATACTACCCGTAACTTGTTTTCTGGGATACCACGTTTTGCCATAGAATCTCGCACCGCCTTGCTGACAGCAATTACTCTGTCAGCTAAACCCATCAGCAGACTGGAACGCTGAAATTCATTGTGGACTGTGGAAACTAAAGTATATTTATTTCCTTGAAAAATACGTGCTAAGATTACCCCCGTCATCATGTGAGCATGAACAATATCTGGCTGAAATTCTGCTGCGATCGCCCGGTAACGTACAGCCGCTTTGACAATACTGATCGATTTTCTAGTTTGGTCTAGTTGGTAGTGTTTGACACCACAGATATTTAGTAATTTCTCATATTCACCACCAGCAGAAATAACCGCTACCTCATAACCAGATTTTGCCTGTAAGCAAGCCAGATCAACTGCCACATTCACAATACCGTTACCTATTTCTTGAACGTGGTTCAAAATATGTATAATTCGCATAATCTTTGAGATATGTATAAAATTAAGACAAGTAACTGGGAGTAAATCAATATAATCATTGATGTCTTCAGCAACGACTCAAGAGTAATTAGTAGTGCATAAAATTGACCACTTGCTACTGAATAAGAACGCTTCTAACGAGTTACTTAGCTTAAAGACTTATTCAGTAACGGCTCGATGAATCTGGGTAAAACTCCAAAATTCTCAAGACTGAATCTGCTATTTCATTCCCTATAGTCTTATTTTCGATTCCGCCGATAGCGACGACAGCCATACATACTATGTTTCGAAGGGACTCAGCAAGGATAGTAAGCTGTCCCACATTGAACTTGAACTTCCATCATTAGGGCGCTGACGTTGCCCACACGACAAGAGTTATGTTTAGTTTTGTTTAGATGTTTTCTAGCTTAGTGACTTTAGCAATTTAGTAAAACTATATACTTGCATTGCTTTACAAAAGCAGCAACTTGCGTGACGATAAGAAAGAAATTAATAGTAAAAATAATTCCCTATTACTGTTATTAATTGTGTAAAAACTCGTAATGACAAGGCTTCAGTCAGTTTGAGTTGACCTCATAACCTTAAACCTTAGCTTGAAGTAAAAAAATGGCAACGCTACGTACTCCATACTTCCAAGTAAATTCCTTAATTCCCATACATTACACACGCAGCTTGGTCTTTATCGACATGGCTGTGAAAGACTATCAGAGTTTGGTCAAAGGTGTTATTTCCAACACTGATGTGTTCGTAATCGATCCAACACAGAACGGTGTTGAGCAAATTACGGAGGTTTTGGCAACTCGTGCTAACCAGAATCTCAGCAGCATTCATATTATTTGCCACGGTGTTCCTGGTAGCTTGCAACTGGGTAACACCCGCTTGGGGCTTGATACCCTTGATGAATATACTCAGCAATTACAACAGTGGCAGAAGATATTTACCGCCTCATCAAAAACCGCTGGGTTATCGGTTGAATCTGCTACAGAATCTCCAGCTAAATTACTCATCTATGGTTGTAACGTAGCTGACGGTGATGCAGGGGCAGAATTTATTGCCAAACTGCACCAACTTACAGGAGCCAATATTGCCGCTTCCCGTCAGCTTACAGGCAATGCAGCACTAGGCGGTAATTGGGATTTGGAAGTCCGCACCGGTGATATGGAAGTAACTTTAGCGTTTACAGAAACGGCGCGGGAAGCTTACGCAGGAGTCCTGGCAACCTTTACGGTAGATAGTACCGGGGATGCAGATGATGGGAATCCGAATAATCATGTCACTACTTTACGGGAGGCTATTAACTTAGCTAATGCTACTGCTGGGGATGATACGATCGCCTTTGGGAAAATTTTTACTGATGCTACCCCAGATGTAATAACCCTCACCTCTGGAAAACTAACCATTACCCATGATGTTACTATCCTGGGAACTGGCGCATCCAAACTTACTGTGAGTGGGAATAATACTTCTAGAGTATTCGAGATATCGGGAACAGCGACAGGTGTTAGTATTGATGGTTTGGCGATCGCTAGCGGCGGTATTCAAGTCAATTCAAATTCCATCCTCAGCCTGACAAGAAGCAGTGTTTCTGGCAATACAGAGGAAAGCGGCATCTCTAATAACGGCATCCTCAGCCTTAAAGGAAGCAGTATCTTTGGTAATACCAAAGGCGGAATCTATAACGGTGGCATCCTCAGCCTTAGAGGAAGTCGTGTCTTTAGCAATACGGGTGACTTCGGTGGTGGCATCTATAATGACGGTTCCACTGCAAACACTGGTAATCTTAGCCTAACGGCAAGTACTGTCTCTGGCAATACAGCAAACTATGGTGGCGGTATATACAACAAAGGCGGTACTCTCAACCTCATAGCAAGTACTGTCTCTGGTAATAAGGCAAACTATAACGGTGGTGGTGTCGTTAACGCAAATGATGGTAGTTATTTTGGTGGTTCAGCTACTCTAACTAACAGCACCATCTCAGGCAATACAGCCAATGACGAAGGCGGTGGTATATTTAATGGCGGCAGCTACACAAATACTGACAATCTCACTCTGATCAACACCACAATTACTAACAACACAGCCGACTCAGATAGCAATGGTGTTGGTAATGGTGGGGGTGTTGCCAGCTATGGTAGTCCCATGAAAGTTAGTAACACCATCATTGCAGACAACTTTGATAAGTCCCCTGCCGGTGATATACAACCTGACGTGTCCGGTAGCGTCACTGACTTTGGCAATAACTTGATTGGCGATGCTACTGGTAGTATTGGCTTTACCACCAGCACTCTCATTGGCACAACCGCCACCCCCATTGACCCAAAACTCGGTTCGCTGCAAAATAACGGTGGTGCAACTTTTACTCACGCCTTACTTGCAGATAGCCCCGCTCTTAATGCTGGCAATAATTCCCTAGTTCCTCCTGGTGTAACTACCGATCAAAGAAGCGCTGGATTCGACAGGATATCCGGCGTTGCAGTTGATATTGGTGCTTATGAAGTCCAGCCTAGTATAATTACGCCACCTGATAATCCCAATCCCCTCGTCCCTACCATCAGCATCATCGCAACTGATAACATTGCCGATGAAAACAGTGGGAATATTGGTAGTTACCGCGTTAGCCGCAGTAACAGCAGTGGGGCATTAACAGTCAACTTCTCTGTTAATGGCAATGCGAGTATTGCAGACTACAACCTAAGTGTGGGTGGCAAACCTGTCAACGGCAACAGTATCGTGATTGCTAATGGGCAAAGCTATGTAGATATCACCCTGAAACCTGTCAACGATATTCAGGCAGAAGCGGCGGAAAATCTGACTCTCAGCTTGGCAGCAGATTCGACTTACCAAATCGATAATGTGAATTATACCGCCACAGTAGCGATCGCAGCCAATGATTTAGTCGTCACTAATACCAACGATTCTGGAGATGGATCGTTGCGGCAAGCTATCCTCAATGCTAATGCTACTGCTGGGGCAGATATTATTACCTTTGCAGGAGTTTTTAGTGATGCCACTCCAGATATCATCACCCTCACCACCGATAAACTAACAATTACCGATGATATTACCCTTTTGGGGACTGGGGCAGTAAACCTTACCGTGAGTGGAAATAATGCCTCTGGCGTGTTTGAAATATCAGGAACAGGGACAGATGCCAACATTGATGGCTTGAAGATTGCTAATGCTAACGATGCGTTTGGCAGTATTTTGGTTAATAACAATACTAGCCTCAACTTGACAGGAAGCATCGTCTCTGGCAACAAGGGAACAGTAGGCGGCATCTTTAACAAAGGTAATCTCAGCCTCACTAACAGCACTGTCTCTAATAACAGTGGTTCATCCTTCGGCGGAGGCATATTTAACAAAGGCAACCTCAGCATTACTAAAAGCATTGTCTCTGGTAATAGTGCATCTATCAGTTACTCCTCAGCCTTCGGTGGTGGCATATTCAACATAGGTACTCTCAGCATAATAGGAAGCACTATCTCTGGTAATGGGGCTTTTGCCAGTGGTCTTAATCGCGGTGGGCCTGACCCTTACCCGTCCTACGGTGGCGGCATCTTTAACTCTGGCAGTGTCAGCTTGAGTAATACTACTATCTCTGGTAATTCAGCACTCTCTGGAGGTGGCATATCTAACTCAGGTATCTTGAACATCACCAGCAGTACTGTCTCTGGCAATAAGGCAAGTGGAGGGAACGGCGGCGGCATCTCTAGCTCAGGCATCCTCAATCTGAACAGCACCACGATTACTAATAACACCGCAGAAGACCTTTACAACTGGGGGGGCGGCACTGGTGGAGGTGTTTCTGGTGGCGGGACTATCAACGTTGGGAACACCATCATTGCAGGCAACTTCAACAACAGGAATCTTTATGGCGGTGATATCAACCCCGACGTTTCCGGCGACTTCATAGATGATGGTAATAACCTGATTGGGGATAACACTGGTAGCACTGGTTTTACTAGCAGTAGCAGTATCGTTGGCAACAGCACCAACCCAATCGATCCCAAATTTAGCCCATTGCAAAATAACGGTGGTACAACCCTTACCCATGCCTTATTTGAAGATAGTCCCGCCATTAACGCTGGTAACAATGCCCTGATTCCGGCAGGTATTATAACAGACCAGCGCGGCATGGGATTTGACAGAATATCTGAGGGTAAAGTTGATATTGGTGCATTAGAGTTCAACGGTTTGATCGGAACTAGTGGCGCTGATAATCTAGTGGGAAACAACTACGCTGACATAATTTATGCTAAAGCTGGGAACGACATTATTGCAGGTAATCAAGGCAACGATATTTTAACTGGTGGCGGTGGCAAGGATAAATTTGTTTACAACTTAGGTGACGGTGTTGATACCATTACCGATTTTGGTGGATTAGGTAAAGGCTCAAATCCATCAGCAGCAATCATTGGCGAATTGGATACCCTGAAATTTCAAGGGGCTGGATTGACTGCCCGAAATTTACTACTTACCCAGAATGGTAATAATCTGGAAGTTACTTTTGAAGGGGTGGCTGATGACAAAATTATTCTGCAAAACTTTGCCTTAGAAAACCTAGACAACCTATCAACTCTGGGCAATATCCTGTGTGATGGGCAAACCAAAATTCGTGACAGCTTTGATGTCTTTAATGCCAACTCTACCCAAAGCACCATCTTCAACAAAAATACAGTCACCTTTTTTAATGACCTAAACAACAATGTCAATGGCTTTGACAACTCAGCTGATTTTATTAATGGTCAAGGGGGAAATGACCGCATTGATGGCAAGAGTGGCAACGACCTACTACGGGGTGGTGAAGGTAACGACACCCTGCTTGGCAGTCTAGGTAATGATAGCCTTCTCGGTGGTGCTGGAAATGATAGCCTTCTTGGTGGTGCTGGCAATGATATTCTTATTGGTGGTTCAGGTAGCGATAACTTGACTGGCGGGAGCGGTTATGACCAGTTCATCTATCAAACCTTGAGCGATTCCGATGATACAATCACTGACTTTGATCCGAGCCAGGATAAGTTAGTCTTTACTGACCTGTTTAAGAGTCGGGGCTACAGTAGTAGCAACCCCATCTTAGATGGCAATCTACAATTTGTGCAATCGGGTACTTCTACACTAGTTCAAGTCCTTGGTTATTATTCTTTTTACACCTTCGCAACTTTAGATAATTTCACCGCGACAAATCTAGTAGTTGGTGGTAATGTTTTTGTCTAGCACTCAGATTTAGCATAGTATGGCGGGAATACACTTTTAGCGGACACCATAACTAGAGACTCCGGTAAAAACATATACCGTCGTAGTAGCGTGGCAAGACTAAAATAGTGCATTAGACGTAAGCTGTTAAGCATTTAATTTGCACATTGAGATCGCAGGGGGGCATGGAGCAAGGGAGAGGGTTTGCAGCCGTGCTAGTAGGTTGGGTGGAGTGAAACGCAACCCAACATTACCACCTTATTTATGTTGGGTTATGCGATCGCTGCACCCAACCTTGTATCTTAGAAATATTTGACTAGTCAGGCTTGAACATCAGTGAGAAAAATCTCTAGACTTTACCCAAGACTTGCGATGCCTAGTTTGGGCTGCATCTATGCAAATTGGCTATCGCTCAGACTCTTGCACAAGTGTTAAAGTCCAAAGTTTTTTCACCACCGCCAAGGTTATATAAGCGTTAGTCTAAGAAGAAGTGCGAATTGTGCTAAATAAAAAGTATTTTTTAGGGATTTCTAGGAAACTAGTAAATAACTATATAATGAAAAACTTTCAGGAGGAGCGGTAGTGAGCCTACAAACTCTCGTTGAACAAGCCACCATCCCCCCAGATTCAGGGTCAGCATCTAGTCCCTTTGATGCAGATAGCTTCAATGAAGCTGTCATGTCTACCTACGGTCGGTTTCCTTTAGCTCTAGAACGGGGTGCTGGATGCCGGGTTTGGGATACACAGGGACGAGAATATCTGGACTTTGTAGCGGGAATTGCCACTTGCACTTTGGGACACGCCCACCCAGTTATGGTAGAAGCGGTAACACGCCAAATTCAGAAGCTGCACCATGTCTCTAATTTGTACTATATTCCTGAACAAGGTGAATTGGCAAAATGGCTTGTTGAACATTCTTGTGCCGATCGCGTATTTTTCTGCAACTCTGGAGCTGAAGCTAACGAAGCTGCAATTAAACTGGCGCGGAAATATGCCCACACAGTATTAGACATTGAAAAACCAATTATTTTAACCGCCAATGCCAGTTTCCACGGGCGGACTTTGGCCACCGTTACCGCTACAGGACAACCGAAATATCAAAAGTATTTTGATCCTTTGGTTCCTGGGTTCTACTACGTAAATTACAACGATATTAACGCTGTGGAAGTGGCGATTAGCGAGTTGGATGAAGGTGATTACCGGGTAGCGGCAATTCTGATTGAGCCATTGCAGGGAGAAGGCGGTGTGCGTCCGGGAGATGTTGCTTATTTCAAAAAGCTCCGGCAGATTTGCGATGAAACTGGCATTTTATTGATTTTTGACGAAGTGCAAGTTGGTATGGGGCGCAGTGGCAAATTATGGGCTTATGAACATCTTGGCGTTGAGCCGGATATCTTCACCAGTGCCAAAGGCTTAGGTGGCGGTATCCCCATCGGTGCAATGATGAGCAAGAAATTCTGCGATGTTTTTCAGCCAGGGGAACACGCCAGCACCTTTGGCGGCAATCCTTTTGTGTGTGGTGTAGCACTCAGTGTTTGCCAGACATTGGAACGGGAAAATATTTTGCAGAATGTGCAAGACAGGGGTGAACAGTTGCGATCTGGGTTGAGAGCGATCGCAGCGAAATATCCTCAGCAAATTGGCGAAGTTCGGGGTTGGGGTTTAATCAACGGTTTGGAGTTGCGAGCCGATATCCAATTAACCGCAGCAGATATCGTCAATGCTGCCATCAAAGAGGGTGTATTACTGGTACCAGCCGGGCCAAAAGTAGTCCGATTTGTGCCACCGCTAATTGTCACAGAGGCGGAAGTAAACACTGCCTTGCAAGCTGTAGACAAGGCGATCGCAACTCTCACAGCTTAGGTAATCATAAAGCGAGGATAAGTCTTTGTGCCTGTCTCTCGCTTTTCCTTACTTTATTTATTAATTTTCCTTAAAATTATTGTTTTTTTAGCTATCTATGCTTCTAGTATCCCTAACCCCACGTTCTCTTCATTCTGGGGAAATTTCCCGATAAGCTTGCCGACACTGCTCATAATTGTCTGGCAAAATCTCGGCATTCCCAAAACATAATTGCTCGTGAGTGGTAATTAAAGTTTCATAAGGCTGTATGGGAGTCACAGCCGATCGCAGCAATTGCAGATATTCTCCATCTGTACGGCTGAGTTTGTGGGGTGCGATCGCTTTTTGATGCAACTGCTGCAACATTGCTAAATAAACACAACGGCAAGCCTCACGGTAGTTACCTTGACGATAAAATTCTTGCGATCGCTCCAACAAAAGTGCTATGGATGCCTCACTAGAGCGAGTTTTTGCACGAAAATCAGTCAGGTTGCCACTTCTATTCAGCCAAGAATATACATAAGGGCTGAATTCCCGCCATAATTGCCAACCCACCCAAACTACAAATAAGCCAATTACCAGCCAAAACAGAAATTTCAGCAACTCACCTAACCAAGGGCTAATCGACCATTCATTAGGCAATTCTGGTAGAGTTTTCTCAAAGCGGTAAAACTGGTATTCCCACCATTCTCCCGCTTGTTGTTGAAATTGGGAAAGCTGCCAACTCCAGCTAGTTTTTTCAAAAGTATCTGTAGGCATAGAGGGGGAGTGGGGAGTGGGGAGGAGTGGAGTGGGGAGTGGGGAGTGGGGGAGGCAGGGGGAGAAGAACTATGATTATTAACCAATGCCCAATGCCCAATGCCCAATGCCCAATGCCCAATAACTAATGACTAATGACTCTTGATTCCTTTTTTATCATTATCCAGCCGATAACAACAAGTAGCGCACCGAATGCCAGAAATCCTAGATCCCAAGCTAACTCATTTGGGCCTGGTTTCACATGATGGACACCGAGAATTTGGTGGTCAATTAAACCTTCAACCAAGTCGAACAACCCACTACCAATCAGTATTGATCCAATAAAGGTCTGTGATGACCAAGGAACATCATCACGCCGTCCAGCACGCCATAGTAACACAAGTCCAGTGGCGGTGAATACCCAATCTAAGGTATGAAAGAACCCATCCCATACCATGTTCAAATCTATATTCGCTCTGTTTGTCAGAGGTCGAATGCTACTAAGCATGTGATGCCACTGGAGGATCTGATGCAGTAAAATTCCATCAATAAACCCCCCAAGACCCACACCAAGAAAAATCCCAGCAGTAATTAGTGGTGCGCGTCGGTTGATGGTTCCACTTTTTGCCTCCATTGTCAACCTCATAGATAGGCTTTTTCACCAAAATACAACTCTTTTAGCAAAAATATCTTCTATCTTGAGGCAAGTAGGATCGTTGAAGGAGGTAGGAGGGCAATATTCTTCTCTTTTGAACTGGTTATATTGTTAAATTAATCTTCAACTTTTATTTGCATACCAGCTTTCACTGGGTCGAAATCTTGGGGAAAATGGGTGCTGCGATCGTAGTCTGCTTTTTCCAGCTTTGCTCCTTTGAGATCGGCTTGGCGAAGATTCGCTGACATCAACAATGCTCCCCTAAGATCAGCATCCCTCAGATTAGCTTGTTCGAGATCGGCGAAACTCAGGTCGGTTCCCCTGAGATTAGCGCCACTTAGGTTAGCTTCACTCAAGTCAGCATAACTCAGGTCACATCCTTTCAAGTTAATGCCTTGCAAATCGGCATCATCCAGTTCTGCTTTACTAAAGTCCCGTTTTCCTGCTGCATAACTCTCCACAAGAGTAGCGGCAGTATTTATGGGCTGTTGAGAATTAACTTCAGGCATATAACAGCCTCACAGGTTGTCTGGTTATTAATATTAATAAGGATTACATCACAAAAAACGTCTAACTAGACAATTGAGATAGCAAATTTTTGAAAACTATCTTGCTTGAGGTATGGTTCAACTGACTAGTTACTCAAAATTTTCTTCTTTCGACTGTATTTTTTGTCAAAAATATTTTATATTATGTCCGTCTGATTATTTACTAAATCGACAAAAAGCCACCTTGCTAAAGCTATACTTTGTCTCTACTCCCCTTGCTCTGTATAGAAATAGCAGATTAGAGGCTCTGACTCTAGTGATACATTTAGCCAGAGCCTCAATGAATGCATTCCCATACGGTGTATGGAAAGGGAACGAGCAAAGCCTCATCAAGCTAGATTTTTATTACTTGTGTAGACACCGTAGGCTAAAGGGAAGGGTGAAATCACTGTGGGAATTGTAACTAATTACCCAGACTTGATATCATACTAAGAATTTTCTGCTTACTTACTTGAAATTACTGCATATCTACATGTAACATCCAGATGTGCTAAATATGGTTAAAGCTGAAATGACTATCAATTCAAGATAAAGGATGAAAATTTTCCCACTTCACCCTTTCTAAATGTAATACATGAGTTCCTTCTGCTTTCTTAGCGATCTTCGTTCACAAAGGTCTTGGAGTGTATATTTTTCCAAAACAGAATTAGCAGCCTGACGTGCTTCTTGCCAGACTTCCTGAATTAGTTCACCTTCTACCGTGTTGGGAGTCGGCTCAGAATCAGATACAACAATATCTGACCCTTCCATGCAGCTAAAAGCATCTAACACTGTAATCTTTCCAGGGTCTCGTGCCAAAACATAGCCACCTTTGGCTCCGCGTATACTCTTAATTAAACCTCCACGTCTTAATGTTGCCAGAAGTTGTTCCAAATAGCGGTTTGGTATGTCTTGTAAGACCGCTATTTCTCGAATTTGCAGCGCTTCACCCTTAGGGTAGCAGGTTGCTAACTCTAACAGGGCTAGAAGTGCGTATTCTGATTTGTTAGAGATTACCACAGGCGTAATATTTTAAACTGACACTTGAATATACAAAGTCCTTGAGTTCGTTTCCCTAAGCTATTGTTAAGAAAAACTTTACAATCAACTAATTGTTGACCGGCTAACTCCACTTTAAAGACCTTCCAGCATAGAAGCAATTACTTTTTATTTTGAATTCCATAAATAAAAGTGATTTATCATTGTACAGTCTTCCTTGGTTGAAAGTGAGCCAAAAGCTTAGTAAGTAAGTTGGCACAATAAAATCAAACTATGTAAAGAAAAATGAACTAGGCTAAAACCTTTCTGCCTGTAGCAAGATTATCTATTGGCTTATCCCAACGACAATTATTTACGCCCACTTACTTGTATCTAGCTTGAAACTCAATGTTGTCAGTGATTCTCGCAGCTTGTTTGCCTGAAATTGGGGGTCTACGCATCCATTGGAAGTTAAGAACATTCAATAGTAAACCAATAAAAAGAAACATTAGTGCAAGCGACTATACATACAAATTTCTCGAAAATGGCAGGATGACTGTAAAGGTAGTTCCTGCATCGATCGCACTTTCGACAATAATCTCGCCGCCATGTAAATCTACAGCCTGCTTGACTATGGACATCCCTAATCCCATTCCTGGGATATTGCCTGTATTACTGGCGCGATGGAAAGGTTCAAATATGTGTTCAATGTCAGCAGGAGGAATGCCAATACCAGAGTCTTGAGTCTGGAATATAGCTCGCTCGTTGGCAGTGGTTACAGAAAACTTAACTGTGCTACCAATGGGAGAGTATTTTAGACAATTCGAGAATAAATTACTCAAGATTTGTCGCAGTAGTTTTGCATCTAGGTTAGCTGAGGTGCATTGGCACTCACTGCTAAAAACGATCGCATGTTGGGAGCGATCGCTCTGTTCTAATTCTTCTAATAGATTGCGGCAAAATTCGACCAAATTTAGGGGTGTTGGATTAAACTCTAACTTGCCTGTTTCATCCTGATTCAGCACCAATAAATCATTCAACAACTGGGTTATATGCATAACAGATGTTTGAATGCGACGCAGGTGGATCTGTTGTCGCTCGTCGCTCCATAGATGGCGATAATGTTCTAGTAGTTCTGCCGAAGAGTGGATGGTAGCCAAAGGGTTGCGAAACTCATGAGAGGCGGTGGTGAGCAACCGGGATGTAAGTTCACTAAACTCTCTTTCTTTGGCAAGCGCTAGTCGCATCGCTTCTTCTGCCCATTGCAGCTTGGCTTGAGTGCGCTTGCTTTCGCTAATATCGCGCAATAGCCAACGCAGACCAACTAAGTTGCCTTGTTGATTACGGATAGCAGCCACCTTTATCGCAGCAATAATGGGTGTTTTGTTACGTGGCCGCAGATTTACTTCCCACTCTTGCATTTTCCAGTCTGGAGTTTCGGCGCGATCGCTCAGATGAGTCAGTTTCAAATGAAAAGCAATCAGTTCTTTCTCAAGCACAAAAATTCCTAAAGCTTTGCCCAACAGCAAATTCTTTGAGATGTTCAATGTATTCTGGGCGGCAGAGTTAGCTTCCTGAATTACTCCTCTTGGATCAGTTACCAAATAGGCATCTGGTACTTCCTCAAACAGTTCCTGGTAGCGTTGACCTTGTGCTATTAAGGACTGTTGAGCGTTAAATAATTCTTCATTCTGTTGCTGTAAGTCTTTATTAACTATTTGCATTTCTTCCAAAGCTAGGTAGAGTTCCTTGAATACATCTGTGATGACTTCAATATCTTCCTGTGCTTTTTGCTGTTCACTCTGGCGTTGCAAAAGGGCGATGCGCTTACGCATAAGCTCTATCTGTAAGGCTAAATCGTCCAAATTCACGCTCTTACTCCTAATTTGGATTCTAAAGTTGGGTTTTATTTTAGATTCCCTACTTGGACGATCTTAGCTTTTGCTGTTCAACAGTTATTAGAGATATCCAAAAATGAAATCGAAAAACTCAACCCCTAACACCCTTTTTGACGGCGGGAAGGGGGAAATTCAAAGTCTCTCTGCTTTTAGGAGGGATTTTCCAGATACCGTGAAAAGTCAGATCCTTAAACCTTGTAGAGACGCAGCATTGCTACGTCTCTACATTCTTTTAGTTATCAGTTTCATCGCTTGAGTTTAACTTTGATGCCATTGGTTTGATAAATTTTATTTGGAAGTCCCTGAATGTTTTTGTCTAGCAATGTCACTCAATTTGGCTCTTAAATTTGCCCATTTGATACCTTCTAGGCTGGGTAAGACAACATGAGCGGCTCCAACTCGTTCAACGGGGCCAAGTCCTACTGCCCACATCCCAGCAGCTAGAGCCGCCTCAATGCCTGCTGCGGCATCTTCTACAACTACAGATTGCGTTGGTTCAAGTCCTAGCTGCTTGGCTGAGTACAAAAATAGATCGGGTGCTGGTTTGGGTTTCTGTACACTATAACCGTCTGCGATCGCATCTACTTTATCAGCAATGCCCAATCGCTTGATTACTGTACGGGCATTTTTGCTGGCTGAACCAATGCCGATTTTAATCCCAGCTTGTCGCAGTTCATCCAAGAAGGCGATCGCACCCGGTAACAAATCCTTGGATGTCATATTTTGAATCAATTCCACATAGTAGCGATTCTTCCGCTCCATCATCTCTTGGATTTGTGCTTCCGAATATGGTCTATCCCCAAGAATTAGCATGAGGGAAGCACGACGAGATACACCCCGCAGCGCTTCATTATCCTGCCGATTAAATGGTATACCCTCTTCATCTGCTAACTTCTTCCAACCTAGATAATGAAGTTCTGCTGTATCTGTCAGCACACCATCTAAATCGAAAATGAATCCTTGGATGTTGGGGGACTGGGGATTCGGGATTGGGGAAGATGAGACAGATAAAGAAGAATCACTCCTGCCCCCTGCCCCCTGCCCCCTACCTCATTTGAGGGGGGATTTGGAGATAGGGAAAGTTGGAGATATTCTAGTTGACGATTTATATCTTGGCGGACTGGCCCTTTGCGGAGATCGAAGTCGTGCCATTTATCGCCCCAATGCAGTTTAAACTTCAGGCGCGTCCAGCTATCGGGCAGATGAGGGTTAGCTACTGGGCCATTTTCGGTGATTTGGATACCACCGAATCCAAAAATCACAGCTTGCCAAATGCCACCAGCACTAGCACCATGAATTCCATCGCTGGTGTTACCTCGGTTATCTTCAAGATCCACCATTAATGCGTGCAGAAACACTTCGTAAGCTTCGGTTGATTTGCCCAAATCGGAAGCTAAGATGGCGTGAACTGCTGGGCCAAGGGAAGAACCATAAGTAATATCGGTACGGGGTGCGTAGTAATCCCAGTTTGCCTGCAATGCTTTTTCGCTGTAGGGAAAATCTGCTGATTCTCGCATTAAATAAAGAAGCATCAATATATCTGGTTGTTTGATTACTTGATATTTGTTAATTTTCTCAACACCCAAGATCGGTTGCATAGAGCGATCGCGTGGTTCGTAGTCTGCTAAATTTATATCTTCTAATTGGAAAAATCCCTCGAACTGCTCGATGAGTTCTGTTACTGGGTCATAGAGAAACAATATTTTGTTGATAATATCTTGCCAGTGCGATCGATCTTGGACAGTGAGTTGTAGTTTTTCTTCTAATTCTCTGGCTCGTTCGGGGAATTTTTGAACCAGCCAATCATAGACTGCGATCGCTTTCTCTAAATGCCATTGCGTCATCCGGTTTGTAAAGGCGTTGTTGTGAACGAGTTCATGGTATTCATCCACTCCGATCACACCGCGAATTTCATACTGTTGACGCTCAGGATTGAATTCTACTCGACTAGCCCAGAAGATAGCGGTATCTAAGATGATCTCTGCGCCACACTTTTGCATCCACTCATCATCACCAGTGGTTTGCCAGTAATTCCAAGCGGCGTAGGGAATATCTGCATTGATATGAATTTCGCGATCGCGACACCAAATCCGCACATCTTCACCATAAAAATCATTTCCGAGCGCCCAACGTGGTGTTACTTCATCTCCAGTATCAGCACTTTCCCAGGCAAACATTGCCCCTTTATAGCCGTAATGGGCCGCTTTGCGTCTAGCTCCTGGTAAGGTGTGCCAACGGTAAGTAAGTAAGTTTCGGGCGATCGCTGGCTGGGTAAATATAAATAGGGGCAGCATAAAAATTTCTGTATCCCAAAATATATGACCGCGATAGCCAAACCCCGAAAGTGTTTTAGCAGGAATGCTCACCCTATCATCATTGCGTGCGCCAGCAATCAGCAGCTGAAACACATTGTAGCGAACAGCAAAAGCAGCTGTGCTATCCCCCTCAATTAGGATGTCACTTTGCTGCCAAACCTTATCCCATGCCTGCTGATTGGCTTTTTGTAGGGTTGGGTAGTCTGGCAGGTGGGCGAGTTTTTCTTGAGCGGCTGAGACTGGGGTATCAATCTCCTGTGAGGTAAAAACTGTCACTAATTTTTCTACTGTTACAGTCTGTTGCGCCTTAGCTAAGAAGTTACTGCTTAAGGTTGGATAACCAGGTGCGGTATTGACTTGCAAAGATGCTTCAGCGCCTAAGATTGTCACCTTAGCTCCCATCCCAAGTTCAATTCGGGAGTGGCGGGTGCGGCGTTGTAACCAGATTCCCTGGTCAGTTTTACCCTGATCTAGTCCTTCCCAGTGATTAAAACCCTGATTTTCAGGATAGCCGTTGATACTAGCTTGAATTTCGATTAACCCATCAAAATCTATTGGCGTTAAATGGCAGCGTAGCGCCAACACGTGCGGATCTGCGAGACTGGCAAAGCGTTCAAAGCTGATGTCTATGGTGTTTCCACTAGGAGAACGCCAACGCAAAGCCCGAATGACTAATCCCTGACGGAGATCGAGTTGGCGATCATAGCTCAATACCTCACCTTGATCGAGACGGAAGCGATCGCCATTCACAATTACTATCAAGGGTAGCCAGTCAGGGCAATTTACTAGTTCCGTGTACACTACCGGCACATCGTCGTAGACACCGTTGATAAAAGTAGCTGGTAATGAATGAGGATACCCTTCCTCAAAACTACCTCTAGTTCCCAAGTATCCATTGCCGATTGTAAAGACGGTTTCTTTAGATTGTAATTGGTCAGGATCAAACTGGGTTTCGATTAATATCCAGTCTGTGTAAATAAAATGGCGAGAACGGTCTTTTGTTTGCATAAAGTGGGGAGTAGGGAATGGGGAATGGGGAATGGGGAATGGGGAATGGGGAATTGGGAAATTTGATTCAGAGGTGGATGAATAAGTCTTTGAGCCTAATGCTTCAAGTTCTAATACCAATTTAATGTGAAGTTGCATATATCTTGATCCCCCTAAATCCCCCGATAAATTGGGGGACTTTGATAGATGTTTTTCTGGTTCCCCCCTTATTAAGGGGAGCCAGCGCGGTCTTCTCTGCGAGACGCTGCGCGGTAGCGAGTCATCGAGCGTCTGGGGTCTCCCCAAGTGGAGCGACTGGCGTGGGCTAGGGGGGATCGAATTATATGCAGCTTCATAAAAAATTGGTATAACACCTCCTCATAGACTCAAAATCCCCATCCAGTCACAATTACGAATTACGAATTAGCCCCATGTGCTTTTCTAAAATCTTTTCAGCTCTAGGTTTATAAATGAGATGGAATAATGTTTCCATATAGCGATCTCTGGCGTCGTTATTTTCTGGTGCAACAAAGTTCCAAAAAGTAAACATTTTTGCCAGTAGTAGTAAT
This sequence comes from Nostoc sp. LEGE 12447, assembly GCF_015206985.1. Classification (NCBI taxonomy): domain Bacteria; kingdom Bacillati; phylum Cyanobacteriota; class Cyanophyceae; order Nostocales; family Nostocaceae; genus Nostoc; species Nostoc sp. LEGE 12447. The sequence goes on along the minus strand of NZ_JADEXT010000016.1, from coordinate 46,368 downwards.
TGATTACTATGTAAATGCCAATTGTATCGGTTATGAACTCGCTGACTCATCCATTCTGAGACTTCGTACCAATGTTCAGGATGAGTATTGCATTGTTCAATAAAATCTAAAATTTTCTTTGCTGTTTCTACCAAATCTGTAGGATTAACATTAAATTCTTCCTCTTGGTTTTCGATAATTTCTAAAGAACCGCCAAATTGAGTTGCGAAAGTTGGCAAGCCAGAAATCATTGCTTCTAAAATGCTCCGCCCAAAGGATTCAAAGCGGGCAAAGTGGACAGAAATCCCCTGACAATCTGCAACTACTCGGTAGGCTTCGCCAAGGCTGCTGCTAGGAATACGCATCCCCAGCCAGCGAATCTTACTATGGAGATGATATTGATCAATAATATTGTGGAGTTTTTGGATTTCTTCTGCTTCTTCTGGGTTTGTAGCTTCATCAGGATGCAGTTTACTACTCAAGAGGATCAAGTTACAATGCTCTTGCAACCTCTGACTTTGACCAAAGCACTCAGCTAATCCCGCAAGGTTTTTGATTGAACTGATGGAACTAACGGAAAAGATTGGTCGCTTATTAGGGCTATCTAAATGACCCAATATTTGGGGATCTTCGCGGATAAAGAGTAGGTCGTGAATTTCTGTACAAAGGTTAGAATCTCGGTTTTCTTTCTGACTACAGGGAAAGAAAATACTTTCATTTACTCCCGGTGGTACTAAGTTGAATTTGGGACTAAACAAATCAATCCCATCAACTACGTGATACAACTGCGGCATAGTAAAGCATTTATACGATTCGTATTGACCTATAGTGTCTGGTGTGCCGACAATTTCTTGATAGGAGGATGTGATGATGAAGTCGGCTGCATTCATGCTAATTAAATCAGCAGTGAATTGTGCCGAAAAGTGGTATTGATTTTCTAAATCTTGCCAATATAAATTACTAAATAGATACTTAGGCTTTTCTAAAGAATGGGCAATATTGCACTGAGTAACTTTCATCCGGCGAGATAAAAGAGAAGCCACTAAGTTACCGTCACTGTAATTGCCAACAAGAAGATTAGGTTTACCTTTGAATTGAGTTAGTAATTCTTTTTCTGCATCTAAAGCAAATTGTTCTAAATAAGGCCAAATGTCAAATTTAGAAATCCAATTGTTAGTAATTTCTGGATTGAATTCACCAAAAGGAACGCGCAATATCCAAGCATTTTCAGTATCTTCGACTTTTTCTAGGGGCAGGTAACAAAATGTCCCTTCACAGTTAGGAATTAGTCGGGTGAGAATAATTACATGGGGTTTGATATCTAGCTGGTCTAGTCCAGCGAGTTTGATTTGTTCGCGCAGTTCGTTTTCTAAGCTGCGAGCTTGTTCGAGGACGTAGATAACTTGACTGAGTGTTTCATCTCTTCCGACAACATCTTCCTGTCCAACCCAGCCGTGGATGGAAATGAGGACGACGCGAAAAACGGCGGGGACGCGGGCCACAAATGCTTCTAATATGCCCGGTTCTGGAGAGTAAATGAGTCGGTCGAGGAGTTCTAGGGTTTCGGAGACTCGTGCCACATTGTTACCCCAACCTGGCTCAAAGCCGAGTTCTTGGAGGTCTAAGCGGAATTTTTCATAAGGTTCATCAGGCGATCGCTCATTCAGTAATTTGAGCGCTAGCTTAATTTGTTTGGCTAAATGAATACCGGAGGGAATGCGATCGCTCAACAGCAGCCGAATCCCATCATGTTGTAGCCCCTGTAATGCTTGAAACAGCATTTCTACCCAATATTCAGGGTCAGTCAACAATTGATTACACAGGTAACGGTTAAGGTAGGCTAAACCTTGACCAATATTTCTCGGGTCGTCGATTCTTGGAGAATCCTCGTAAAAGGGGTGAAGGTCGATTTCGAGGATACCGGGTTGGTAGCGGTTGACTAAGCGATCTCTTACATCTAGCAGCGCTTGTTGCGTCATCTGCTCGAAGCTATCTAAATTGGCTGTCAATCGCCAAACTTCCTGGTTAGCAATCTTGGGCCGAATCACGAACCAGGTACTTTCTTGTTCAATAATTATTTCGTGAGTGTACTGTATCAGTTTGCCAATACAAGAAGAGTGGTAAAAATAGGCTGGCTTTTGGGATTCATGACAGTAATCGGCAAAAGCTTGCAAAATCTCATTTCTCAGAAAATAACCCTTACCTGAAGCACTCAACGTATAAATTAACTGATGCAGAGCAGTTTTTTCATCACCGTTGAAGACAGCTTGAACTAGTTCATACATGATGACGAATTCCAAAACTTTAGCTAGTCCACGACCTCATTCTTTTCTCCAGTCTCCGGTTCCGTGAGGTACATTTCCCACCTAATAGTAGGTAACTATAAAGACCACGCGCGTCTAGCTATGGGATGAAACCTTGCGAGGACTTCAAATCTATGGGATGAGGGAGCAGGGGGAAGGGGAGAATTCGTAACTCCTAACGCTTCACGGGCTAAACCTTAGCTATCCGCTAACGGAACTGTTTTGCCCAATGCCCAATTCAAAAAACTGTCAATTTGGCTGGAGTAACAGCAAAGACAGATTATTCTATGTATAGTAGTTAGTTCTCAATCAAGCATAAAACACTATTCTCGGTCAAGCAATACAGCCAAATTTGAGCGATCGCTAGTAGAAAATTACTCCATAAATAAGTTAAATCCAGCAAGTTTTAGCATAATCAAACCAAATGTAAGCAGATTAAAGGCTGGTAAAACAGTCACTGCTAAAATTATCATCCGTCGTCGTTGTATTGCAGACATACTACTCAGCCCAATTCCAGCAACAGCTTATGGTGGCATAAACTGATACACCTCGATTTAGATAAGTTACATCAGGTTAGCTATGAACTACCACATTTCTTCTTCTGGGAAAAATTTTCACAAAGCCATTAGTCCAGAACAATTAGAGCAAGTTATGGAAGCCATTAGTGATGGTAGATATTCCTGGGCTTGTGTACTAATTTTGCGTTTCGTTGGTTACAATCCACTCCACTTTATTCCCCAACGAACTTACAGCCGTTTAATTAAAGACAATAGCCAGGTTTCAAATTCGTCTACATCTACAACAAATCAGAGCCAAGCAAATATCAAATCTTCTGTGACTAGCTCTAGTGGTTTTTACCCCACCCTAACCCTCCCCTTGGAAAGGCGAGGGAACTAGATTTCCGACTTCCCCCCAATCCATTGGGGGGATTGAGAGGGGTAATTTGACTTGTGTCTACACCGTAGCCTAAAAGGAGAGAGGTCAAACTGTATTGCTTCCATTCGAGAACCGCTATAGGAATCAAGAAAATAGAGAATTCCGATCCATCACTGATAGTGTAGCGCTAGCGATGTGAGGGTTTTTGCACCGAATTAATTATTAATTCTTAATCCTGAATTCTTTATTATATTAAAAATAAATTTAATTTATAATTATATTAAGCCTAAAGTAATAACTTTTTGCAGGGCTTTTTCAAAAGTTATGCCCTGTTTGATAGCGATATACAACAATACTATTGCGGCGGAACGAATTGAATTATCACAATGTATCAGAGTCGGTTTGGGTAATTCAGCGATCGTTTGATATATCTGGAGCATACTTTGATGATTAATGTCCTCAGTTTTGGTTGGGAAGTTAACGTAGTATAATCCCAAAAACTCAGTCTTCTCCTGTTCTTCAGCTAACAAGCCTGTTTCATCGGGTAAACGTAAGTTCAATACAGACTTATAACCCTCATCAGCTATTTGTTTGAGCTGGTCTAGTGTAATTTGTCCGGCGATCGCTAACTGATCGTTAATCTTCCTAACAATATTCATTAGCTACATTTATCCCATTTTATCAATGTTGGCCACCCTCTAAATTTAAGAAAACAATTTGAGGAACTTGTGAGGGATAGGGCATTGGGAATCAATACTTGTCGGGTTTTGGGGAAAAGGGGAAAGGGGAAAGAAAAAACCTTTAACCTTTACCTTTTAACCTTTTCCCCAAACCCAATTCCGAGTTAAAAATTCTTAATCGAGCAGTATTGCATTGGGAATTAATTCTTACCAATACACAATACCTACTCCTAGCTCATAACTCAGCACTGCTTCTAAATAAGTTGTGTAAACTTTTCAATAATTCTCTGGCCGTATAGGGTTTTGATAAAACTGCTTTCACATTAGCATCAGAAGCTTGAGCAAAGATTTCCATCGAGTTCAGTCCGCTACAGGCAATAATTTTAACCTGGTTGTTCATTTTTTGCAGGGTGCGAATAGCGGTGATTCCGTCCATCTCCGGCATCATTATATCCATCAACACGGCATTGATTTGATGCTTGTATTGGGCATAGAGTGCGATCGCTTCTATGCCATTGCTGGCAGCTACTATCCTATAGTTATAGTTTTCTAAAATGATTGCAGTAATTTCTCTAATTTGAGCTTCATCGTCTACAACTAAGATCAATTCTCTCTCTCCTGGAAGGACATCCAGGTCTTCTATATTGAACGCTTCAGTTGCTTCCACTGCTGGTAAAAACAGGTCAAATTTGCTGCCTTTACCAACATTAGTAGACACTTTGATAAAACCGGCATGGCTTTTAATGATGCCTAACACTGTTGAAAGTCCGAGTCCTGTACCTGTGTTGACTTCTTTTGTAGTGAAAAATGGCTCAAAAATTCTATTTAATATTTCTGGCGGTATCCCAACTCCGTTATCGGCAACGGTAATCATAATGTAATACCCAACTTGGGCATCGAGATTCATTCTGGTGTAAGCTTCATCAATAAACTTATTTTCTACAGAAATTGTGATCTTGCCACCATCTGGTAAAGCATCGCGGGCATTTACTACCAGATTCATCAACACTTGATGCAGCTGTGTGATGTCCCCAGTGATAGGCCAAGTGTCTTCTGGGATAATCGTGGACAATTCAATAGATTTGGGAAATGTTTCTTTAACGATTTGGATAATTTCTGAAATCAGATACTTAACTTGGATAATTATCCGCTCTCCTTTAAATCCTCGTGCAAATGACAAGACTTGCTTCACCAAAGCTGCTCCACGTTGGGCATTGCTTTCTACAAGTGCTAGCAGTTGCCCAAACCGCTCTTCGTCTTGGAAAAATTTTCCTTGTATCAATTGGGCTGCTGCCAAAATTGGTGTCAATATATTGTTTAAGTCGTGGGCAATACCACCTGCAAGGATACCAATACTCTCCAATCTTTGAGCGCGAAAGAACTGTTCTTCAAGTTGTTTCTTTTCGGTGATGTCAGTGTCAACACTCAGGATAGATTTAGGTTTTCCTTCAGGATCGCGCATCAATGTCCATCGGCTTTGCACAACAATTTCTTTACCGGATTTTGTCACTTTAAATAACTCACCTTGCCACGAGCCACTCTCAATTACACTTTTTAGCGGTACTTCCAGTTGGTGCTGGGTTCCTGCTGGGTACAAAATTTTCCGGAGGTCTTTTCCTATAACCTCTGTAGAGAGCCAACCATACATCCTCTCTGCACCTTTATTCCAAACTAATATTTGAGATTGGAAATCTCTAACTAATATGGCATCGGTGGCGATATCAAGTAGAGCAGCTTGTTCGGAAATTTTTTGTTCCGCCAGCTTGCGCTCAGTGACATCCCTATTTGTGCCGATCATCCGAATCGGCTGACCAATTTCGTTATAGTAAGTCTGACCTTTGCAGTTTAACCAGTGTAGGCTGCCGTCGGACCAGATAATCCGATACTCTATAGATCCCTGTCCTTCCGCAATCATCCGAGCTATATTCACAGCCACAGATTCCCGGTCTTCTGGATGGATTAAATTGAAATAATCTTCAAGGCTTGGACACAAGGTGTTGCTCGGTAGACCATAAAGTGGCCCCATATTGGCAGACCAAATACAAGTATTGGTGATCAGGTTCCGATCCCAGATGCCCATTTGGGCTGCTTCGGTAGCTAAACTCAATCGCGCTTCACTTTCTCGCAATGACTCTTCGGCCAATTTACGCTCGGTGATATCTTCGGCGATGCCACCATAAAACTGAACTTCTCTTTGGTCATCATAAACAGTAAAGCTCCGATCCCAAATCCAGCGTACCGATCCATCAGGTCGCAAAATTCGGTATTCTGCTGAAGCTGCCTCACCACTAAGTTGTTGCTTTGCTGCTTTGGCGGTTAGCTCGCGATCGTCTGGATAAACGTTGTCTATCCAGGACTCAGGCTGCTCCAATAGACTTTGGCAAGAGCGACCCCAAATTTTTTCATAAGCAGGACTAACGTACAAGGTTCGGAATGAATCTGGGCTGGCAATCCAGATGACTGCATGGGTATTTTCGGCAAAAGTGCGAAATTTCTCCTCGCTTTGGTGTAATGCGGCTTCGGCAAGTTGGCGTTGGTGTAACGCGGCTTGCTGTTCGGTAATATCTCTGCCTACCGTTTGGATTTCAACAGCTTCTCCTTTGTCATCATGAATTGCGATCGCATTCCATTGAAACCAACGAATACCTTTAACTGTAAATATCAGTTGCTCAAAATTAGTCAAGGGTTGGGATGAAGATCCTAAAGCTGTGATATTCTCCATCACTTGAGGCAAGTCATCTGGGTGAAAAAATTGCCAAAATGACTGACCATGATACTCATCTTGTTTCCAGTCGAAGGTTTGACAGGCAGCCATGTTAGCGAAGGTAATCTGCCCCTGCAAATCAATGCGGATAACTATGTCAATTTGACTTTCCACAAGTTGGCGATAGAGGTTTTCGCTTTGCCTTAATGCAAGTTCTGCGCGTTGGCGATCGGTAATTTCTTGTCGCAACAAAACGTTGGACATGGCAAGTTCTGCTGTCCGTTCCACCACTCGTTGTTCTAACTCCTCGTAAGCTTGGCGCAGTGCTTCCTTTGTCTGTTGACGTTCGCGAATATCGCAAAGTAACCAGCGCCAGCCAACAAGATCCCCTTCTGAATCATACATGGCAGCAACTCTAACGCTAGCCGGAAAAGCTTTACCCCCGCGTGGTTTTAGGGAAATTTCCCACTCCTGTAACTGCTGCGAATTATTTAGTTGGGCGTTAAAAGCCTGACGGTCTTGATGAGCAATAAATAAAATTAATGGTTTGTTTCGTAAATATTTTTGCCGGACAGCCAGCATGGTTGCTGCCGCTCGATTAGCCTCTTGGATAATCCCTGCTACATCAGTTACCAAATAACCATCTGGAGCAAATTCAAACAAATCCTGGTAACGTTGGCGCTCCAATTCTACTAGCTCACGGGCAAGAGACAACTCTTCGTTTTGTTCGCGTAGTTCTTCTTCCACTACTTGGAGTTCTTCGAGAGCTAGCTGAAGTTCCTGATTAACTTGCATGATTTCAGCCGATTGTGCCTCAACCCATACTTTTAAGTAATTTTGAGTTTGGCTGCGGACTTGCTCTATCTCAATTGGCTGATTAACCCGCCTGAATTCATCTGTGGGTTTTTGTAAATATTCTTGCAAGCCTTCAACGACCCCAATCATTTTTACCAAGTCAAATGCTTGTAGCAGGCTAGTCTGGGTAATGATTCCTAGTAATTGCCCGCGATCGTCCAAAACGGGCAAATAGTCAGTCTGATGCTGACGCAATAATGACAAGGCAATGAAAATATCATTAGAATCTGATTGTCTAAGGGTAACTACTGGCTGCGTCATCACTTCAGCCATTGTCAGCGTAGAGAAGTCTACTCCAGAAGCTATGAGTTTGATTACGTCCTTTCCTGTAAAAATACCTAATAATCTTCCTGCCTCCAAAACGAAGATGCAACTAGTTAGTGGTTGAGTTCTCAAGCCTAAATCTAATGAATTTAAACTAATAGGTGCATAATTGTTAGCTATTTCTTGACTCATTAAGGCAATAGCTTCGACTACAAAACTATCAATGCTAATCGTTAAGGGAGAACGATTAATAACATTAGTTAAACTAGGTATGTTAATCAGAGGATCGTTGAATCGCATAGTTAATTCGTCAATTCTAATGATCTTTTCGATATCAGTACGAAATAATAAAAGCTAGAGTAAGTAAATTGTTGAAAATCAATAATTATTCTGCTGCAATTGCTAATAAATCAACTATTTGCCCTGTAAACCTTACAAGACCTAACACAGGCGATACGATACAAGTTAGTAACTAAACCAGGAAGTAGATAGAATTTTAGAATTGCTAAACTCATTCTATTGTCAAATTAGAGATAGCAGATCATCTATCTCAAGAGATTACCCTAATTGATGGTCTTGGTAGTCTTATGAGTATGAAATATTTGAAATTAATTGAAGAGTGTAAAGATTAAAACCTTGCTCCCGAACATTTGTACTTTTGGCTTTTATTGATAAGGCTCCAGCCACACTTTCAAGAGACAGAAGCCTTAAAGGAAAAGGGTTTGACATTTTTATTCAATCATAGCGAGTTGCACGCCACCAGTAAGGCTGTTCTCAATACTACTCGGGTTTTGGATTTTGAACTCAGAATTGGGTTTGGGGAAAAGGTTAAAGGGGAAGGGTTAAAGGTTTTTTCTTTCCCTTTTCCCTTTCCCCTTTTCCCCAAAACCCGACAAGTATTGAGGCTGCTCTTAAGTCCAGATAATTAGAGAATTTCTCAATAGCCTAAAGTTATTACTTAAAAAGTATGTATAAATATTGCAAAAATATTAAGTATCTTAAATTTCTTCACAAGTTCCTCATTTTTTTAAACTATAGTCAAAATATAAACAAGTTGTTTTAAATATCTACGTGCTTGTCAAATGACTACTCTGATTTGCAATAACACTTTTATTAACAGGTTTGAGAAAATATGAATTACTGTCCTTGCTGTTCAAGCTTACTTTTAGAACATATACGCGGTGCAGATAGTTACTGGTTTTGTCGCCACTGCTGGCAAGAAATGCCAGTTTATAAGCTGAACGAATCCAGTTTATTCACCGAAGCTGTCATAGGGAAAATACCTAGGAAGCCTCAAAAAGAAAAATGTAAAAATAATACTGTTTACGCAAGCCAATGGCAACCTATCAAAGAATGGATAGGGCTACAAGATTTATCTGCCTAATCTGAACTTACCGTGATCGTTTTGGTATAATTCAGCTCTCAATAATTGGGCAAGTAATTGTCATAAAGTGTAAGGCTATAGTTCAACCATGAGGTATTAACTGACACGGCTAGAAATATCAAGTCTAAAAAAGCTTGATTTTCGATTGTTATCTCATTTATCGCCTCTACATAGGAATGGCTAATAGATGCCTTGCCTCTAATCAGCCATTAACAATTCGTAATTTGTAACGCTAGCACTGGTTCTCTGCTATTTTCCAGCACCTAACCCATTCATTAAGATTTATTGTTGACTTCAATAATTTCTTCTAGGACTTACGCAAACAATAGTCAAAACCCTGATTCTCTGGTAGGGGCAATTCATGTAGATGCGGAGCGGCTACTCTTACGAGAACGCTTTCAGCGAACCCGCAGGGTATTGTCCCTACCATGTGTAGTTTTGTGTAAGTCCTATCTTGTTTAAAACCCCCGACTTAACTCGAGGGTTTTAAATGCATGAAAAATGAATTTTTAATTTTGATTTTATCGGGATACTGCTAATGGGGCACTGCTTCTAGATGCAGCCTGTATCATCTTCCCAAGATTCATGATTGAGTAGGTCGATAATTCTATCTCTGAGTAGAAATTCGTTTTTTTCTAACTCAAGTTCAAAATTAACCCAGTCACGATGAGGAATATATTTACATAGGGTATAAATCGTCTGCTGACGGTTAACAAGTCTTTTTTTAACAAGTTGAAGTGCTTCTTCCTTGATAACTTCGATGTCGTATTTAACCGTAGTGTTCATAGGTCGTTCCTTTATTTTCAATCAAGGAATTAAGAATCAAAACAATGGTTTCTTTGACTCTACCTCAAACTTATCAAATAAATTGGCGAGAATTGTGAAGAATCAAGACATTAACTCTTGCTGGAACTTAGATATCTCAGTAAGATACTCTTTGAGTTTCCCAGTATACCCCCCCAAGAGAGATTTTTGCAGAGCAATAACGCTAATATAAGAAGCTGTAAATAGCAGATGTAGATACTCTTTGGGCTACTTGCCAAAACGTAGGTTAGGGTAAATAACATTCTCTACAAAACTTATACTATGCTTTTGAATCTTGATAAAGTTCGTCAATATTTTCCTGCGCTAGCTAGTGAATGGACTTTTTTTGATAATGCTGGCGGTTCACAAACTCTAAAAAAAGTAGTAGATAGAATTAGCGAATTTCTCCTAAGTTCCGATGTCCAGTTGGGAGCTTCTTATGCGGTTTCTCAATTTGCGGGAGAAAGATTGGCTTTAGCAACTAGGGGAATGGCTACTTTGATTAATGCCAATTCTTCTAAAGAAGTAGTGATGGGCCCATCTACGACAATGATGTTGAAAGTTCTCTCAATTTGTCTAGGTCAAACCTTTACATCTGGTGATGAGATTATTGTTACTAATTGTGACCATGAAGCCAATATTGGTGCTTGGGTGGCTTTGGAAAAACAAGGAATTAAGGTTAAAGTATGGCAAATTCGCCCAGATACCTTAGAACTTCATTTAGCAGATTTAGAAGCATTGATGAGTCAGCGCACCAAATTAGTAACTTTGACTCATGCGTCTAATGTTTTGGGAACTATTAACCAAATCAAAGAAATTGCTACATTTGTACACGATCGCAACGCGATGATTTGTGTAGATGGTGTAGCTTATGCACCCCATAGATTAGTTGATGTGCAAGATTTGGATGTTGATTTTTATGCTTTGAGTTGTTATAAAGTCTACGGGCCACACCATGCCTTACTTTATGGCAAAGAAGAACATTTATTAAGATTGCCCGGACTTAATCATTATTTTATTCAACAGACAGATATACCTTATAAATTTCAGTTAGGGAATGTCAATTTTGAATTAAGTTATGGAATGTTAGGCTTATGTGATTATTTAAGTGAATTAGCACAACTGCACTACGGCGATAAAACTGCACCTGATTTGAGAAGTCAGATGGTGCAAGCGTTTGATTTAATTAGCATACATGAAGAAGAACTTAGCGATCGCCTCCTAAGCTACCTCAACAGTAAGCCTAATGTCCGGGTAATTGGCCAACCAAATGCTGACCGTCAATGCCGTGTACCGACTATATCTTTTGTAGTAGATGGAATGAATAGCTCAACCATTCCGCCAAAAATTGACCAACATCATATTGGGATTCGCTACGGAGACTTTTACGCTAAACGGCTTATTGAATACTTGGGGTTAGCTTCACAAGGTGGAATAGTCCGGGTGAGTATGGTACATTACAACACCCTTGAGGAAGTTAACAGTCTGATTGAAGCTTTTGAGCAGTTATTTTAAGATTGGGCATTCAAAAGAGGTAGAGGGGAAAACTCTTCTCCCTTGCTCCCTGCCTCCCCAATACTTTTCGGTTAAACCCAATAATCTCTCTTTGGTCTGGGGAAAGGTTAAGGGGGAAAGGGGAAAGGGAAATTCAAACCTTTCCCTTTCTCCCTTCCCCCTTAACCGAAAAGTATTACCTGCCTCCCTACTCCCCATTAACTATTACTAAGCTGCAAAACTTGCATTTCTTCTTGTGGAGAAACTAATGTTTTACCCACCGGGAGAACAGCTAAAGCATTAGTCTGAGCCAAATTAATTAAATTTCCAGAACTGTGACTACCACCAGCTTTGTGAAATTCATAAACACCATCAATTAAATGCAATTTACCCCAAAGGTAAGTTTCTCGCTTGCCATCAGATCGCAACTCATCATGCGATCGCACTTTCAAAAACACTGGTTCCCAACCTTCAGTAATTCCCGAAAGTTTCTTGATTGCTGGTAGCACAAACCGCCAAAATGTCACCAACACAGCCGCAGGGTTTCCTGGTAAACCAAAATAAAGTGGGCTTGCCGTGAGCGTAGCCGAACGGGAGCTTGTAGAGACGCGATTAATCGTGTCTGGACTGGGGAAAGTGGCGACAGTAAGGGGTTTCCCTGGTCTCATTTCCACAGATCGAATGTGGATTTCTGCTTTTAGAGACTCTATAATTTTGTCAACATAGTCATAATCTCCCACTGAGACACCACCAGAAGAGAGAACTATATCAGCGATCGCCACGGCATGGGCAATAACTTTCTCCAGAACAACTGGATCATCCTTCACAATGCCTAACAGTATTGGTTCTGCGCCACTCTCCTTTACCAAAGCTGCGATCGCATACTGATTTGAATCCACAATTTGCCCTGGTTGTAACGGTTGATCAACTGTCACCAACTCATCACCAGTAGAAAAAATTGCCACACGCGGACGGCGGTAAACATTTAATTGTGGACATTGTGCTGCCGCCAATACAGCTATTTCTGAGGCATTTAACTTAATTCCGGCTGGTAACAGTTGTGTTCCAGCTTGGTAAAAAGATGCTTTGTGTCTGACAAATTCTTGCGGTTGTGGCGCAGCCAGGATAAATACGCGGTTTTCCTCGCGGCGTGTCCTCTCTTGTATGACTATAGTATCCGCACCTGCTGGAATCACCGCACCTGTGAAAATCCGCGCGGCTTCTCCTGATTGAATCGTAGACTTAGGCTGATACCCAGCCGGAATATCTTCAACAATTTCTAAAATGGCTGGTTGTTGAGCGCTAGAGTGCTGCACATCTTCGTACCGAACTGCGTAACCATCCATTGCCGAATTATCCCAATGGGGAAAATCTAGCGGACTGGTGACAGGCATTGCCAAAATCCGGCTATCGGCTGCCAATAAATCTACAACTTCTGTATCCCGTTGACAATCCAACGGTTGTACTAAATTTAAAATAATTGCTTGTGCATCGCTGACTGATACCATAGCGATCGCCTCCGACTTTTTACTTTATCTCTGTAAAGTAGCACTGAGTCTACTCTTGATTAGCTCTGGAGAGATTTCTATGAGCAGTCAATCCCAAACTACACACTGCTAGTAAACCGATAATTATGCTTCCTTCAGGAACTTTGGATACCTGAACGGAATTGTTACTTAAATCTAGGATTTGCTTTATGCCTGCTGCATCTCTATTGTTAAAACCAAATTCTTTAGCTAGAACCTCATTGCTAAAACCTTCATCAATGAGTGCGAGATTATTATTAAGCCAGGTGTCGCCAGGAAGTTCATCATCCTTACCAACATCAAAGGGGCCAAAGATTTGCTGGGTAGTATTATCAAAGTTAAATCTCAAAAAGCTGTAGTTAGATACACTACCAAGTACTGGAGTGAAACTATTAATCAGAGTACTAAATGGATCGAAGAAGGAAATTGAGAGAGACTGCAAGTTCTTCGTAGCTCCCAAACCTGCTTCAGAAATGACGCTTGGAGCAGTTGTTGTGTCGTAGTTAAATGAACCTTTAGCTGAATAACCCGTGTCTCCCTTCCAGTTAAAGTTGAACTCAGCAGCATCAGCTAGATTGTGAGTGGTTATAGCGATCGCTAATGCTAAAGCAGTAGTCGCCACCATCCCAATAGCTTTTTTAGCGAACAGATTTGTCATAGATACAACCTCCAAATAGGTTTTACAACAAAACAATACAATATTTACCAAAAACAGACTCTTGTGGAATGGGCAACATGAACGCCCTAATTATGAAATTTTTCTGTGTAAGGGTTTAAAGGCCAAACCCAAGTCATCACCTTAATATAAAAAACAGCAGCAATCATTATTCTCCAACCCCTAAATAAAAATACCTATTGTGTATGACTATCGAACGACTTCCCCAAAAACACTATCCCAAGGCTGAAATTGGGCGGCGAGGTATGGCATTAGGGCTTGATTTCCTTGGTGTCTGGTTAGTCAGTTCCCTACTAGGAGGCGGCGATATTGGGATTCAATTTGTGCAAATCCTAGTTTTTGTCATATTCTGGCTAGTTTTACGGGTGTTGGTGGTATACAACAATCAAGGGCAAAGTTTAGGACGTTGGGCGTTCGATTTAAAGGTGTTGGAAGTCGAAGATGGGGAAGTAGTGGGCAGAATTCCAGATTTGCTCTCGCTGGTGAAGCGAGAGGCGATTGTTGGTTTAGGTGCGCTTTTGGTGTCAATTACCCTGAGTAATATTAGAGCCAATCCCACTGCTATACTGCTAGTACTTCCCCTAGCAATTGATTGTGGGACTGCCTTCTCTGATACCCAGATGCGGCAGGCTTTACACGATCGCTATTGTGGAACTTTCATTGTTTCGTCGCGTCGTGGCTACTCACTTGATATAAAAGTTAAAAGATTAGTTGAAAATATGCGGCGGAATGTGAGAAGATAGTCATTTGTGTTAATTCTCTTCAGGCTTCACTGTTTGTAAGATTATGGCTAAGAGTAAAGGTGCCCGCATTATTATCACACTAGAGTGTACTGAGTGCCGGACAAATTCAGATAAGCGTTCTGCTGGTGTTTCACGTTATACCAGCACCAAGAATCGCCGCAACACCACTAACAGGCTAGAACTGAAAAAGTTCTGCACCCACTGCAACAAACATACCGTTCACAAGGAAATTAAGTAGAGATGAGTTATTTCCGTCGTCGTCTTTCTCCGATCAAGCCAGGAGAACCAATCGATTATAAAGATGTTGATTTATTGCGTAAGTTTGTCACCGAGCGGGGTAAGATATTGCCACGGCGGATTACTGGGCTTACGTCTCAGCAACAGCGAGAGTTGACATTAGCAATTAAACGTTCGCGGATTGTGGCTTTGTTGCCATTTATCAATGCAGAAGGTTAGAGCAATTTTGGATTTGGAATTTTAGATTTTGGATTATAAAGGGAAGCTGCATTTTAAATAAACATCTGGCTTTGTCTTTCTGATTCCAAAATCTCAAATCTGAATCAGAGAGTGTAAAATGAATTGCTGCATGAAAAATTGTTGGATTTAGGATTTCATAAACATCCAGTTGTAAAATCCAAAATCCAAGTTGCGCTGTAAGCGCACCAAAGGTGGAAGCAAAATCTAAAATTATTAGAGCGCGAGAGTTGTGGAGAAGGGCACGCTAGTTGAATTTAGGGTTCAAGGCGATCGCCGTCTGGGGATCGTAGAACGTCCAGACGGTAAAACCCGCTGGTTTGTGGTAGACGAACGTGGTCAATCCCACAGCCTCGCGCCTAGACAAATAACTTATACAGTTACCGGACAAACTTACAAGCCCTCTGAGATCGCGAGCTTTTTAGAGCAAGTCAACCCTTATTTAGACCCATCTAGCTTAGAGGTAGCTTGGGAAATACTGGTTGAAGATGGGGAAACAATAACCCCAGAGCTGATGGCGAATCTGTTATTTTCGGAATCAGCTGCGCCTCATTGTTACGCCGCCTATTGCTTGTTATCAGACGACAAACTTTATTTCAAGCAAAAAGGAGATGCTTACGAGCCTCGAACTGCTGCTCAGGTGGCAGAACGCAAGCACCAGATGGAAGTAGAGGCATTAAAAGCTAAAGGACAGCAGGAATTTTTAACTCGTGTTGAGCAGGCGCTCAAAGGTGAAGCAGTAGAATGGCAGCGCCACGATCGCCAGCGTCTAGAAGGACTAGAAAAATACGCAGCGTTGCTTGCTGACACAGTGCGGACGGGAGTTAATTATGACTCACTAGCTCGCGCTTACCCGCCAAGCGCTCCAGTATTAGAAACTATGACTATGCTGGGACGGCCCACAACGCCCCAAGGGGCTTTTCAACTATTAGTAGATTTGGGTTGCTGGAGTCCTTATGAAAACTTGTTCCTGCGTCGTTCTTCAATTCCGATTCAATTTCCTAATAAGGTGTTAGAAGTGGCGCAACAGCGTTTGGATTTCCCGCCGATTGACTCAGATACAAACCGCCTTGATCTGACTCACCTGAAGGTTTACACCATTGATGATGAAACTACCACAGAGATCGACGATGGTCTAAGTTGGGAAATTCTACCCGATGGACGGGAGCGCCTGTGGGTGCATATCGCCGATCCCACCAGATGGTTAGTACCGGAAGATGAATTAGATTTGGAAGCCAGAAAGCGGGGTAGTACAGTCTACTTACCTACGGGGATGATTCCGATGTTCCCAGAGGTATTGGCAACTGGGCCAATGAGTCTGATCCAGGGACGGGTTTGTTGCGCCCTCAGTTTCGGAATTGTTTTAGGTACAACTGGGGGAGTAGAAGATTACAGCATTCATACCAGTTCCATTAAGCCGACTTATCGTCTCACCTACGAAGATGTAGATGAAATGCTGCAATTACGGGTACAGGCAGAACCAGAAATTGCTGCGATCGCAAGTTGGGCACAGAAGCGCAAAGCTTGGCGTTACGCTCAAGGGGCAATTAGCATCACAATGCCCGAAGCGATGATCAAAGTCAAAGGTGACGAGATCAACATTGATATTTTGGACGATTCCCCATCACGGCAAGTAGTCGCAGAAATGATGATTGTTGCCGGTGAAGTTGCGGCTCGTTATGGTAAAGCTCATAACATACCTTTACCCTTTCGCGGTCAGCCCCAACCCGAATTACCCCCAGAAGAAGAATTACTGCTACTTCCAGCTGGATTCGTTCGCGCTTGCGCCATGCGTCGTTGTATGCCCAAGAGTGAAATGAGCATTACACCTCTGCGCCATGCTGGTTTAGGTTTGGATACCTACACCCAAGCAACCTCTCCCATCCGCCGCTACAGTGATTTGCTTACTCACTTTCAACTGAAAGCCCATTTGCGCGGTGAAGTTCTGCCATTTTCCGCAGATCAACTTAAAGAAGTGATGATGAATGTCACCAGCATCACCCAAGAGGTGACGATGGTAGAACGGCAAACGAATAGATATTATGCCCTAGAGTATTTACGCCGTCATCCAGAGGAAACTTGGGATGTAACTGTATTGATGTGGCTGCGAGAAGACAGCAACTTGGCCCTAATTTTGATCGAAGATTTAGGTTTGCAGTTACCAATGGTTTTCAAACGTTCTGTTAACTTAGGTGAACAGATAGTGGTGAAAGTTAGCCACGCCGATCCGCAAAAAGATATGATTCAATTTCAAGAAATAATTTATCAAGAAGCCCAAACAGCAGCGAATTAATTAATTCGTAATGATGCTCCTGCGTCGCTAACGTAATTCGTAATTATGTAAAACACTCGCGCGTAATTGTCTTTGCTTGCTAATCTTGAATTAGTTGGGTATGACGTTTGCGATCGCTGCAAAAAGCTCCGAAAAAGCCAAGGCGTATGGAATTGCCTGTGGCACATTGCTTGAATAAGGCTAAACAGGCAAAGTCAGTCTCCGAGACTAAGGAAAAATTCAAAGTTTTAAACCCGCCCTCATGGGTTTTGATTGTGTAGACGTGGTTTATAACGCAATACAGTTCAGATAAGACCAAAACACTTGTAGAGACGGCGATTTATCGCGTCTCGAAAACCCAAAATTTTGCCAATCGCCCTTAACCCAAGCGTATTGGTTTATAACGGACTATCTAACTTAATTTCCATTACAACAATTTTATTAGTATAATAATGGATCGTGTCTAATTAAAGCTATACCATGCCTAAACTCAAGACTCGTAAAGCCGCAGCGAAACGATTCCGTGCCACCGGCACCGGTAAAATCGTCCGTCGGAAAGCTGGCAAAAGCCACCTTTTAGAACACAAATCTTCCGACAAAAAACGTAGCATGTCCAAGACCACACTTGTACATGAACGTGATGAACTCAACGTGCGCTTGATGCTCCCATATTTGTAAGTCCTTCAGGAAATAAGTTATGACTCGGGTAAAACGCGGTAATGTAGCTCGCAAACGCCGCAATAAAATTCTCAAACTAGCTAAAGGTTTTCGCGGTTCTCACTCAACTCTGTTTAGAACTGCCAACCAACAAGTAATGAAGGCACTACGCAGTGCCTACCGCGATCGCAAAAAGAAAAAGCGCGATTTTCGTCGCCTCTGGATCACCCGCATCAACGCTGCTTCAAGACAACACGGCTTGAGCTACAGCCAATTGATCGGTAACTTGAAAAAAGCTGATATCCAACTAAATCGCAAGATGTTGGCACAATTGGCAGTCCTCGATCCAGCTAGCTTTGGCAAAGTTGCGGAACTAGCAAATCAAGCTAAAGGATAAAGGTGGCAAGGGATGTATAACAGATGTAACAGATGGCAAATAATTACTCGGTTACATCTGGTATTATCCGCCACGATATTTTGGATATCTTGCTTTTCCATAGTGGGGACAGGATTCACTGCATCTGCCGCCGAAATGCCAGAAATTCAGCAGCGCGGCTATCTAACTGTTGCTGTTAAAGACAACTTGCGTCCCTTGGGATTTAAAGATGCCAAAGGTAATTTGCAAGGTTTAGAAATTGACTTGGCACAGCGATTAGCACTTGACTTAGTTGGGAAAGCAGATGCTGTCAAATTGCAACCTGTAGCGAATCGCGATCGCCTGTCTGTTGTCTTAGACAAGAAAGTTGATTTTGCGATCGCTAGGGTGACAGCAACCGAGTCACGCAGCCGTATAGTTAGTTTCAGTGTTCCCTACTATTTGGATGGCACTGTATTAGTTACAAAAGATGCCTCTGTGAATAAGTTGAGTGATTTGGCAAAACAAAAAATTGCCGTACTTAACAACTCCAGCACCATTGCTCAAGTACGGTTCTATCTGCCAAACGCCGAGTTGGTAGGAGTAAATTCATATCACGAAGCGCGAGAGAAAATAGAAAGTAATACAGCCGTAGCCTTTGCCGCCGATGCTAGCGTTCTAAGCGGTTGGGTGCAACAATATCCTCAATATCGGCTACTGCCAACTAAGTTATCAACTGAACCCTTGTCTGTAGTTATGCCCAAGGGATTGCAGTACGATGAATTAAGACGAAATGTGAATCAAGCGATCGCTCGTTACTTAGAACAAGGTTGGCTCCAGCAACGCTCTCAATATTGGGGTTTACCGTAAATTGGTCATTGGTCATTGGTCATTAGTGAATAACAAATGACAAATGATAAATAACAAACTTTATAATATTTGTATTTGCAGCAATGGATAACAGTCTAGCCGTTGTTTATCTCTCAATTTTGGTGTTTATACTCACAATTGCAGCCGTGAGTGTTTTTCGCCAGATTTTCAAAACTCGCAAGATTGAAGGCTCCTTTGCAAAATTGCGAAAGAAGTTAGAGAAAGAAAAGGGTACGACTCAAGAATATTATGAGTTAGCCAGTATCTATTCAGAAAAAAAATTATATTCCCAAGCGATCGCGCTGTTTCAAAAAGCTCTGAAAGCTGCCGAAGAAGAGGGAGAAGAAAATATTGCTCCTATTTACAACGGGCTGGGTTATATTTATTTTACCCAAGAGCAATATGACCTCGCAATTCGTCAGTATAAAGAAGCCCTGAAATCTAAACCAGACTACGTAACAGGGTTGAATAATATCGGTCACGCTTACGAGAAGAAAAAATTAACTACTCAGGCGTTACAAAGCTACGAAGAAGCACTAAAGCTCGATCCAAATAACCCTATTGCTAAACGCCGTGCTGAATCTTTACGCCGTTTGGTTTCTGCGTAAATGAGAGAATGCAATACGGTTCGGTTAAGGAAAGAGACGCGATAAATTGCCGTCAAGACAAAGGACTGATTATTGTAAAGACGGCGATTTATCGCGTCTTTGTGATCTAGGGCGTGTCATAAAAAAACCTTATCCGAAAAGTATTGTGAGAGAATGGGGCATGGAAAAAAACTTTATTAGTCCCCAATTACCCTAATCGCTAACAAATTAATTTGGCTTTAGCTTCTTAATTTATCGGGTTTCAAGCTTCGGCTTAGAAATAGATAACTATACGTCTTTTGTAAGAATGTGAAAGATGATTAAGCGGCTAAGGCATTTTTTGTGGCTAGCTATTGCCATAATTGTTTTTATTTCTCTTTCATTTGGATTAATGGGAATATTGACGGCTCAACAGCCTGTGATTTCCCATCCTCTCACTTCGCTAACAGAGGCAGAAATTAATACAGCTGTTTCGATCATTCAAAAAGAAAAAACTTTGAGCGAAATGGCAGCTTTTCCACTGATTGCTTTACAAGAACCAGATAAAGAAGAAGTTCTAAAATTTATACCTGGTAAAGCTTTTGCAAGAAAAGCTTTTTTGGTTATTTATGAGCGATCGCAAAACAAAACTTATGAGGGAATTGTTGATCTAAAAAACAAAAGCTTAAGTTCTTGGAAAGAAATACCCTCTGTTCAACCTGCGATCGTCGCTTCAGAATATGAACTGGCAACTCAAGCTTTTAAATCAGACCCCCAATGGCAAACAGCGATGCGAAAGCGGGGAATTACAGACTTCAACCAAGTCAAAATCAGTTGTTGGGCTCCAGGAATTCTGAGTAAACAGGAAGAAACAGCAGGAAACCGTCTTTGTCGGGGTTTATTCTACTACAAGGGCGAAAGCGAACGCTGGAATTATTACGGCAGTCCAATTGAAGGAATATTGGGAACCGTCAATTTGAACACAGGTAAAATTTCTAGTTTCGTGGATAGGGGGATAGTTCCTTTTTCCAAGGAAAACTGGAACTACGATGTCAAGTCCTTGGGTAAATTACTTTCACCACTTAAAGCATTAAAGATTCTGCAAGCAAATGGTGCAAGTTTCCGGCTCAATGGCAATGAAATTAGCTGGCAAGGTTGGAAGTTCCGCTATGTAATGCATCCCCGTAGTGGATTGGTGCTGTACCAAGTGACATACAACGACGGCAAAAATATCCGGCCAGTTTTATACCGCGCTAGCTTATCAGAGACGGTAGTGCCTTACGGCGATCCAGATCCCACTTGGTCATTCAGAAATGCCTTTGATGTTGGGGAATACAATTTTGGCTCCCTCGCAACCACGATGGAATTAGGTAAGGAAATTCCTGAAAACGGTCTTTTGCTAGATGCTGTGTTTGCTAATGGCGACGGAGAGCCTTATGTCATACCAGGAGTTATCGGCATATACGAGCGAAATAACGGTATGCTCTGGAAGCATTATGAGTATGGCACCCAGCGTAATGATGTTCGTCGTAGTCGAGAATTAGTCATGACAATGACTGCGGCCATTGACAATTATGATTACAGCATTAATTGGATTTTTCACCAGGATGGGACTTTGGAAGTCCAAAATGAATTAACGGGTATCGTGCTGGCGCAGGGAACGGCTGCTCAAAAGCAATCTGAGGATAATTCTTATGGTTGGCTAATTGCTAAGAATATCTTCGGAGTAAATCACCAACACTTTTTCAACTACCGCCTGGATTTCGATGTCGATGGTCAGGCTAATTCTGTAATGGAAATGAACGTGAAAGCTTTACCGATGGATGAGAAAAATCCATTAGGAAATGCGATCGCAGTTGCAGAAACCCCACTCACCAAGGAAACGGCTGCTGTGCGCGATTTGGATATGAAAAGCAGTCGGGAATGGATGATTGTGAGTGCAGACAAGAAAAATCCGCTAGGGGCTGCACCTGGATATATGCTGATGCCTGGTGGAAACTCCATGTTTTTTCCAGTGGAAGGCTCGAAAATCCGTCAAAGGGCAGAATTTGCAACTCATCACGTCTGGGTAACAAAATATAAACCTGCTGAACTCTATGCTGGCGGCGATTATCCCAACCAGACTCAACCAGGACAGGGTTTACCAAAATATATTGCAGACGATGAACCCTTGATGGGTGAAGATATCGTGCTGTGGTACACAATGGGGGTAACTCATGTTCCGCGATCGGAAGATTGGCCGGTGATGCCTGTTCACCGAGTTGGCTTTAAGCTAGTCCCTAGAGGATTCTTTAGCCGGAATCCAGCGATAAATTTACCTGAGTAAAATATTTGTTGGCTCAAGTTTCCTTCCTTCAGGTTTTTTGTCATGTCTAAAGGCGGTAACTTGAATGCTGATAAACTTATATAGGTCAAATACTGGCACTTGTTAAAAGTAGGATATCTAATGAACTTTCCAGAAATTAATATTCCCGGTAATGGCAAGCTGCACGCTCGTTTAATTACTTCCTTGGGTGAAATTGTAGTTCGTTTGGAAGAAGAGCGAACCCCCAACACCGTCAAAAATTTTGTCGGTCTAGCAACCGGAACAATCGACTGGAAAGACCCTAAAACTGGTGAATCTGGCAAAGGAACTCCAGCTTACGATGGGGTTCGCTTTCACCGGGTCATCCCTGATTTTATGATTCAGTGTGGCGATCCTCTGAGTCGTTATCTTGATACAGCCAGCCGATGGGGTACTGGTGGCCCAGGATATCAATTTGAAGATGAGTTTCATCCTGAATTGAAACATACTGGTGCGGGTATCCTGTCGATGGCTAATGCTGGACGCGGTACAAATGGTTCGCAATGGTTCATTACAGAAGCACCAACGCCTCACCTTGACAATAAACACAGTGTTTTTGGTGAAGTTGTCCAAGGTCTAGATGTAGTCAGCAAGATTGCTAATGTGCCTACGACTAGAGATCGTCCGAATCAAGAAGTGGTGTTACAAAAAGTAGAAATTTTTCGGCAGTAATTAACACCTCTCTAGTAAGAATTCAGGAGTCAGGAGGAGGCAGTGCGGTCTGAAGGGGTTTCCCCATGAGCAACTGCCGTTCAAAATTCAGAATAGTTGGAAAATCAATGGCTGTATACCTACTTGATTCTGAATTCTGACTTCTGTATTCTGCATTCTTTTCCAATAATGATGATTAGCGCCCCACCCCAAATTGAAAACAAACTTTCCGAAAAATTAAGATTTATTTAAATAAAACAACAGCCATGTTGTTAAAATCAGCAGCTACATCCCAATCAGTAAGCAGGTTTGAGGTATGCCTAAGCCTGTGAACTCCAGATAAACCCTTACAACTCTTCACTTCATTAGGGATACAAGTTTTGAGACAATCAGAAACGATTTAATAATAATCAAGCACTTATAGTCCATTCTTATCGGACTCCGTGTTATTTCTGTTGAAAAGGGAGAACACAAACATGAAATTGGCTTACTGGATGTATGCAGGCCCAGCCCACATCGGCACTCTGCGAATCGCTAGTTCTTTTAAAAATGTCCATGCGATCATGCACGCCCCCATTGGCGATGACTACTTTAACGTCATGCGCTCAATGCTATCGCGGGAGAGGGATTTCACTCCAGTGACAACCAGTGTTGTTGACCGCAACGTTTTGGCGCGTGGTTCCCAAGAGAAGGTGGTAGATAACATCGTCCGCAAAGATGCCGAGGAACACCCCGATCTGATTGTGTTAACTCCCACTTGCACCTCCAGCATTTTGCAAGAAGACCTGCACAACTTTGTGGAACGGGCGCAACTGGAAGCGAAAGGAGACGTAATGCTAGCGGATGTGAACCACTACCGCTATAACGAACTGCAAGCCGCCGATCGCACTCTGGATCAAATCGTCCAATACTACATTGAAAAAGCGCGGAAGCGGGGCGAATTACCAGAGGGTAAAACTGCAAAGCCCTCGGTTAACATTATCGGTACTACGACCCTTGGTTTCCACAACAATCACGACTGCACCGAACTCAAACGGCTGATGGCTGATTTGGGAATTGAGGTAAATACCTTAATTCCCGAAGGTGCTTCGGTGAATGACTTGAAAAAGATGTCCCAAGCCTGGTTTAACCTGGTGCCTTACCGCGAACTCGGTTTGACCACAGCACGTTACCTGGAACAACAATTTGGCACACCTTATATAGACATTACTCCAATGGGCGTAGTGGAAACTGCCCGTTGTATTCGCAAGATTCAGCAGGTAATTAACGCTCAAGGTGCAGAAGTTGACTATGAAAACTTCATCAATGAGCAAACTCTCCATGTTTCTCAAGCTGCTTGGTTCTCCCGTTCAATTGACTGTCAAAACTTGACTGGCAAAAAAGCTGTAGTTTTTGGCGACAATACCCACGCCGCCGCTATTACCAAGATTCTGGCGCGAGAAATGGGAATCCATGTTGTTTGGGCTGGAACCTACTGCAAATATGATGCGGATTGGTTCCGCGAACAGGTGAGCGAGTATTGCGATGAAGTGCTAATCTCCGAAGATCATGGTGAAATTGGGGATGCGATCGCTCGTGTCGAACCCTCTGCCATTTTCGGCACCCAAATGGAACGCCATGTTGGTAAGCGTTTGGATATCCCCTGCGGCGTAATTGCTGCACCAATCCACGTCCAAAATTTCCCCATTGGTTACAAACCATTTATGGGTTACGAAGGTACTAATCAGATTACAGATTTAATCTACAATTCCTTCACTTTGGGAATGGAAGATCACCTATTAGAAATCTTCGGTGGTCACGATACCAAAGAAGTAATTACTAGGGGAATTTCTGCTGATTCTGATTTGAATTGGACAAAAGATGGTCAAGCAGAATTGAATAAGATTCCTGGATTTGTTCGCGGTAAAGTGAAGCGAAATACTGAGAAATTTGCCCGCGATCGCGGTTTCAAAGAAATCAATGCTGAGGTGTTGTACGCCGCAAAGGAAGCTGTCGGGGCTTAATTTAGCAGGTTAGCTATTTTTAATTTTGAGATTAACTTTAATCGTTTCGCTGATGTTTCAGCGAAACGATTTTTTAGTAGTATTACTCAGGAAAACTGTAGTCAGATCAGTTCAAAATAGTTTTTTGCCAGCTTTGAATTAGGTATGGCTTTACACATAATTTGAGCTACTTTTGTTATATTGTTCCCTATTTAATTTCTCTGTGTGCATTTCTGTTTATAGAATAGCTGCTTCCCCTAAAGCTCAATTTATAGGTTACTGGTGGTGTAATTATTCCAGCCGATTGGGTATTAGGATCAGCGCAAACAAAATAAGTACATCCCCGAAAAATCAATTTAGGGGTTACTAATGGTATCGTTTCTGCATTTGATTTGGCATCAAGGTCAGGACGATAGGAAGCCCCACGGTAGATTAAGTTATAATCTGGTTCAGACTTGGTAACTGGCTCTTGTGGATATTGAATTTCGCTGCTGACTACCTTGCTTGTATAGTATTCGGAGCTTGTACTGATAAGAATAAGAATTAATAGTAGAAGTAAAATCTGCCAGGGAGCTAATATTAAACCCAAAATTAGGCTAATAGCTGCAAATACAGCTACTAAATGCGAGATTTCATTATTACTTTTTTTTAATAAAAAATAGCCAGTAATGAAACAAGCACCCGGTAAAATTGAAAAACACAAAGCCATATTTCCTACATTCGTAACTAAAAGCAAAGGGTTTATAAAGTAGATTGAACTTTTCTTAAAAGTTGTTGTCTATTTTACCTCCAATCAGCTTTTTAAGTTACCGTGCTACTTGAGTAAAAGTTAGAACTTACGCAAAACTAAAAGCGGTAAAGGTAATTCATTAATTGCCCCTACCTGATTTGATTCATTGAAATATGTCACATCCTAAACATGAGGCGCGATCGCAGGTGGATACTCAGTACAAAGTTTTTGCTGAAGTACATGAAGATGTTACCCTAAAGCGATCGCATTCCTTAACGCAGAGATTTACTGATAAATAAAAATTAAAATAGAACAAATATTACAATACAAAATTATTACTTTGGGGATCTAATAGGCAGAATAACCTACTAGAGGCTTAACCGATGTGTCTCCCGTGACGAAGTAAAAAAAGCATCATCAAAGCCTAGCAATCTCGCTTATAGAAAAAAAACAGATGCGTGCTAATGTTTTAATCTCATCGTCTTCTCTTCGGGTCTTTCCCTATGCATCTGCACTATTTACACCCCCAACACCTTGAGGAATTAGTCAAGAGTAGTGGTATAGACTTACACTTAGTGCAACTCAATTTTAGGTCGCTCCAAGGCGTAACTGCTTATGAGTACCTGTTGATTTCTGAGCTACTCCCCCGCACCAATACTGGAATGGTGAAAGCTGGCTGGTTGCAGCGTTATGCTCATATTACTGAAGGGGGTTGGTGGTGTTCCGGGCTAGACCCTTTGAATAGTTGGCAAAAGATGGAATGGGGATGCTTTAAACCAAACCAACCCCGACAGAATCACAATGCTAAGTCCATCAAATACGAGCATCCCCCTAGCACACCAACGCGGGTATTTTGTTTGCGGGTAACGCTGCAAGTGTGGCAGCAAGTTGCTGGACGTTACAATCTGGTCATGCCTGAAAATATCACCATTACTGCTGATGGTGAAGCTAGAGGCTTTTGGCAATGGGTGATGCAACATAACATTCCCCTGATTCTCTGCGAGGGTGTGAAAAAAGCAGCAACGCTGTTGACACAAGGATATGCAGCTATTGCTATTCCCGGAATTACCAGTGGTTATCGGGTTGTTAAAGATGAATTTGGCAAAGTTACCCGTCGTCAGCTAATTCCTGACTTAGCAGCGTTTGCAATTACAAAGCGTAGCTTTTATATTTGTTTTGATTTTGAAACTCAACCTAAAACAATTGCTGCTGTAAATAATGCTATTTCTCAACTTGGTTGTTTATTCCAGCAAGAAAATTGCCCTGTTAAAGTTATCGAACTTCCAGGAATGGAAAAAGGGGTTGATGAGTTTATCGTTGCGAAAGGTGCAACTAGTTTCGAGAAAATTTATCGTCAAAGTGTTGATTTAGAAATTTATCTTGCTCAAACAAAACCCCATACTGAGTTAACTATTCCTGCTGCTCTTACCTTGAATCGACCTTTTATAGGTGAAATCCCCTTTCCAACTTCTGGATTAGTAGGAGTCAAGTCTGCAAAAGGAACAGGTAAAACTACAGCACTGCAAGCCGTTGTTCAGCAAGCAAAAATTAGAAATCAACCCGTTTTATTAATTACTCACAGAATTTTACTAGGACGATTTTTGTGCGAAAAAATCGGTATTCAATGGGGAACGCATAAAGAAGATGGGGATAAAAGGATTAATAAAACACTTACTCCCGCTCCTCCCATCCTCCGTTCACTCTCTCCACAGCAATCCCTTGGACTGTGCGTTGATTCCATTTGGAAACTTAATCCTGAAAATTGGCACGGGGCAATAATAATTTTAGATGAAGTAGAGCAATCTTTGTGGCATCTACTAAACAGTAATACTTGTAAACATAAACGTGTAAAAATATTAAGATTATTCCAGCAACTAATTTCCACAGTTTTAACAACTGGGGGTTTAGTAATTGCCCAAGATGCTGATTTATCAGATGTATCACTTGAATATCTACAGGGATTAGCAGGAATAAAATTAACGCCTTGGGTAGTTCTCAACCAATGGAAGCCTCAACAAGGTTGGGATGTAACTTTTTACGATTCGCCGAACCCAACCCCGCTAATTCACCAATTAGAATTAGATTTACTTGCCGGACGTAAATGTTATGTTACTACCGATAGTCGCGCTGGGCGTTACAGTTGTGAAACAATCGAACGTTACCTGAAAGAACGCTTACAAAAATTACGACGGCAATTTCCCAAAACTTTGGTAGTTAGTAGCCATACTACAAATACACCTGGCCACGCAGCCGTTGATTTTATTGCAGCAATCAATCAAAAAATCTCTGAATATGATGGCGTTTTTGTTACCCCAAGTCTTGGTACAGGAATTAGTATTGATGTCCAACATTTCGACCGAGTTTATGGAATTTTTCAAGGGGTAATTCCTGACTCGGAAGCAAGACAAGCATTAGCGAGAGTGCGAGATGATGTGCCGCGTGTTGTTTGGTGTGCGAAACGAGGTATTGGTTTAATTGGTAGTGGTAGTACAAATTATCGCTTGCTATCTGACTGGTATCAAGAAAATCAAAAAGAAAACTTAGCTTTGCTTAGTCCATTACATAAAATAGATGTCGATTTACCTTTAGTTCATGACCCGATTCATTTGCGAACTTGGGCTAAGTTATCTGCACGGGTAAATGCTTCTATCCGCCTCTATCGTCAATCGATGCAAGATGGTTTGATTGCTGATGGGCATCAAATTCAGATGCGGAGCAATGCTGTTCATAATAATATTATTCGAGATTTACGGCTGGCATTTTTGGCAACTGATGCCGATGATTTAGCTACCCGCAGAAGATTAGTTTTAGAAATTGTCAAAGTTCAAAAAGATTGGGCGCAAAGCCGTCAAAAAGCTAAAGATATTAAACGCAAAATTAAAGATATTAAGCAGCAAAATCAACTATCGCTAGCAAAGGCTGTAGCTAATGCTAAAGATATCGATTATGTAGAATATGATCAGCTATTAGTAAAACATTCTCTAACTGATGGAGAACGTAACCAAATTAATAAATATGTTCTCAGACAAAGGTATGGTGTAGAAGTTACTCCTTGGCTAAAATTGCAGGATGACCAAGGATATTATCGTCAATTGTTAATTCATTATTATCTCACTCATGAAAGCGAGTATTTTCATGTCAGAGATCAGCAAGAATGGCATCAGCAATTGTCTTGGGGTGAAGGGAAAGTTTTTCTACCAGATTTAAAAACTTACACACTCAAAGTTGAGGCGATGAGAGCGTTGGGAATGCTTCAGTTTCTCGAAGCAGAAAGAGAGTTTACCGAGAGTAATCCAGATTTAATAATGCTTAAAAATATTGTTTTTCAGCATAGTAAGCATATTAAAAGGGCGCTTGGTATTAACTTAGTCGGAGAAAAAGAGCAGGTTTCGGCAATAAAAATACTCAGTCGACTCTTAAATTTGTTGGGCTTGAAACTAAAGCGGGTAAATGAGGTTTATAAAATCGACCTAGAAACGCTTGACGATGGTAGAGAAAGCATATTTGCTGTTTGGCACCAACGCGATGAGTTGATGCTGGCTCATGTTAAGAGTGTTGGCTATGATTTGCCTGATTATTCTTCAGACTGGAAGTTTGAAATTATTCAAACCCAGCCTCATACCGCAGTAGTCAAGGAAGAGGTCGGTATCTCTGGGTGATAGCTAATATAAAACGCAATGGCGGTCTTTAGTTACTTCCAAATTTCTACTTTGCGTTTACCCGCGCCTGCTTTACCATTGCAATGAGAGTTTGATGAGCATCTTCTGCATCTACTAAAACACGATCAAACTGAATGCGAACTGGTACAGCTTCACCATTGACTTGCGCTGTCAAATCCATACCTTGTGCATCAATTGACAACATTTTTGCTGCAATCGCATCTGTTACACCACCAAAAGCTTTAGCATAAAGAACTATGGCATCAGCATGATCGTCATTCATGTGCTGGCAGATGCGCGAACTAATCTCAGCAGAAAAATCTTTAGACATTGTTGAGGTAAAAAGTTAGAAATACAGCAACAGCTTAGATTTTAAGCTAACGCGAGTGGCATTTGCTAATTTTCTTTACTAGCAGTAAAGACTATCCATACTACTCTATGTTCATCATTAATAATATTTATTTCTGGAATAATAATTAAATTAAAATAAAACTTAGTTCAGTATTTTTACCTTTCATTACGGAAACCAGACAGCTTAAACTGTAGCAGAAGTATTAGCAAAACTATTGAAGCTAAGAGACAATGAGCGAAACTAGCCCCAGACGAATAGTAATTGGGGATGTACATGGACACTATGAAGGTTTAATGACTTTGTTGGAGGCGATCGCTCCCACGTCAGACGATCAAATCTATTTTTTGGGAGACTTAATCGATCGCGGGCCTCATAGCTCACAAGTAGTTAATTTTGTCAAACGACATAACTACCCATGTTTGCTGGGAAATCATGAGCAGATGTTATTAAACATTTTGACTAATGAAAGAACTTCCTCCCCGACGATGCAAGCGTGGTTGTATAGTGGAGGGCAAGCTACCGTAGCCAGTTACCACGAGGCTTCAATCCCCGATGACCATCTGGATTGGTTCAAGAGTTTGCCTACATATCTCGACTTGGGGGATATTTGGTTAACTCATGCTGGGGTTGACCCTTCCAAGTCGGTGACAGAACAAACTGCCGATCAACTGTGCTGGATACGAGAGGAATTTCACAGCATCGAAAAACCCTACTTTCCAGATAAGCTTATTATCATCGGTCACACGATTACTTTTACTCTGCCTGGTGTTTCTCCTGGGAAACTGGCACAAGGACAGGGATGGCTAGACATAGATACTGGCGCTTATCATCCCCGGAGTGGCTGGTTGACTGGACTGGATGTAACGAATAACCTGGTTTATCAAGTTAACATTTTTAAAAACTATCTCCGTACCCTCCCTTTAGAAGAAGTTGTAATTACCGTTAATCCAGCCAAAATCAAAGTTGATCGTCGCAATAAGAATTGAATAATATTCGTCGAGATGAGGTGGAGGGAAAGATGTGGAAGATTAGGGAGACAAGGGAAGTAAGCAATTCCCCATTCCCCATTCCCCATTCCCCATTCCCCATTCCCCATTCCCCATTCCCTTAAGACTTTACTAAAGGTCGAATATTAGCTTTATAACTAGCATTATCCAACCCATAATTTCCATTACTAGGTTGGGTGTTAATTGCACGTCTGAGGGCATCAATGCGATCGCTAGTTCCGGGGTGTGTACTCAAAAATGTCGGAGTAGAACCACCCTTTTTCAGTAGCTTTTGCATAAAAGAAACCATCCCAGACTGGGCATACCCAGCGCGTGTCAAGGTTCGTAGCCCTCTTTGATCGGCATCAAATTCATCTTGACGACTACGAGGACGATTCAAGGCAAGTTCTACACCAATATTCACTGCTGTATTGCGATCTAAACCAGTTGCTGTTGCTAAACCACTAGCGACCGCTTTTTGCCGCATCTGTTTAACCAAGTGCTTCCCGCCAATATGACCAATTTCATGGGCGATGACACTTGCAAGTTCCGCTTCATTGTCTGCGGTTTTCAGTAAACCTGTGTGGACATATACATAGCCTCCTAAAGTTGCAAAGGCATTAATCGCATCATCTTCAACGACTTGGAAAATGAAGGGAAGGTTGGGGCGATCGCTATTAGCTGCTAAACGCCGACCAATTTGTTCTACATAGCGATTAACTTCAGCATTCCGGTAAAGTTTGACTTGACCCCCCAGTATTTGCTGATTAATCTGCTTGCCAATATCAGTTTCCTGGCGATCAGATATATTAGAAAGCTGAAGTACCTGGACTCCCTGCAATATAAGAGGCAAGAAGTCTAAAGTTCTTCCAGGCAAGGGTGTACTCAGACACAAACTCAGGGCGACTACCACCGAAATTAGGGGATAAAACCAGCTACGCCGCCACACACGGTAACTTGCAACAAAACCTTTCCAATTGAACATAATACGCTTTAAAGATTATTTCGGGAGAACATAAAATAATCGGACAAATTATGAGACGGATTTAGAGGATTCTAAGTTGCATTCTTAACTCAATAGCAAATGAGTTGTGATACAGCTAATGCTTACGCAAATTTACCGAATTGTGGTGGACTAGAGATTCCCTCTAGAGATAGGCTTAAACACTAGATATTACTTTCTGGGTGCGTCAGTCTGAACGGGTAAAAGTTTCAGGGTTAGCTCCCACCCCTGCTAACTTACGAAACTCGTGATAAACTGTCGCATAACTACAACGCCCAGCCGCTTTGAGTTATTACCAAATAGGAAAAATTGCCGTTTTCATCGAAAGCCTTCTTGCTACAATCAATTACTTCGCTATTACCTCGGAAAAATTTTTATGGCTATTTTAGATTCAAAAGGTCGCTTGTTCGGCAAAATCAACCTCTTAGATTTAGGTGCTGCACTGGTAATTCTGCTAGTGATATTTGGCATCTTTGTCTTTCCTGGAACTTCTGGTTCTGTTGCCCAAGTTGGTGCGAAAACAATACCTATAGAAGTAGACTTAGTTGTTCGTGGCTTGAATGTCCGTGACCCTGAGCAATTATTTAACCAAGGTTTAAAAAAAGGTGGAAAGACTAATGTGATTATCCGCAATCAACCTTATGGACAGATTGAAATTAAATCCATTCAACAGCTACCTAGAACAGTCAATGTTTTCCAACCAGATGGTAGTGTAAAAGAATTACCAGATCCAAAAACCAACAATTTTAGTACAGATTTGCTTTTGAC
The DNA here is from genome assembly GCF_015206985.1 of Nostoc sp. LEGE 12447. NCBI lineage: Bacteria > Bacillati > Cyanobacteriota > Cyanophyceae > Nostocales > Nostocaceae > Nostoc > Nostoc sp. LEGE 12447. The sequence goes on along the minus strand of NZ_JADEXT010000016.1, from coordinate 14,411 downwards.
TCTAGACGGTAAAGCCCAGGTTACTGACAATGGCCCCGTTCTAGGTAACAGTAAAGTTAAAATTGGAATGCCGTTTGAGTTGGAAGGCTTTAACTACAACTTCAATGCAACTGTGATTGATATTAGATTAAAAGACAAATAGCATTAGCATTTTCGTCTTTAAAAAAGGACTGATAAACCGAATTTTCATTAATCTAAAACATTTCGGTTTATCAGATTTATTAATGGAATTTATAACTAATTAGCAGTTTTCGATTGAAACATTAAATACGTTCCTCCTAACCCTTCTATAATTGTGCGTGTATTGGCAATCATCATTTTCTGATAAGTGTCCGCCTCGCTTCCCGGTTCACCAAGTCCCTCAACATATAACTTTCTATCAGAAATTTTCACTTCAGCAACTCTTGCTACAGATTGAAGTGAATTCTCGTTAATTGCCGTTTCAGGGAAAATCGTTGAGACTTTAGCCCGTTTAATATTTGTAACTAAATTTCTAACTTGTGTAGGTGTCAAGTTTTGGCCACTATTAATACCTTGTAATCCGCCTGCTAATGGAATACCGTATGCTTTGGCGTAATAACTCAGTGCATTAGAGGTTGTAACTAACTTACGTTCTTTGGCAGGAATACTCGTAATTCTTGACTTAATCCAGCTATCTAGCTGAGTGAGTTCATTGGTAATTTTTTTGGCGTTGCTGTTATAATTTGCTGCATCACTAGATTCTAATTTTCTCAGATTACTATTAATTACCTCCACCATTCTGATAGCATTCTTAGTATTATGCCAAAGATGAGGATTAATTAAATTCTTGCCGTTTTTCTGAAATTTTTGTGGCTTAGATACCGCAAGTTGACCGACGGCTATTTTAGGCGCAGTATTTTTAGTTGCTTTAATTAATTTGATCAGATTTGGTTCTAAATTATAGCCACTATAGAGAATGAGATTAGCTTGCTCAATGGCTCTACGATCTTCTGGCTTTGGTTTATAAACGCGAGGATTGGCACTAGGATCAATTAAGCAAGTGAGGTTAACTGTATTCCCGACAACTTGCTTGGTTAAATCACATAGTACACTTGTTGTTGCTACAACTTGAGGAAGGTTCTCATTTACCGGGGTGGTAGTTTGAGTGAATGCAGTTCTTGCAGCTTGATTTCCACACCCAACAAATCCAATTGTCAAAGCAACTAAAATGGCTCGGAAGGAATTAGTTGATAGTAATTTTTTTGACATCCTTACCTTCTACTGGATATAGAGAAAAAGTAATCATTATTAGCAACGAATTAGTGAAATACCAGGGATAAGCCTTCAACAAGAAGGTTAAGGGAAGAGGGGAAAGCCATCGGCTAGGAAAATTGTATAAGGGAAGAGGTAATTAATAGACTCTTTCCTTTCCCACTTTCCTTGTCCCCACCGCACATCCAGCAATTTGAAGCACTGGCGAGGGTTTGCAAGCAAAATGTTAGTGAACTTCACGCGACAGACTGGAAAACTGGTAGAGGTAATAGCACAATAATAAAGGCGATGCTGAGGAGGCTCCAATAAGGAGTGTAGTTCTCTCACAGGATGTTGAAGGGGCTATGCCATTGTGCTTAGATGCCGCAAAGGTCGCAAATTGACTAGGATTATCAGGTTAAGGAGTGAAACGTAGTAAAACTGGGGCTTTTTAAGCATACGGGTTGATTTCGCAAACCGAGTCATGAATCTAAGGCAATTGTAGCTGTGGTTTTGCCAGGTGTGGGCATATAGTTGTTACAAAATTGGTGAATTGGCGATTTTCTGGTTCATCCCCAAAAAAATCTAAAATCTAAAATTCGTAGTCAAGTATATAGAACAATTCCGCAAAGCTGATATTGGTGAAGATAAACAATGGTAATTTTAGTTATCCTCGTTAATACCCTCATTTCGTTGATACTAGTCTATGTGGCTTGGCGAGTGTGGCAACTCAAGCAGCGGCTAGCATACATAGCAGATACGTTAACTGTTTATGAAAGTTGTACTCATACAGTATTAAATAAAGCACCAGAAAATATTTATCTCAGTCAGGAGAATATTTATAACTTACGGCAGAAAAATCAAGCACTAAAAATGCAAATCCAACAAGTGCGACAAATTATCAGTCTACTTTTACAAGGACAGCAAATTTGGCAGCGTTATTTTCGCAGGCTAGAGTTAATATCCGGGAAAAGAACTGTTGCCAAATGAGTTATGTCAAGTTCACATGAACATTTATAATTAGGGCTGACACAAAGGTACAAAGATACAGAGGGAAAGTAACCCAGGGAGTTTTGAATCATAAGTAATTAATGGTTTTAATGTTTAATGAACAAAAGCAACATTTTTGGCTGATATTTTGTCAGGATAGATTAACTGAATAAAATCGGTGAGCCTTACAAGGAGAGAAAACACACCTAAAATAGGTGTAAGGAGAGAAACAACAATATGTCTAATAACCGTTCTGGAGTATTTATTGGCGGTTTGATGCTGGGAGCTACCATCGGTGCTTTAACGGGTTTGCTCGTGGCTCCACGTACAGGGCGCGAAACGCGTAAAATCTTGAAGAAATCTGCCAATGCTATCCCAGAATTGGCAGAAGATTTATCAACGAGTGTGCAAATCCAAGCAGATCGTCTCTCTGCCAGCGCACTACGAAACTGGGATGAGACTTTAGATCGATTACGGGAAGCGATCGCAGCAGGTGTAGATGCCACTCAAAAGGAAAGCCAAATCTTACAGAGGCAAACATCACCTGAAGACTCAGATTATCTTCCTCAGCCATTAGAACGCTCATAAATGACATTACCGTGATTGATCCCCTGTTTTGGTTGGGACTCTCCTTACTTCTAGTCGCCACAAGCTTAACTGCGGTTTTAGTGGCGGCCATACCCGCTTTGCAAGAGTTAGCACGCGCTGCTCGCAGTGCAGAAAAGCTATTTGATACACTCTCACGAGAGTTACCGCCCACTCTAGAAGCTATTCGCGTGACTGGTTTGGAAATAACTGACTTAACTGATGATGTTAGTGAAGGTGTCAAAAATGCCAGTCAAGTAGCCAAACAAGTCGATCAAACCCTCGATAGTGCAAGAATTCAGGCTAAAAATCTGCAAGTAGGTACACGCAGCATTTTTGTTGGCGCGAAAGCTGCTTGGAGAAACTTCACACGCCCAAAACCGACGAGGCGAAATAGCGATCGCTTGCCAAGCAATGAACAACCACCACTAACGTTGCGAGAACGAGAAGTGCTAAGGCAAGAAAATCGCCGCATAAAAACAGAAGTATACCGCGCTAACGAAGGTTACGATGACGCTGTTAACTGGGAAACCAATTTTGATGACGAAGATTGAATTGGTAATAAGGAATGGGAACTAGGGACTAAGAAAAGAAACCGGGGAGCAGAGGACAAGGGGGAGAATAATAAATTATCTCTTTCCCCCCTGCCCCTCTGCCTCTAGTGCCCTATTCCCAAAAACGCTTTGCTTTGATCCCTTAGATTAGAGTAAAGTAAACAAGTGTAAAGAACTATCATTTTTCCCGTACTCTTTTAAAACAACTTGTTCACCTCTACCGTTGATATTTGTATAAAAACGTCCATGCAATCTTGTTTTTGGCGACGAATTCTGCTATCTATCGCAGTCTTTTTTCTGGCTGGGTCAATTTGGGTCATGAATTCTCCCCCAGCATTGGCTTATGACAATCCTGAGTTACTCCCTGACACCTTTACCCCAGTTGTAGACTTAGCTAAATCTCTGCCTGTGCTGCAAGAAGAAAAGCTTGTCAAAGATTTAGAACAGTTTGAAGCCGATACAGGCTGGAAACTGCGAGTATTGACCCAGTATGACCGCACCCCAGGCCGGGCAGTTATAAAATATTGGGGTTTGGATGACAAAAGCATTTTACTAGTTGCCGATTCTCGTGGCGGTAACATCCTCAGTTTTAGCGTCGGCGATGCTGTTTATGAACTTTTACCCAGAACATTCTGGATAGAACTGCAAACTCGCTTCGGTAATTTGTACTTTGTGCGCGAACAAGGCGAAGACCAAGCCATTCTGCAAGCTTTAGAATCTGTTAAAGGCTGTTTACTCAAAGGTGGTTGCAATGTTGTTCCTGGACTACCACGAGAGCAATGGATTCTCACCTTGATTACCTCAGTTATTGGTGGGATAATTTGTGGATTTGCAGCTCAACCCCGCGAGAAAGGACAAGTTTTTGCTTGGCAATGGGCTTTAATTTTCTCACCTTTATGGGGGATCTTATTTATTGCCTTTGGTATTGGGCCAGTGGTGACACGTACAAGTGACTGGCTACCTCTAGTTCGCAATATCTCTGGCTTTATTATCGGTGTCTTGGTTGCCTACTTATCTCCTGTTTTCAGCCGACCTTCTTCTAGTAATGAGTTATAAGTGCTGAGTTAGGAGTTATGAGTTTTTAATTAACTCCTAACTCCTAAATCCCTGAAGCTGATAAGCTGAAAGCTAATATTTAAGAAGCTCAAGAAAAATGGAATGGCACGTAACTGATGCTCAAAGTTTAGCAATTATTGATAATGAAATTGAAAATCATGTCTTTTCACCCGCAGAATATGAGATTGTGCGGCGGGTAATATACTCTACAGCTGACTTTGAGTATAAGTCTTTGATTCGTTTCTCTGAGCGTGCCTTACAAGCAGGAGCAGCAGCACTAGCCGCGCGTACCACGATTGTAGTAGATGTCCCGATGGTACAAGTAGGTATTGCATCTGAGATTCAAAACACCTTTGCTAATCCGGTGTATTGCAGTATGGAAGCTCTGACACGCCCTCAAAAAGAAAAAACTCGGGCAGCATGGGGAATCGAAACCTTAGCAAAGCGTTATCCAGAGGGCATTTTTGTGATTGGTCAAGCACAAACAGCACTAACAGCACTAGTTGATTTAATTGAGGCTGAGGAAATTAGACCTGCTTTGATAATTGCGACTCCAGTAGGATTTGTCAATGTTGATGAAGCGAAAGCGCGTTTACAAGACTCCTTAGTGCCCCATATTACAATTGAGAGTCGCAAAGGTAATGCAGTTGTAGCAGCTGCGATCGTTGATGGATTGGTAGACTTGGCTTGGCAAGCTTATGGACAAGATGGAAATCGAGGGAGCTAGGAAAGTCGACTCTATTATATTTTCTATTCAAAAGAGCATTCAAAATCACTGAATATCCTGATATTTTTGTTAAGTAGTCCCTAACAAGGAGCCGTTTCTTGTGGTAATTACAGGTTTCAACTTAAGTGCATACTTTGCAATTCCCTTAGTATTGAGTCTTTTGGCTAAAGGAGAAAATATAAAAGTATCTTTAGTTGAAAACGTCCATCAAGTATCTACTAACAAGGAAATTATCTTATCCAGTCGCCAGCTAATCAGCACTAAGACGACACCGAAAACATACTACGTTAGTGGTACTGGAAATGACACAAATAGCGGACTCTCTAATTCATCCCCCTTTAGGACAATTCAAAAAGCAGCAAATCTGACCAACCCTGGGGACACCGTACTGATTATGAACGGAGTTTACAGGAATGCAAGCCCAAATGGACAGGTAGTATCTATTACTCGCTCTGGAAAAGCAAACGCATGGATTAAGTTTAAAGCATATCCTGGGCATCGTCCGAAAATTAAGCACAATGGATGGAATGGAATTTTGATTCACAATGGAGCGTCATATATTGAGATAAATGGGCTTGAAGTCATAGGGAACAATGACAATGTAACCCTAGATTATGCAATGAGTCAGAAAACTAACAAACTAAACCCTCTGACGAATGGAAACTGCATCAACGTGGATGGACGAAAAAATGGTCATACTCACCATATACGTATTGTCAACAACAAGGTACACAAGTGTGGAGGAGCAGGCATTTCAGTCATTGAATCAGACTACGTGACAATAAATAATAACGTGGTGTTCGATAATGCCTGGTACAGCGTTTATGGTTGCAGTGGTATTTCCATGTTGAGCAATTGGAATTTTGACAACAATCGGGGATACAAGATGTTTGTAACCAACAACAAGACCTATAACAATCGTATGTTCATCCCTTGGATTGCAGTCGGAAAGATCACAGATGGTAATGGCATTATTATCGATACATCAAGAAATAATCAAAATAACTCAAAGTTGAGTGTATATAAAGGACGCACTTTAGTTAAAAACAATCTTACATTTAATAATGGTGGTTCAGGTATTCATACATTTTTAAGCGATCATGTTGATATTGTAAATAATACTGCTGTTTTAAATAATCAAAGTCCCGAAATTAAAGATGGGCAAATATTTGCTAATGTATCATCTGATGTCAGGATTTTAAGGAACATTCTTTATGCTTATCCTGGCAAAGCTGTTAATAGTAGTAATAAAAATAAAAACGTTATTTACGATTACAATATATACCTTAATCGTTCTAAGGTAAGTCTTAAGGGAACTCACGATATTGTTGCAGATTCACAGTTTTTAAAAAAATATCCCACTCTAGAAAAAATATCTGGCAATTGGAAATGGCGACTAGATAAACAAAATCCGCCTATGCAAACTTATGCAGAGCCTGATTTGCTAGGAGGTTTTGCTTGTGGATCTGTTACCTATCGTTTAAAAGGGAAAATCATCAAAGTAGGATGCTCTCGTTAGCAAACTGATTAAATCATCCCACCTCCTTCAGTAAATTTTCGATTGAAAGATTTAAAATTCAAAAAGCTTTAAAGCCCCCGAATTTAAACGCGAGAATAAATTTCAAAATTATTTATTCAAGCTTTCGCATCAACGGTATGGGGTCAATCTAAAACCAAAATTGTTTGACTTCTTTTTCAATCCTCGTCTCTACGACGGCGACGGCGTGGTTTTTGTTGTTGGTCTTCACGCAAGCGACGACCGACTTCGTTAAAGAAATCCCGCCGCAGATAAGGATAATCACTAATCCACAGGTCACGACTGGGAATGTATATATCGCTGAATTGTTCAATACTGCTTAAATCTGCACGATTTGACAGCACTACCATTTCGGCAATTTGACCGCGAGTAATAACTTTGTGAGCAGGACGTAATGGTGCTACAAACTCAATGGTAAATCCTGTTTCATCACCCACCTCTAAGTTAATTTGTTTTTCTCGGTTTTCCACAATTACCAGTTGGCCTTTGCTGTTGACTGTTTCTTGTTTCCCCATCAACTGGTCTGTGATCCACCAATCTAGGACTCGACCACGGAAAAAGCCGCCATACTTATAACGGCGGCATTGCAAATTCCGCATACTTGCTTGAAACACTGGATACCACAGCCAAAAAAAAGCGCTAACTACCCCCAGCACAAATACTATTGAAGCAAACTCAAGTTTAAAAATGACTGTTACAAGCAATAGAACAACTATGGCAACTACAGAAATTAACAGCCGTTGCAAAAAATTTGAAAACTTCCCCCAATAGTACTTGTACTGCAAACCAGTGGCAATTAGGGGGATAACTTGTTCAAATTTCTGGCGAGTCAGTGGTACTAACATGAGTGCTGAGTGATGAATGCTGAATAGTGTATTTAAAGTCTAAAGTATCTTTTCTAATCCATATACTAACGACTTTAGCGCTAAGACTTTGCGAATCGCTAGTAGTACTCCTGGCATATAGCAAGCGCGATCGCTCGTATCATGTCGTAAAGTATAAATCTGTCCTGCTGCGCCAAAAATAACTTCTTGATGAGCAATCAGTCCTGGCAAGCGCACGCTATGAATTCTAATCCCTTCATCTGCTATGCTACCCCTCGCTCCTGGTAATTTCTCTGTCTCTTCTACAAGAGCAGGGTTAAAAGTTTTACCCAATTCTCCTAGTAACTGCGCCGTTTGAATGGCAGTACCACTGGGAGCATCAGCTTTTTGGTTGTGATGCAGTTCGATAATTTCCACATGGTCAAAATATTTGGAGGCTGCGATCGCGGCTTGTTGCAACAGCACCATCCCAATAGAGAAGTTAGGAATAATTAGACAACCAGTGCTAGCTTTGTCGGCAAAATCTGCCAAGTCTTGAATTTGTTCTGGACTTAACCCAGTAGTGCCGACTACTGGACGAATACCGTAGGCGATCGCACTACGAATATTGTCATAAACTGAATCAGGATGAGTAAAGTCTACAATTACCCCTGGAGGAGACTGTCTGTCGCCAGCCACATACCCTAACATAGGTTCCAATTGATTGGTAATTGGCACTTCAAGGGGTTCGCTTAAACCCGCTAATTCTCCAGCGTCTTTATCTTGATGTTCCAAACTGTGGTCAATTGCACCCACTAGGTTTAAGTCAGGCGCTTGCGCCACTGCCTTAATCACCTCACGGCCCATTTTACCAGCAGCACCGTTGACAATAACCGGGATAGGAGCTTGATTTGTCATAGGTCGAGAAATACTTTTTGAGCTAACAAAGGAATTGTAAAGACTTTGGTGATCTAGTAGCTAGCTTCTCAAATCTCTGGTCTAATTCCGACTACCTTGATTGATGCAGCTAATCCCTCAGTTTTCTAACTCTAAAGCAGATCGGTTCTCATTTTCATCCCACTATCTTAGCCAGTAACCCGTTTTGTTTTGCCTATTTCGTTTACCGCATCTCTAAAAAAAATCCTATACACTGACTGATAAGTAGTTCTCATAATATCCATTAGATTTTTTTGTCAAGTTTAGTTGACTATTTGTAATATTTAGGTTAAATTTATTTACATAACTTAACTAAAACTAAACTTAACTACCTAACTGGCATTAGCTAATAAAAACAGATTTCGGTATTGCGATATCTCATCGACATTTGGACTTCTCCCATCTACCTCGGCTATCAAGTCGGGGTTTTTTGTGTACCGTTCGCCTAATAGAGAATTAAATTGATGAAATAAGGGATATGTAAAGAAACACGCTTTCCCAAATGTCATCAAAAAATTTTTACAAGAAGCTACAAAAATTCTGCGCTAACACAGAGTCGAAGGGTTATTTGGTTTCGAGCATGAGTACCATTACGCGAACGGTGAATTACTAACCTCGTTGAAAACCCTTTGCTGGCTTTGCTTGCCCTTTACCCTTTGATTTAGATTTATTAACTTCTCCTAAAGCTTCCTGAAATAAATTATGCAAATGTATGGGTACACTGGCAATATCTGGTAGCTCTGGCTCAATCGGTTTGTGGAATTCTTGCAAAAGCACATCCAAGTCGCTTTCAAGGTGAAACTCTGGACGTTGCAGAACTATTTGCAACACATTTTCTAATTGAGTTGGATATTGTTGCGCTAGTCGATGCCAAATAAAGGCATTAATACTTTTATCTTCGAGATAGTAGCGAATTAGTTTTTCCGCCCCTTGAACACTTTGCCAGTCTTCTGCTGATAAGATTGCTTGTACCTTACTATATGTTGGTAAAAACATTTGTCCCCAACGGGGATGAGAAAGAGCCGTTACCTGTTCTGCTTTCTTGAGTTCGGCAGGTAAATCAACCTTTGGCATAACCATTTTGCTATTGCCGCCTTTGCTGTTCAACATCTGAGAGACTACATTAGAATCAGCGCCAAACTCTTGTGCTGCTGCTTTGATTTCCTCGTCTCCAATGCCAGCTGCTTCTGCCACTTCCGCCAAGGATTTGGAAGTATCAATTCCTGCTGCTGCGAAGGTTTTTTCAGTAATTATTTCTTGAAATTCCGCGATTTTCTTATTAAGATGGTATCCAGATAGGGTGATTTCATCAGTACCAAAAAAGTCTACAAACTGCTGATGATATTGTTCTACTGACTGCCAAGCTTCTTCTAGCAAGTCTGGAGCATCGCTGTAAAGATTACTTTTATACTTTTCTTTGAAGTTGCCAATTGCTACAGCCAGTTTGGGTTTACCTAATTTACCCATTATTGTATAGGGCCCAGACAACATCCAGTAGCTATCGGTAACAGGAGAAATGCGAGTTAGTAAAATTTCTCCTATTTTCAACCGAGATATTGCCTGTAATGTTTGGGTATTGTTAGGCTTGACGAGGTAGCATTTATCTGTTATCCAGTTCGTCAATTCAAAGCCATCAGGTAGGATGTTACTAATGGCAAATAAACCAATAAAACTATGATGCCAGCTTTTGATCAGATTGCGATCGCTCTCTTCTAAATCTGGATGGCTTTCGATAAACAACTCTAATGGAGACTTATCACCGACTTTCCCTGCTGTTAGAAAGCTATCAATGATTAAGTCCTGCTGTGTACTATCCCCACTTCCACGGCGCAACTGTGCTGCTGCATAAGTTTCCAGTGCTTGTGCCAGTTCGCCTTCAGCATCAAGGACAAAATCAACTAAGGCTTGTTTTAATTCGTGCGATCGTTCTAATATGACATCCACAAGTTAATCTCTCTGTGCAACAGATGTAGATTATAGCGTTTGAGAGAATTACAGCATCTAGCAATAGCTAGATTTATGGTTTCCTGCACTTAGCAGATTTTACCCATCTTCTGGCTGGGAGCGAAAGAGGAATAACCCTGTTAGAGTCGATGGGCGGTATTATCCGCCGCACCTCTCTGTTCAATCTGGGCGTGCAGGTTTTCCCCGCACCCAGCTTTCGATGTTCTTAACTAGAGTCATTGCCCATGTGTATGTAATCGTGGCAGCTTTGATGAATAGCTAAAAGGTTTTTGACTTTGTCTCCGTCTCGAATGGCTTTGTACACTCGTTTTTGTAGGCGGAATAAATTACGGCGAAATTTCTTCCACGGTAAACTCTTCCAAGATTCACTAGCATTATCGCTGTGTCTAATAATGCTCTAACTCCAAGCAAGTATATTCTGAACACCTCTGACCAATTACTGTCAGTCCTACCCGAATTGAGAGAATTCCGCTTCTCGTCTAGCCTACGCAGGGATTCGACCTCCCCTACACCCTCAATTCGTTTTTATTCGTTCCCTCGGTCAGATTGCTATGTTCCTTTAGGTGGGACCAATTCAACCTCTGGATTCCCTGGACTCATGCCACTACCCAAAACAATGCGTGGCGGGAATAATGTTTTGTCTCCAGTGAAGTCGGGGTTTTAGTGTTGCGCTCTGCTTGAGTGTAGGTTGCTTTTCTAGGTTCTATTTCACCGTAGGAACTCCCTGTTAGCGTCAGTGTCATCCCGCAACGGATGTCTGATTACACCCTGTTCCCAGCTTCACCCTCCAGAAACCGAGTCTGGTCAGTGTGGGCAGATAAGGAGTCACAACTGAGTCTATTGGGCGGGGCTTTCACCCGCATCAGACCGAAAGTTCAACCAACTTTATTGCTAGTGTTGGTTGGTGTGATTATTTACGGACTGGCTACGGTGATTTGTCACACAACGAATCGCACTTTTTGTCACTCTCGGATAAATGAACGAGTTTTCGACGTTACAGTCAATGAAGTATAGCGTTTTCTAAGCTACTGAGGTACACCCAAATATTTTTTCCCAAGCTTTAGTAGCTTAATAACGTATCTCACCATTGTCGAGAACTGCTATCAGGTTTTAACCCACTTTCATGAAAGAGGGATTATCCCTTTTAATCTTGTCTTCACTATGACCGGTTTTACGTAAAATTTTTATACAAACATATATGATCTGTATATTTTAAAGTGTGTAATTATTGAGAAAGTGAGGTAAGTGTACCTAACTCGGTAAAATTAAGACAAAAGCTCCCAGTGAATGGGCTACGGTTTAGCTTCTTTAACAATATTGAGATTCCCGAAAGCTAATGACTGAAGCGATCCAAATCGGTAATCGTACAATCACAGCGAGTGAGCTGGTTTCCTTGCTAGGAAATTACCAAATGCTGCCACAGTTGCAGAGAGAATTGATCCTCGATGAGGCCATAGAGCAAAATTCACGCTCCGAGAAGATAGCAATAGAGTGTACACCTGAGGAAATAGCCCAAGCCAAACAGCAGTTTTACGTTGAAAAACAGTTCAAAAATGAAGAAGACATCCAGGCTTGGATGGCACATCAAGGGCTGACTACCGAACAGCTAGAAGTTATTACAACTCGTAAGCTTAAAATTGAAAAATTCAAGCAAGCCACTTGGGGTAATAAATTGGAATCCTACTTTTTTCAGTCCAAAGCAAAACTAGATAAAGTAATTTATTCCCTACTGCGAACCCAGGATGTGGGAATTGCCCAAGAACTTTACTTCCGGATTCAGGCAAAAGAAAATTCTTTTGCTGACTTGGCGCGTGAATATTCGCTTGGGCCAGAAGCCCAAACTGGCGGCTTAGTAGGTCCGATTGAACTGAATGCACTACATCCGGTAATGGTGCAAATGCTATCTAGCAGTCAACCAGGCCAGATATTGCCCCCTACCCGCATCGCCGAGTGGTTCGTGATTTTGCGACTGGAAAAATTTATCCCCGCACAACTAGATGAATTTATGAAAGTCCGACTACTGAATGAACTCTTTGAAACTTGGTTACAAGAACAGCAAAAGCGAATCATGTCTGCACCACAAGGGCAGAAGGGCACAGGAGGACAGGGAGAGGGCGATAAACCTTAATGAATCAGAGTATGGGATTGATTCTCAACCTCCCATACTTGGCTTGCATAATTCTGACAACGAAACAGAGCTACTACGAGGCACTGTCTGTTGACTACTTGCGTTAAAAGTGCGAGGAGATAAGGGCTAGTTAATATGATTGCCGCTTGTTGTAATGGGAAGTTATTCGCTCCGTTTACTTGCGTTTACTATTGATGGAGGTTGGTAAGTTAAATGGGCGTTGCAGAATAGAAATATGAATTAGAGCGATCACTATGCAATGTCCTAAGTGTGCATCAACTCATATACGTAAAAACGGTAGACAACGTGGTAAGCAAAATTACATTTGCGTTCGATGTAAGCGTCAATTTATCGAATCTTATGAACCAAAAGGATATTCTGAAGATATTAAGCGTGAATGCCTAGAAATGTACGTTAATGGTTCTGGTTTTCGCGCAATTGAAAGGGTCAAAAAAGTACAGACGCTCGCGGACTCGCTAACGCTTCGCTTAAAAAAGATAATCCAACGGTAAGAGACTGTTTCTAAAAGATTATGAAGATGCTGATTCTGACTGCGCTAGTCGTCGTAGCATCAAGCGAATCATTACCGTATAGATCATTGCTTCACTAACTTCGGGAAGTAGTTCATAATCTTTACTTAAGCGGCGATAGTGATTCCACCACCCGAAAGTTCGTTCTACAATCCAACGCTTCGGTAACACCACAAATCCTGGTTCGGTGCGACGCACTACTTCTACTTTAGCCTCACACAATTGCTGAATCACTCGTGCAAGGTTCTCCCCGCTGTAGCCTTGATCTACCCTTCAGGAGTACAATGTCCTCTGTGGCATCTGCCGCTTCCATCACTACAGCTGTAGCTCCCAAACGTTCAGGAAAATTGGCTTCGGTTACGACGACTGCCAATAATAGTCCCAATGTATCCACAAAGATATGACGTTTGCGTCCTTTTACTTGCTTGCCTCCGTCATAGCCATAAACCTCCCCCTTTTTTCCGTCGTTTTTACCGACTGACTATCGTTCATGCCTGCTGTGAGGTTATCTGCTTTCTCGACGCTGTTGCGAACTTGTTGCCTAAGATGGGTATTGATAGTATGCCAGACCTCAAGGCGTTGCCAATGACGAAAATACTTGTAGACTGTTTGCCAGGGTGGAAAGTCGTGGGGTAAAGAACGCCACCTACATCCCTCAGACAACACATAGAAAATCCCATTAAGCAACTCCCGCATATCCACCTTACGGGGCCGACCAATTGGACTCGTTGCTGGTAGGAGCGGTGCAATCTTCTCCCACTCTGAATCAGTCAGGTCACTGGGATAAGGTTTTCGAGACATCATTGGCGCTTAGACTTAAACTCCTCGTCTATTTTGGGATTGATTTACTCCTCCAAATTGTTAGCTTTACTTTTCTTTAGAAACAGCCTCTAACATCTCACCAAATATCAGCTACATGTCACTTTCATTTATTACTCTAATTTATGATTTCAGTCTTTAACATCTTCGTTTATTTATCTCAAACTCATTTTTCTGCCGTCAGTTCTTATTGCCCCTTATTTACACTCTTATTTTGATGCCATTTTTTATGATTCATGGTTACTGAAATCTCTTTTTTGACTAATGATATCTATTTTGATTCTCACTTAACTTTTTTCTCTCCGTAATTTCCCTTTGTGACAGTTAGGGGTGCGGAAGGTACGTTTTACTTGCCTTTGCGGTTGCTATGACTTCGTGAAACAAAAAAAGCCTGCTCAATTAATCTTGAGAAGGCTTTTCTTGTGTTGTTGTGGTTGAATAATATCCCTGGCACCGAGCTATTTTTGCGTAGGGCGACCCCTAAACTATCGTTGCCGCAACAGCGTTTCACCTCTGAGTTCGGGAAGGGATCAGTGTGGTTCCACCGCGCAATAGACACCAGGAAAGAC
>NZ_JADEXT010000015.1:0-155088 GCF_015206985.1 Nostoc sp. LEGE 12447 | reverse complement strand
CCTATGTAAAATCTCAATGCCCGTACCAGCCACCACCGAATCTAGCGCAGCGTTCCCCAGTTGCGTCAATGTTCACAGTTCCAGTTTTTTGTTAACGATCGCACTTGACATTCAAGACAGTCGCTACAAAACTTATATTTATGAGCATCAATCATAAGTTTATCTCAACCAAAACATTTACCCATAATTGGTTGTTTTAGGGGTACATTGGATTGAAGTGAGAGAAAACTGAGAGAAAAAATAAATACTTAAAAAGTGGGTGACGAGGGATTTGAACCCGCAACCAATAGATTAAGAGTCTACTGCTCTACCGTTGAGCTAGTCACCCACACGAATAACCATCATAGCACAACTTCTGAGAATTTAGCTAGTGATACGTCCAAAAAACGAATTAAAGGGGGAATTTGATGGTGAAGGTGGTTTGACCGGCTCCACTCTCTACATAAATTGAGCCGCCTAAATGTCTGACCATTTTCTGCACTAATGCTAATTCCAGCCCAGTGCCGCTGTGTTTCCAAGGATCGTGCTTGGAAAGGTGATAAAAAGGCTCAAAAATCCGTGACAGTTCATTGCTGGTAAGCTCTAGTCCAGAATTGCTAATATTAAGCTCTACTGCATCCCCTCTTAAGTAGGCAGAGACTGTGACTGATTCACCTGCTGGGGTATATTTGCAGACATGGTTGAGTAGTTCGGTGATAATCCTCTCCATATCTGTGATATCTGTCTCTAAAGGCGGGAGTGCGCGATCAATACTCAGTTTTAAATGCTGTCGCTGACAGTTGGTGAGGTCTCGAAAAGACTCGACAATGGGCTGAAGCCAGCTTTGTAAGTCAATGGCAATCAATGTTGGGGGTTCGGGTTCTGCTTCAAGATATGTGAGTTTGAGTAGATCGTTAATTAACTTGCTTTCTCGCGCACACTCGTTATGCAGAATCTGCAAGAGTTGTGGAACTATTTCTATCTCTAATATTTCTGCTGGTGTTAAGACACTTTCGAGGGTTTGGACTGCAAGGCTGATGCTAGTTATTGGGGTTCGCAGTTCTTGGGAGAGATTTCGGAGAAATTGATTTTTGAGCCGATCGCAATTTTCTAATTCTTTAACTTGTGTCTGGGTTTGTTGGTAAAGTTGAGCTTGGCGAATTGCGATCGCACATTCATTGGCAACCTGCTGCACTAATTCAATTTCAAATTCATCAAATGCCTCTTGTGATGGTCTTGCCAACCAAAGATTTCCCAAAATCCCTTGAGTATCGAAAATTGGACAAGCCATCTGGGACATAACCAACAACTTTGGTTGCCATCCAGGGGCAACTTCCAAAAATTGCAAAGGTTGTTTTTGCAATAAGGGTTGATAAACTTCCAGACGGTCTGTAATCTGTCTAGTCAGTTCTTGACACTGCGGTAGATTGTTGATGCTGTACCCGTAGGCAATAGTTACCAGGGTTTGACAGGGGCTATAGAGTTCAATTTGGCAACGTTCAAGGTTCAGTAACTCTGTTAATTCCTGAGTGACAGTCTGCAACACCTGAGCTTCATCCAGACGATCGCGGATTTGTTCTGTCATCCGTCGCACCAAGGCTTCAAAGTTTCGTACCTGCTGCAACTGATTTTTGTGCTTCTGTTTTTGCAACTCTATTTCGACTTTGAGATCCTGAAGCTGCTGACGAAGTTCTGCTTGTTGCACAGCAATGCCGATTTGAGTTGCCAACTGTTTGAGTAAGCCAGTTTCTGCTTGCTGCCATTGACGTGATTCTTGGCAATGATGGGCAATCAATAGCCCCCACATATCTTGCTCTTGGAAAATCGGCACGACTACATTGGCTCTAATCTGCAAAGATGCCAGGAAATCTATATGGTAAGGATGCAAGTCTGCTGCATAAATATCCTCAACAACTTGAATGCAACCTTGCCCGTAGTGTTCTGGATTGCTACTAAAGCAGGGATCGATGATGTTTTTTCCCAAGAGTGAATCGCTTGCAGCGACGCTTGCGGCAACAATTACCCCACTGCCATCAGGCTGGAAGCGATAAACTAGAACGCGATCGCAATTCAAAAACTGCCGCAGTTCAATTGTTGTCTGATGCAGAATTGTCTCTAATTCTACAGATTGGTGAATTCGTCCGGCGATCGCTTCTAGCAATTGCTCCCGTTCAAACTGGAGTCCGACTGCTTCTTGGGCTTGCTTCACAGGAGTGATATTACTACTAGTACCAATCAGTCGATAAATCCGAGAGTTAGCATCCCTTAGTGGCGTGAGAGTCGTACTCCACCAAGTAGTAACCCCCTGGAATTGTAAACATTGTTCGTAAGAAATAGTTTTACCAAATAGCACACAGTCAGCATAGTGCTGACGCACCCTACAAGCATCGATGGGGGAGAGAATATCCTCTGGTTTTTTGCCTCGGAGATCGTCTGAGCGAATTCCTATCCACCGCTCATGAGTGGGATTAAGTGCTACATACTGAAAATCTCCATCTTCTAGAACATCTACTACAAATATTGATGCCTGCACAGAATCGTACATGCTCAGTAGAAATTGCTCACTACTATTTTTCTCCTCTACTTCCGTGCCAAAGATAATTTGAGGGGGCGATAATTTTGTCAACTCCATAGTTGATTCTGCTGGATTTTTATTCATGCGAGAGTCCCTTTCTGGTATTACTGACTCTTCTAGGCGCTCTCTTATCGTTATACTTGTAGTAGATGCACTTTAGCGCCTATAGCAAAGTATTGTCAGCTGTTGCTCATCGAAATTTAAATCTTTCTCTACTTCTGGTCAGAAATCTAGGAAAGCTAATAGAAGTCAGCTTAACAAATCCTGCTTTTTGAAGGCGAAAATACATTTGCAGTTTAGGGCAAATCTAATGATTTTTTGAACAGTTTTCCAAGATTTTTGCATATACTTAAGTACAATTATCATACTATAACAATTAATTTTACAATTCTTAATAAAATTATTGGGTGAGGCTGGGTAATGGGAACTCACGACCGCAATTTATGAGCATTCATTCCGGTGAGGATACCAACTAGCAGCCAAGTGATAGCTAACCCTATAACTTCGCCTAAGAATAATTGCGTTAAGTGGTGCAAAATCATTCCCACAGCAGAACCCACGGGGACAGCAACAGCCCAACTGACCGAAGAGACAAATATCCATCGCCACGCCACAGGCTGGGGAATTGCTAACCATTGTGTCAATCCAATTCCCAAGCCGCCAAGTGCGCCATAAATGGCTCCCGACAGGATTCTCAAAGGAAGAATCTGAATACTGGGTACAATCCAACCTACCGCACCAATACCGATCGCAGTGATGATACTCCAACCCAAAAGACTTGACAAAATCCACCTGATGCAAAATACAGGTTCTTTGAGAAGACAACCTTGAGGAAGTGCGATCGCAAATCCACCAATAGCTGCTTCTAGCACCCCAACATCTGGCTGATCGCCAACTTCAATAAAAAGTAAACTCAATAAAAAACCGCCACAAGTAGCGATAGTCCACAGCAGTGTAAAGCTAAATCTAGTATTTTCCGGCGCGAATGGCATCAAAGTTTTTTTGGTTTGAATTGTCTGACAGTTCTAGCATTAAACATCTCAAAAAAAGCTTTGCGTCGCTGTTGGGGCGATTCCGGTACAATGTAACCCCAGAGACTCTCCCAGTAGAAAAACGATATACCATTAAAATTGCGATCGCGTACTGCTTGAACCTGTTCTCTAACTTGTGCCATTTTTACAGGATTACGCACCGTTCCCGTTGATATACCAATTTGTACAGGAATTAGACTTTGAGCCAATTTCACAGATGGTTGTTCTAATTGAGCGATAAAAGAGCTTTGATCATTTCGATAAACTTGCAAAATTAACTCATTAACTAAACCTTTTTTTACCCAATTCTCCCAGTCTTGCAAATAGTATTTGTAGGCAAAAGCTTGATAGTTTGGAGATAGGGATATTTTGACTTTGGGTTTCACCGCCTTCACAGCTTGATAGAGTTCTGCCATGAAATCAGTAATTTTGTCCGCTCGCCAACGCATCCATTCTGAGTTAAAAGGGTCAATGGGAGGACTTTTGCCTTTATGTTCTTGCTGGTAGAGTTCAATCGTGAAGCGATCGTAACCAAACTGTACAGGCATCCCAAAATGATCGTCAATCTGAATACCATCCACATCATAATCCCTGACTACTTCCAAAATTAGCCCTCGGATAAACTCTTGCACTTGCGGATGTAAGGGATTCAACCAAGCTAGCTTACTTACTAAACTATTATCAATTTCTTCTGGTGGTGCATCTTGGATAGACTTGAGACCTTCTTGTCCAATTGTTAACCAGTCGGGATAACGCCTTGCTAACTGTGAATAATGCGGTGTCATAAACCCATATTCAAACCAAGGAATAACTCTCAAATTTTTCCTTTTGGCAAGTGTCACTATCTTTGTTAAAACATCCTGTCCACCGTGCATGAAATTGAGAAAAGGTTGAGTATTTGAGCCTGTAGTCATTTCAGCTACTGCACTTTTATAAAAAGTATGTCCTCGGTTCCAAACCACAGGATAAATTGTATTAAAATTGAGGGACGATAATTGGTTTATAGCCCGGTTAATGCCCCAAGGGACAAATAGTACACCACTAGCAACATTAGTGAGCCAAACGCCGCGAATTTCTGTAGGTAAAGGAATTATTTTTTGGGAATAAACTGGGAGTGAAGAAACTGAAGAGAATGAAAAAACTGTTAAAGTGGCTACTAATCCCAAACACATTAAGTAAGAAACACAACGGCGAGCAACCCGATTCATTTGTAATCGTGACCTAGTGCGATCGGAATATATATAACTACAAAATAAAGTTGTAATCCTCCGGATTATGTAAAGAAATGATGATTAATAACTCAGAATTCAGAAGTCACAAGTCAGAATAGTTGAAAGCATACGGAGCCAATTTTGGTTATGAATATATTTAACGATACCAAAACCTAATAAATTAGAATTCCAAATTCTAATTCTTACTCCTAATCCCAATTTTTTATGAAGCTGCATATAATTCGATCCCCCCCAGCCCCCCTTAATAAGGCTACAGCGTACACACAAGTCTAATTACCCCCCTTAGTCCCCCCTTGGAAAGGAGGGAAATAAGAAAATCTAGTTCCCTTCCCTTTCCAAGGGGAGGGTTAGGGTGGGGTAAAACCTTGTTTAATCAACTATTTTAAACTTGTGTGTACACCGTAGCTTAATAAGGGGGGAACCGGAAAAACATATATCTTGATCCCCCTTTTTAAGGGGGATTTAGGGGGATCAAGATATATGCAACTTCACATTAAATTGGTATAACTTCTAATTCTTAACTCCTGACTCCTGAATCCTGAATTCTTTCTTCTTAAAATCTTTCCACACCTTCAAATTTTTTGACAGCAGACGCATTTGCTGCTTCACCACAAGTTCGTGGCGTGGGGAATATCTTTTCAGGATTTGCTAACCCTTTAGGATTAAAAACTTGCCGTACCCATTGCATAGTTTCTAAATCAACTGGGCTAAACATCTGTGGCATATAGCACTTTTTCTCCGCACCAATACCATGTTCACCAGAAATACTGCCACCAACTTGGACACAAAGCTTGAGAATTTTTCCACCCATTTCTTCTACTTGTTCCAATGCTCCAGGTACAGAATTATCATAAAGAATTAATGGATGAAGATTGCCATCTCCAGCATGAAATACATTAGCAACACGATAACCATATTGTTCGCTTAATGCCTCAATCTCATGCAGAACATAAGGCAACTGAGTCCGGGGAATTACACCATCTTGCACATAATAATCTGGACTTAAATGCCCAGCCGCAGCAAAAGCAGCTTTACGTCCTTTCCATAATTTCAATCTGGTTTCTGGGTCACTAGCAGAAGTAACATTTCGTGCCCCATTCTTTTTACAAATTTCGGTTACTCGCTGCTTATTTCCTGCAACTTCTACTTCTAACCCGTCAATTTCGATTAGCAAAATAGCAGTAGCATCGCGGGGATAACAATTTGTGGCAACAACATCTTCAACTGCATTGATGCTAAAGTTATCCATCATTTCCATACCGCCAGGAATAATTCCAGCGCTGATGATATCAGAAACAGTTGCTCCGGCAGCTTCAATACTGGTAAAATCTGCCAACAGCACGCAAATTGATTCTGCACTTTTGAGAATTCGTAAAGTAATTTCTGTGGCAATTCCTAAAGTGCCTTCAGAACCAACAAACACACCCGTTAAATCATAACCAGGCATTTCAGGTATTTGTCCGCCTAAATCGACAATTTCTCCTTCTGGCGTGACAATTTTTAATCCTAAAACGTGGTTAGTGGTGACACCATATTTAAGACAATGTACGCCACCAGAGTTTTCAGCAATATTCCCCCCAATAGAGCAGATAATTTGGCTAGATGGGTCAGGAGCGTAGTAAAAACCAGCACCACTAACGGCTTGTGTTACCCAACTATTAATCACGCCTGGTTGAACAATTGTGCGTTGATTTTCCAAATCAATGCTGATGATTTGCCGCATTAAGGAAGTGACAATCAAAACAGAGTCTTCCACTGGTAAAGCACCGCCAGATAGACCAGTGCCAGAACCGCGTGCGATGAAGGGGATAGAATATTGATTGCATATCTTTACCACTTGGGCAACTTGTTCTGTTGTTCTAGGTAATACCACTACAGCCGGGCGTTGGCGATAGCCAGTTAAACCATCACATTCATAAGTAATAAGTTCTTCGCGGCGTTGCACTACACCATTTTTGCCAAGGACAACCTCGAATGCTTTGATAATAGGTTTCCAGTTGTGTTGTTTTTTATCTTGGGTCAGCATAGTTTTTAAAGTTAACTATAGTAACTTAGAGTTTAAAACAATACCCAAGTTTTTGAGGGATTTGCCAATAGTTTTGAGCGGTTAACGACGTTTTAAGCATTGCGGCGTTCTTTCTAGCTTTACCGCAGACTCTACCGCTTTAAAACTTACTGAGCTTAGTTGCTCCACTTGAAAAACTTGATATTATCCATTCGTTACGAACAAAGTTGTTCTGGTAACAAAAGGTTGTCTATTTGTAGCAACTACTTATGTATTATTTGCAAAGACTTAAGCAAAACTTATTAATAATCCCCCAATCATAATGTCAAAGTAGTGATTGTAGATATGCAAAATCTTTCAATATATGTTCAAATACTTTAAATAAGTTTAAAAATAGCGAATATTCATCATTCTTACTCTATGGCATTGGTATATCTAAAAAAAATCAAAGATTTTATATCTACCTTAAGAAACAAAAATACAATTTGGTTTTATGTCTTCAGGTTTATGAAATCATGACAAACAATGCCTATAGTTGGGTCTTAGGTAGTCACATACCTAATTTCGTAAGTGAGGCTAACAATCATGTCACATCAAATAGTTGCATCTGAGTTGCTTAATGAGTTATCTGATGAGCAACAACAGATAATAGTCGGTGGTGCCGACTTTGAGTTAAGCGGCAGCAATTACGGTAACAGACGGAATGGTTTACTGGGAAAAACCAATTCCGGTCCCCAAGGTAGCAGCTCCGTCTCCGTAGGCACCAGTAATGCCATCAATACGGCTGCACAAGATTTCTTGGGCTTGGGTGGAACCATTCCTACAAGTGTTGGAGCCTTAGGTCTTTCACCAACTGGTGGCGATCCAACTGGTGGCGAGCAAACTGGTGGCGAGCAAACTGGTGATTTAGGTGGCGAGGAAACTGGTGGTGCATAGTAACTATAGCTCATAGGTGTCTCAAAAAATCAGATATCATATCAAAGCGCCATACATATTTAAGCAGGGAATAGTAAATGGAGATTCTTAAACATTCAAGACTGAAGAATGAATCTTTTTCATCAGACTTGTTTTTTTACTACTCCCCTACTTAAAATGTGCAACTTTGAACAGAATAACTGATAATGCAGAGTCACCTATTCCATTTCTCAGACGGTAGCGCCAACTCCTGTTTCGTGATAGTGCTGAGTAATATAGGTGCTCAAGGTTTCTCCTCCTTGGGTGCTGGAACCAGCCCTAGATTCCAGAGCTTTCCTGTCATTTTCCCTTTTGTACAACCCAATTATCTGGCTAAATCCCTTAGGGAAAACTGTATCAGTGAGTTAGCCTCTGGAATCTTTTATTAAAGAGCTACATAAATGAGGCTAACAATCATGTCACATCAAATTATTGCATCAGATTGAGTGGATCTGTTCCTATAAGAATCACAGTTTTGCCCACCCCTTTATCCTTTTAACTATTCCCACAAGTAACCTGCAAAAGTTGTCACGTCAAAGCGCTTCGCAAATTTAAGCAAGTAATGGTAAATTAGGGTTCTCAAATAGTTAAGAATGAAGATCGGTTTACCCAAATAGCACAGTCAACTTTGATATTGTGATGGTGTTAAGTAATTTCCCCACTCAAAGTTTCTTATCATTAAGTATGTAGAAGCGATCGCAGATTTTCAGAGATATTTTGTCTACAGATGTACTGTCTTTTATATAACCCCCATATTTCCAATCAAGAGGTTAGGAAGAATTTCATCACGAGTCAATCTCCTGAATGCTGATTCTTAATTAGGTTCGCCTAAGTGAGGCTAACAATCATGTCAAATCAAATAATCACATTTTTGGGGAATAAATAATAAAAGGGGGATGAAGGAGACTATTATGACTCGCTCAACGTAAGTGAGGACTTTGAGAGAGTTTGAGCGTTTTCCTCCGTTTTTTTCAACGCGTTGCACACGTTAGAAATATGAGGAAGGTGATTTTAGCGCATTGCGCATACCTTTCTCTCCCCCCTTAATTGATTATATAACATCGTAAAGCATGATGTTTGTCACTGTTAGTAACATACGTTACCGTTTCACTTTTTAGCCTGCCTAGTACATAGCCTTGCTACAGGATTTCGCAATGCGGCGTTGCTTTGCTTTTCATCCTGAATGGATGAGCCGTAAACCCCTTATTTAGCGTGATTCTCAAAGAGTAACCTTTAGCAATACCTGCGGCAAGATGCCTTCGTGTCAACGCAACAGGCTTGAGTTTTAGCTCGCCTCATTTTTTCGTGTATCCATTCACAACAAAAGGTGCAATACCGTGAAATCCTTACTCACAGAAGGGGAATCTTCTTGGAATAGGTTTAATGAACCCAATCCAGACCAGCTTCATTTAGTTGAAGTTAACGAGTTTCTCCCCCATATCGGTAAATGGACAAACTTCGGAGGAGGAATTCTGCTGAGTATTTTTGTGGTAGCTGTGAGTCTGACATCGGTTCTAAATTACAATGTCACGGTCAAAGTCCCTGCAAGTATCCGACCTGTTGGAGAACAGCGAATTGTTCAGTCTGCTATGAGCGGAACTGTTCAAAAGATTGATGTTCAAGAAAATCAGGTGGTGGCTAAAGGGCAAGCTATTGCTCATGTTGATGATTCACAACTCCAAACTCAAAAGAGTCAATTAGAAAGCAGTATTCAGCAGAGTCAATTACAACTAAATCAAATTGATGCTCAACTCCGTGAAATGAATGTCCAGATTGGGGCGCAGGCAAGCTTAATTAACCGCACGCTTATTGCTGCACAAGCTGAGTTAGGTGGTACCCAACGCAACTATCAAGATCAGCAAATTAAAGCTACAGCTGATATGACAGAAGCAGAAGCAGCCTTGACCTTAGCCAAGGTGCAAAGAGAGCGATTACAGCGAGAAAAACTTTTAAGAGCAACTGTGCAAGAAGCAGAAGCAGCCTTGATCTTAGCCAAGTTACAAAGAGAGCGATTGCAGCCGATAGTAGTATCGGGAGCAGTTCCTCGCAATCTGTTTGAAGAAAAAGAACAACAGGTTAAGTCGGCTGAGGCGAAGCTAGAACAAACTAAAGCCAACGCTCAAAGTCTTCTAGAGGAAAAAGAACAAGCTCTTAAGGTCGCCCAAATAAACCGAGAAAAGGCTAAAACCGCGATCAATCCTAGTAATGCTCTTGTAACCGTGGCATCTGAACGGATTAAGCAGGAACAAGCAAGAGGTGAGGCTACCTTAGCCGCTTTGAAAAAAGAAAGAGAGACTCTGTTGCAGCAGCGCCTTGAACTGCATAAGCAACTCGTTAGCACTGGCAAAGAACTACAACAAGTAAAAACCGATCTGAATAAGAGTGTAATTCGATCGCCAATCGAAGGAACACTGCTGCAATTGAATCTTCGCAACCCAGGACAGGTCGTGCAACCCAGTGAAGCGATCGCTCAGATTGCTCCTCTTAATGCACCTTTACTAATTAAAGCTCGTGTCCCAGATCAAGATATCGACAAAGTGAAACCGGGACAAAAAGTTCAAATGCAGGTTTCTGCCTGTCCCTATCCAGAGTATGGCACTCTCAAAGGAACCGTCGAAACAGTTGCACCAGATGCCGTACCAACTGTAAAAACCACCGCAGCTCAGAGCCAAGTCCAAGTACTCGCCTATCAGGTAACTATTCAACCACAAAAATCATATTTGGGTAGAAGCGATCGCCAGTGTCATCTGAAGTCCGGGATGGAGGGTAGAGCAGATATTATTTCCCGCCAAGAAACCATACTTCATTTCATTCTCAAAAAAGCACGATTAATGGCAGATTTTTAATTCAATATTGCTCTGCTAACTTTGTGTACCAATTTTATAGGTCGGTGAACATGTTTGATCTATTTAAATTCCATAAAAATTATCAGTGTGTTTCACAATTGAGTGAAGAAGACTGTGGGGCAGCTTGTCTAGCTACAATTTCTAAGCATCACGGACATTTTTTAAGCATCAATCGCAGCCGAGAAGCGGTAGGGACTGGACAACTAGGAACTACTTTACTGGGTTTAAAACGCGGGTCTGAAAATCTGGGTTTCAATGCCAGAGCAGTTAAAGCGTCACCAGCCATCATAGACAGAATCACAGAAATAAACTTGCCAGCGATTATTCATTGGCAGGGCCACCACTGGGTTGTTTTATACGACAAGCGGGGGAAAAAATACGTTATTGCCGATCCTGGTGTGGGTATCCGTTATGTCAATCGAGAAGAGTTAGCAGCAGCTTGGAACGGCGTAATGCTCTTACTAGAGCCAGATCCAGATCGCTTTTTTAAACAGCCAAAAGAAAAAGCAAAAGGTGGCTTAGGTCGTTTTTTAATGCGGATCTTGCCTTATAGGGGATTGCTGAGTCAGGTTTTGATGATCAATATTGTCATGGGTTTGCTCGCTCTAAGTACCCCAATCCTAATCCAACTACTGACAGATGATGTCCTTGTGCGCGGCGATACCCAGTTGCTCACTGTTGTGGTTTTAGGTGTTATTGTTATGAGCTTATTCAGCAGTGCCCTGCAAGTATTGCAATCCATCATGATTGCTCATTTTGGTCAACGGCTGCAACTAGGGCTAGTTTTGGAATTTGGGCGAAAAATTCTCCAATTGCCCTTGAATTACTATGAAGCTCGCCGCAGCGGCGAAATCATCAGCCGACTGCGAGATATTAACGAAATCAATCAGTTGGTATCACAGATCGTAGTTCTTTTACCTAGTCAGTTTTTTATTGCAGTAATTTCTTTCTGCTTGATGCTGTTTTATAGCTGGCGGTTGACGCTAGTAGTCATCTTCATCATCTTCTTAATGACCGTATCTACCCTGCCTTTCTTACCCATCCTCCAGCAAAGGACACGCAGTCTCTTAGTCTTGGGGTCAGAAAATCAAGGCGTTTTAGTCGAAACGTTTAAGGGAGCGCAGGTGGTCAAAACCACAAATGCTGCTCCCCAATTTTGGGATGAACTTCAAAGCCGTTTTGGTCGCCTTGCTAATCTCACTTTTGGTACTATCCAAATCGGAATTATCAACAGCACCGTTGCTAGACTGATTTCCACCATTGGTGGCGTTATTCTACTAGGGCTAGGAAGCATCCTGGTGATTGGTGGGGAGTTAAGCATAGGTCAAATGCTGGCTTTTAATGTCCTACAGGTTAACGTTTTAGCTTTAATTAACTCGTTAGTTGGCTTAATGGATGAATATGTTCACTCCCAAACAGCAATCTCTCGACTTCTAGAAGTTATCGATGCTACACCAGAAGTAGTCGGGAGTGGTCAAAAGCCGAGTGCACAAATCTCTTATGATGCAGACATTCGTTGTTCCGATCTCCAATTTCACCATGCTGGCAGAGTTGACTTAATAGAGAATTTTTCTCTCAAGTTACCTGGAGGAAAGGTGATTGCTTTAATTGGCCAGTCAGGTTGTGGTAAAAGTACTTTGGCAAAATTGATAGCAGGCTTATATCAGCCGAACTCTGGTAATATCCGCATTGGTTTTTTTAACATCCAAGACCTTTCCCTTGATTGCCTGCGACAACAAGTAATTTATGTACCTCAAGAGCCTCACTTTTGGAGCCGCTCGATTTTAGATAATTTCCGCTTAGGAACGCCTTATATTTCCTTTGAAGAAATTGTTAAAGCTTGTGAAATTGCTGATGCAGACGGCTTTATCAGTCAACTTCCTAATAATTATCAAACTGTTTTAGGCGAATTTGGCGCAAATCTCTCTGGTGGACAAAGACAACGATTAGCGATCGCTAGAGGCATCCTCACCAATCCACCTATACTGATTTTAGACGAAGCGACTGCCGGACTCGATCCGGTAAGCGAATCTCACGTACTAGATCGGCTTTTGGAATACCGAAAAGGCAAAACTACGATTTTGATTACCCATCGTCCCAGCGTAATCAATCGCGCTGATTGGATCGTGCTACTAGATAAAGGTCAAGTGCAACTACAAGGAACTCTAGAGACTTTTCTATCTAAACAAGGAGAGCATTTAAAGTTTTTATCACTGTAAAAATTAGGCTCTGTATGAGCAAATAAAACTATGTCTGAAAATACCAAATCCCAAAATTCTAAATGGTTCAGGGATTTGTCTGAAAAAGAACAGGAAACCCTAGCTGCTGGGCAAATCCCGAATCTACCAGATGAAGCTATGCCAGTTGAAAGTAATTTTTTTCTCCAACAAACTAATATCCAAACTACGGCAGACAATACATTAAATCTTGCAAATGGTGATGTATCTTCTCAAAAGACTAAATATATATTGTCAAAAGTGACACTAGGGTTTTCTACAAAAATTCGGGTTCCAAATTTTTCTTTATTTCTAAATGAATTAAATAATTTTATGAGAAATTAAATCCTTTGTTTAGTTAAAAGCTAGCTTGTTTGTATTTAATTACTTCAAATACATTAATTAATCATGTATTTGAAGTAATTAATGCTATTTATACAATATGCATTTATTTAAAATTAGGCATTTAAACTAGTTAACAAAATAACACTATTCGCCAACATTTCTATTAGTTAAAATTTTTAGATTGTTGTTAGTTTGTTTTATAGTTTCATGAGCCAAAAGAAGTAAATGTGCCTGGATGTTTTCTAACCTAAGAGTAATTTATTCGCTTATCAAATAGTTAATAATAAAAATATAGGTGATTAGCACCTATACCAGTAAGTGAGGTAAATAATTTATGTCAACTCAAATGATAATGTCTGATTTGCTTGTGGATCTATCCACAGAACAACAACAGCTTCTGACTGGGGGACAAATAAATGAATCCACTGACGATGAATCAGATGACAATGGACTTTCCGGTCCTTTAGGTCGAAATCGTCGCGAAAATCGTCGCGAAAATCGTCGCGAAAATCGATTCCGCATCAGGGGCATTGTTACCCTCCAAAAAGTTAGCTAAACTTTGCAATTAGCGGGGGATATTGAAGCTAATATAACTCGCTCAAAATTTAATTTATTTTGAGAAAGAGCTTTATTTGTCTCTTATATTCCCTGAAGGCATGAAATCAACAGCCTAGAGATAATAAAGGTAGATGCTAAGGATAGCATCTACCTTTATGCTCGCCTCTTACTTCAGATCAAAATAGTTTCGACTAATTGATGAGTAAAGCTTTTGCTGTATAACTCAAGGCACTAGGCATTCTTTTGCACTGTACAAAAGTGAGGCAAAAAATTATGTCAGATCAAATCATCACGTCTGATTTGCTTGTGGAGTTATCCACAGACGAACAGCAGCTTTTATGCGGTGGACAATTCATAGGTGGCTTCGACGGCGGCTATGACCGCGGCTATAAAGACCGAGGTGGCAAAAAGTGCTATCGTCGCTACTGTTAGCGTCGCTAATCCAGAGACTGATTTACGGATGCAGTTTTTCTTTCTAAGTTGAAAAAACTTAAAGGCTGGGTAGTCTTGTAATCTAAACTTTGCAATAAGCAAGGTGAGTAGAAGGCTCATAAAAATCGCTCAATATAAATTAAGTTTTGAGATAATTTGTGTAGTCTCCTATGTTCTTTATAATGAATTAAATCAACTGCCCAGATCCAAGAAAGGTAGATGATATGCCTAGTATCTACCTTTCTGTTTCCCCCTCATTAGTTTCAGCAGAACAAATGACTAATCTACATTCTGAAAACTTTGGCGGTAGCTGAGTGGAAATTATGCCTCCAATTTTCCCGAGTCTATTAACAGCGATCGCTCCCAAATCCAATCAAGTAAAATCGGATTGACTAACTCTGGTGCTTCATCTTGGGGACAATGCCCAACTCCTTCTAAAGGAATAAACTTTTGTACCTGTGGGAAATTAGCTAATTCTCTACCTAACTTAATTGGTTCCCACGGATCGGCCGTTCCCCACAAGATAATTGCAGGACAAGGTAGCAGCGGTAAAAGGTCTTCTGGTAGAGGCCCTGTAGAATAAGAAGTGAAGGCAAGGAAAACAGCTACAGCCCCCGGATCGCTTGCTGGTGAAGTGAGAATATCCACCAACTCATCTGTCACCATCTCAGGATTCGCATAAGCTTTTAGTAAAATCTTCCGCACTGTTTTCGGTTTGGCAAGTTGATTGAAAAAGAAATCGCCAACTGGTTTGATAGAAAGCAAGCGTTGCAGTAAAGGCGCTCCGACACGACGAGTCCAAGGTAAAGTTATACGTTTGCGATCGTGCAATAGCCGTAAAGAACAGTTGAGCAATGCAACTCCCAAGACAATATCTGGGTTGCTAACAGCTGCTTGCATGGCTACAATACAGCCAATAGAATTTCCGACTAAAAAAGCAGGTTCGCCGACAACTTCACGGCAAAAATCTGCTACTTGTTGTCCCCAGGTTTCTAGAGTGTAGGTAATTTTTTCACCAGGTTGAGGTTTTGCGGAACCGCCAAAACCAATCAAATCAATAGCATAAACTCGGCAATTTTGTGCTAACACGGGAATATTTTTCCGCCAATGCCACCAAGAAGCGCCAAATCCATGTACGAGGACAACAGCCGGCCCAGTGGTTCCTTGGGTTTGATAGCAAATAGGGAAATCTTGCCAAACCCAGGTTTTTGTAGAGGTAAATGCTGTTTTTGAACTTGAGGTTGTCATAGGAAATTTGATGAATACAAGGGTAAAAGCCTGTCAGCAGCAAGGCGTAAGTAAAATTATTTTGAATTTGAATAAAATTTATCAGATTTTCAAATAAAATCCTTTGGTCTAGTGATAACTTAGACATACACTAGAAAAGCTTCTAGGCTGATAGTTTTATCCAGGTATAAAGTTTTCATCTTGTTGATAGAGGTAATTTCCTCACAACTTAGATTATGTCAGCATTAGGAATCATCACTTCTATAATATGAGTAATATTTTTGTGATTTTTTAGATGTGAATGAATTAGTATCAGTGCTAGATTCAGTAGATTCACAATTTACGATCGCTATTTTGGTCTATAACATTGTCAGAATATGAGGCATCGGCTAAGGGGTGGTTTGCAACTGGAAACTGACGCTGAATTTAACAACATTTTTCTTGTTCCTAGTTCTGCGAGCCAGACAATATGAATATACTAGAAACAATCGATACTCCCATCGGGAGCTATGCACCCGATTTTGAACTGCCAGGAATTGACGGTCAAGTACACCATCTCAGGCGTTATCTTGAGAAGTTCCGAGCAGTGGGCGTTATTTCCATGTGTAACCACTGTCCTTATGTAGAGTGGTATATAGACAGGTTAAAAAAGATTCAAACCAAATTTGCCCCCAAAGGCTTCACACTAATTGGGATGAATGGTAGTGATGGTAATCATGAAACTAGGTCAAGCTTTGAAAATATGAAAGCTTTTGCCGAGCGTCACAATTTGAACTTTCCTTACCTGTGGGACTCGACGCAAGATGTAACCCAAAGTTTTGGTGCTACGAAAACACCAATGGCCTTTTTAATAGATGCCAATGGTATAGTCCGCTACAAAGGCAAAATTGACAATCATCCCCAAGATGCATCAGCAGTGGGAGAAGAATATTTAAGAACTGCGATCGCCTCTCTATTTCTTGGTCAGGCAATAGATGTACCACAAACAGAACCAGTAGGTACTACATTGATTTGGCGTAACTAGACATAGATAGTCCCTGTAACTGCTATCTTAAATTGGAGGCAATTGCAACTTTTTTGATAAAGCGTAACTTCATGGGAACGAATTACCGACGGGTTTTACTCAAACTGAGCGGTGAAGCCTTAATGGGCAACATGGGCTATGGCATTGATCCAGAAGTGGTCAAAGGAATAGCTCAAGAGGTAGCAGAGGTGATAGCCACTGGCGTTCAAATGGCCATCGTTGTTGGCGGCGGCAATATTTTTCGTGGCGTGAAAGCAGCGTCGGCGGGGATGGACAGGGCAACCGCTGACTATATTGGGATGATTGCCACGGTAATGAACGCCATGACGTTGCAAGATTCGCTAGAACACATAGGGGTACAGACGCGGGTGCAAACTGCGATCGCCATGCAAGAATTAGCAGAACCATATATCCGTCGTCGTGCCATCCGTCATCTTGAAAAAGGGCGGGTGGTAATTTTTGGGGCTGGTTCTGGAAATCCCTTCTTTACCACTGATACTACTGCGGCACTCAGAGCAGCAGAAATTGATGCGGAAGTGATTTTTAAAGCCACCAAAGTAGACGGTGTATATGATGCTGATCCTGAGATTTATCCTAACGCCAAGCGTTACAATAGCCTTACCTACGCGCACGTTTTAGCCAAAGATTTGCGGGTGATGGATAGTACTGCGATCGCCTTGTGTAAAGAAAATAATATCCCAATTCTGGTATTTGACCTAACGGTGCGAGGTAACATCCACCGGGCAGTATTGGGAGAATCCATCGGTACCCTTGTGGGAGGTTCTTGTGATATTAGCTGACGCGAAAAGCAAAATGCAAAGTTCTGTTGAGTCAACTCAACGAGCTTTTAACACGATCCGCACTGGTCGCGCCAATGCGAGTCTATTAGATAAGGTATTAGTGGACTATTACGGTTCGCCTACACCCTTAAAATCACTGGCAAATATTAGCACGCCAGATGCATCGACAATTCTAATTCAGCCATACGAGCGCAACACCCTAAACATTATTGAGAAGGCGATTTCTCTTTCAGATGTGGGTTTAACCCCCAGCAACGATGGTTCTGTAATTCGGCTGAATATTCCGCCTTTGACAAGCGATCGCCGAAAAGAATTCGTCAAAATGGCTACTAAGTACGCTGAAGAGGGTCGTGTTGCTATTCGCAACATCCGCCGCGATGCCATAGACTCGATTCGCAAGCAGGAGAAAGCCTCTGAAATCTCCAAAGATGAATCAAAAGACCAACAAGACAACTTGCAAAAACTCACAAACGAGTATACAGCCAAAATAGACGCACTCTTGGCAGAAAAAGAAAAAGACATTACGACTGTTTAAAGTCTAAAGTCTGAAGCATAAAGGCTGAAGGATGATGGTAAAATTCTTCAGCCTTTATCATTTTTTAGGTATCTCACAAAAATTAAACAAGTAAGTAGACATAAATAATTAAAGTAGGGGCAATTAATGAATTGTGCCCCGACTCAAGAGAAAATCAACTAATTCAGGAGCCAAAATTCAGCCTTATGTATGACTGCATCATCGTCGGCGCTGGGCCAGCTGGTGGAACAGCTGCATATCATTTAGCCAAGCAGGGTCGCTCAGTATTAGTATTAGAAAAAGAATCCTTACCAAGATATAAGCCTTGTGGTGGTGGTGTATCTCCAGCGATCGCTCAATGGTTTGACTTTGATTTTAGCCCAGCAATTTCTGTAAAAGCTGACTCCTTTCGCTTTACCTGGAAATTAGGCGACCCAGTGGAAGCAAAAATCGCCACAGAAGAACCAGTCTGGATGGTGCGACGAGATATTTTTGACCATTTCCTAGTGCAGCAAGCACAGAAGCAAGGGGCTGAACTGCGAGATAATACTGAAGTAACGGGTATTGAATTTAAAGGTGACTATTGGCAAGTTAACACAGCCAATGAGCCAATTACAAGTCGCTACTTAATCGCGGCTGATGGTGCTAAAGGGCTAATGGCAAAATGGCTAGGCTTCAAAGAACGTAAACGCCGTTTAGCAGCAGCTTTGGAAGCAGAGGTTTCCACCACTGTAACAGACAAATCCACAATTCATATTGAGTTGGGGTTGGTGAAAAATGGCTACATTTGGAACTTCCCGAAAGCGGATGGTTATTCCATTGGTATCGGTACGTTTGGCGGTGGCGAACCCCAGGATTTTAAGAAGATTTTAGATGAATACGCGCGATCGTTTAATCTAGATATCAAAACCAGCAAGAAGTATGGTTATCCCCTTTGCTTGTGGGATGGAAAGCAAAAGTTGCATACCCAAAATGCTGTTTTGGCTGGCGAAGCTGCTTGTGTAGTTTATCCTATGACAGCAGAAGGCATTCGTCCTTCAATTTTTAGTGGCTTGATTGCAGCAGGAGCCATTAATGAGGCCCTTTCTGGTGACATCAACGCTTTAGAAAAATATAGTGAAGCTATTAATGAAGAATGGGGTACTGAGATGGCTTGGGCACAAAAATTAGCTGGAGCATTCTATCGGTTTCCTAGTATTGGCTACAAAGTTGGTGTTAAGCATCCCTCTGCTGCCAAAATCATGGGTCAGATTATGTGTGGAGAACTGCGCTATAGCGATGTTACCGATCGTGCCCTCAAGCGTTTAATTCCTGGCTTTGGAGGTTAGCCAATAGTTGTAGGTGGGTTCCTTAATGCTCTTAGCTTTTGACGAAACATGAATTCAACGAACCTATTTGCTGTCTTGAACTTTTAGTTATAGTCTATCCCTCTCCAAGTCGGAGCTACGGTGTACACACAAGTCAGATCCAGTTTTAGTTTTATCCCAAGCGTATTGGGATAAGCCAGAAAGCCCTCATGTAGAGACGCGATTTATCGCGTCTAAAGGACTGATACGTTAGAGAGACGCGATAAATCGCCTTCCTGAGAGAGAATGTACTCGTCAATTATTCCTTGACAGACTACATTGTGCATGAATTAACCAAGCCCCAGAAGACATTTAACACCAAATTAAAAATACTTAGAGAAAAGCCAAATACTTATTCCAGTTCCCAGTACACAAATAATTCCCGCCAAACCCGCTAGGGGTTTTTTATTCTTACCTGTTAACCAGTCAGAGGCTTTACCTGTGTAAGTAATTAATTCTGCTGTATCTAGGGTTGCGATCGCCCATACCCATCCTGCGTGTAGTCCCCAAGCTAAACCCAAATTGTTGTGATCGGCAAAACGTGCCAACACCAATACCATTCCCATCAGCCACAATCCTGGGAGTTGTGGTGCAGTTTCACGTTGCTCCCAAACTAGATGTAGCAAGGCAAAAATCAAGCTAGAAATTGCTGCTGCTACCCAAACTGGATAATCCTGTGCTAATTCAGTGAACAGAAAACCCCGAAAAACTAACTCTTCTATCCCACCGACTAACAATGCTATCAAGAAAATCGGTAGCAAGATGGGTAATAGTAACTTGAAATTCGTTTTTTCAAAAGAACACCAACCTAATCCGAATTGCCCACTAAATACCATCGTTAAGCTTACCACTCCCAAAGCGAAACCTAATGCTAAAGAACCAAAATTTGAAAGATTCCCAACAAAGCCGTAATCCGAAAAAGATTTATTGGTAAGCCAACTAACTCCCCACAGAATCAGGGGAGCTAATAGGTAAAGTGACAGCAATAACGGCATCTTTTGCTGTGGCTGCAAAGGTTTAGGGGGTTGCCAATTGAGCAATATTGCTGATACTGCTGCGACTGGCAACCAAAAAACTATCCAGCAGGCAAAAAATGCCATCACTATAACTAGTGCTGGTGCATTTTGCATAAATGCTAGTAAGGCGTTGACCGAAGTCTCAAAAAAAGTTATCAAAAAAAACACGATAGACTTCTTGCACTATAGATTTCTTGCTGATTTATCAAGAATCTACTAAATTTGGCAAATTATGCAAGGGGTCTAATCGTATTTTTTATCTGGAACAAAATTTTTTCAATAGAGTTACCAGTTTGCTGTTGAGGTAAGGACAAGTTATCATACCTGATACTTATCCCTACCATCAGCAAATTTACTCTTCGTCTTCCAAATCTTCGTCCGATTCGTCGGAGTCTATATCTGGTGAGGTCAGTTTTTTATCACTTTCACCAAGTTGAATCAAGTGAATATGCTTGTATCCCAACCTAATTTCAAACTCATCTCCAGACTTTAAGCCCATTGCTTTGGTATATGTGGCACCAATCACAATCTGACCATTTTGATGGACACTAACCCGGTATGTCGGTTCACGACCACGACCATCTTTAGGTGCTTCTGGACTTAGAGGAATTCCTCTAGCCGATAGCAAAGCGTCATAAAAATCTGTGAGATTGACACGAACCTGGTTATTCTTAGTAACAGTGTAATAGCCGCACTGTTTGGCTCTTTCTCGGCGTGGCAAAGTGGAAAGTTCTTTTACTTTCGCAAGTAGTGCTTTTCCAGTTAATGGCGCGGTTGCAGTTTCAGTCATTATGCTCAAATTTTCCTTACTCTCTCCAAGCTGATAAACGATGTAGTCTCATGCCAGCATTTGGCTTTTTAGCATGTGCATAGAGCTACTTAGGACTCTAGTGTTAGGGGTGAATCACTGCCGATAGGAGACAAAAGCACTTCATATTATGGTTGTCTACAACCAATTAGAGGTCATAGTTGCCATAGAAATTAATTTTGCTGATTTCACGGCACTTTTAACCATTATTCGCCATCAGAAATGAAATTATTTTCTCTTTTGGCGCTACTGTAGCGGTGTAACTTTCAGCCACCTTTACAAATGGGGTTGGCTCTACTCCAAATAAGTCGTAGACCCAATAAATCGCAGGTTTTTCACTTTCAGTGCTTGCCCTTCTCGCTAATGAGCTAATGAGTAGGTAGAGTTTTCTCTACTCATCCTCTCAAGCTTAGGACAGCATAGTATTTCAATAGAGTCCTACGGGCTTATGCCCTTTGTCCTGCCAGTAGAGACGCGAATTTTCTTGTCTCTACATTACGAATCAACAAAGCAGTAGTAGCCGCGCTGATACGGCTATTGATTCTGGTTTTGTGAGTTCGTAATTTTATATTAAATACTAGCATGGACTAATAATAGCAAAATAGTTGTTTAATTTTGAATTAAAGTTGCTGGTAAATTTTTATTTAAATTTCTGGACTTAAAGGTTGGAAAAAGCCGTGACGATTTTCCTAACCCTTTATTGCATTATAAAAATTTATCTAATTTAGATGAGCAGTTTTGACCAATTAGTTAAATCCAAGATTTTCTTGATTGAGAGGCTGCAAAAATCTCAAAGTCTCGCCTATCCGGGATTCTTCGATGCGCGAGACTTTTATTTGAAAGTAGTAAGGATTTTTCCTCGGTTTATTACTGTAAGCTCAAAAGCGGTCAGAGGATTTTCTACGTCTGTCTATGGGAAGAATAAATCTCTTAACATACGCTTAGCACTTAATTGCCACTACTATATATTGAAGATGTGCTTTTACACTTCTATATAATCAAAAAATTCTGTCAAGCGTTAGCGAAGGCGGAATTTTCCAGCTAGGATTGCTTGACTCAAGTTGATATGAAGACCTGTTGCTAACGGTAACTGCATTTACCTTGGATACGATCGCTAGACCAAAGATAAACCTGAGTCCCTTTCTAAGTAAAGCCCTTTCCTTTACATTCTCAAACGACTAAATTCAATGTCAAGCGACCATTACATTTTTGGCGTTTTATCTCAGAATTTGACACAAATCTTGCCTACAGTGCTGCTAAAAGTAAAATTTTAATGGTTATCCTTAAACTAGAATCAGTTTCCCTTTAATCGTCAGCCTATTAACACCAGGCTTTGAATTGAGGGCAAAAAAAGTATAGCTCACTTTTCGTAACTATCAGCCTTGACTCATGATTGTTAAGGCTGGTGAAGCAATTTTAGAATTTTGGTTAGTAGTCATGGAAGTTATTTTTAAGGTCATTCGACAGCAACAAAATTCCTCCCCTATTGTGCAAACCTATCTTGTAGAGGCAGAACCAGGTAATACAATCCTGGATTGCCTTAATCATATTAAGTGGGAGCAAGATGGAACGTTAGCATTTCGCAAAAATTGCCGTAATACCATTTGTGGTAGCTGTGCTATGCGAATTAATGGGCGTTCGGCTTTAGCTTGTAAGGAAAATGTTGGCAGTGAACTTGCTAGATTACAACAAATACCATCATCCCAAAGTAAAGTAAATGTCATTCCTGAAATCACGATCGCACCTCTCGGCAATATGCCCGTGATTAAAGATTTGGTTGTAGATATGAGCAGTTTCTGGAATAATTTAGAGGCAGTTGCTCCTTATGTGAGTACAGCAGCACGACAAGTACCAGAAAGAGAGTTTTTGCAAACACCACAAGAGCGATCGCGTCTCGATCAAACTGGTAACTGTATTATGTGCGGTGCTTGTTACTCCGAATGCAACGCCCGTGAAGTGAATCCAGATTTTGTTGGCCCCCATGCCCTTGCCAAGGCTTACCGCATGGTAGCGGATTCTCGCGATAGTGATACCGAAAATCGTTTAGAAATGTACAACGAAGGTACTAAAGGCGTATGGGGTTGTACCCGTTGTTTATACTGCGATTCAGTTTGTCCAATGGAAGTTGCACCATTAGAACAAATCACCAAAGTTAAACAAGAAATTCTTACGCACAAAGAAGCTAGCGATAGTCGCTCAATTCGTCACCGGAAAGTTTTGATAGATTTAGTTAAAGAAGGTGGTTGGATTGATGAACGTCAATTTGGTTTACAAGTAGTCGGTAACTACTTTAAAGATTTAAAAGGATTACTCAGTCTTGCACCCCTCGGTTTGCGGATGCTCCTGCGAGGTAAGTTTCCCTTGTCCTTTGAACCTTCAGAGGGGACAGAACAAGTGCGATCGCTCATTGAATCTGTGCAGAAAGAAGAGGGACTGGGGACTAGGGATTAGG
Organism: Nostoc sp. LEGE 12447; assembly: GCF_015206985.1. Classification (NCBI taxonomy): domain Bacteria; kingdom Bacillati; phylum Cyanobacteriota; class Cyanophyceae; order Nostocales; family Nostocaceae; genus Nostoc; species Nostoc sp. LEGE 12447. Next base: position 131,728 of record NZ_JADEXT010000015.1, on the reverse strand, counting down.
GATTAAGGATTGGGTATTAGGGATTGGGTATTAGGGATTGTGATTAAAAGAATTCTTCCCCATTCCCCATTCCCCATTCCCCATTCCCCATTCCCCATTTTTCAACGCGGCTCTTGAGGTATATTCAACGGTCGCCCATAACGGTCATATACTAAAACATCCCACTGCCCGTTGTTACTAGACTCAAAAGCAATCTTGCTACCATCAGCGCTAATTGTAGGGTTGCGGACTTCAGCTTGTAGGTTACTAGTTAAATTTCGTGATTGGCGTGTTTCTCGCTCGTAGAGAAAAATAGCCGATCGCCCCTGGCGGCTAGCCGCAAATACAATATAACGACCATCTTGTGAAACGCTAGGATGATTTGCGATCGCATCAAAGGAATTTAAACCTGACAAATCAACCAAATCACGAGTCACCGTATCAAACATATAAACGTCTTGGCTACCGCGTCGGTCAGTAATAAAAACAATGTATCTCCCAGAAATTTGGGGGTTTAATTCTGACGCTAAACTATTGAGACTCCGACCCCCCGGATCAAAGGGATAACTCAAAAGGCGAGGGTAGCCAAAACATCCAGTCAATAAACTTAAGCAGAAAAATACAGGTATAAAAAAAACACGTTTCATATATTGGGCATTGGGCGGGCATTAATTATTCTCCCTCATCTCCCTGCTCTCTGCCTTCTATGGAGGTGAACCTACGGTTGCACCGTTGGGAATATCTAACTCAATATTTGGCCCTCGGTCTAGGACTTCAATATCCCACTGACCACGACTGGCGCTTTCAAAGACAACATAACGTCCATCTGGGCTGATATTTGGTTTTCTGATCCAGCCGCGATAGGTTGGTGTAACGATTTGCGACTGTTGCGTAGCGCGATCATAAAGCGCCACTACTGGTCTACCTTGGTCACTAGTAAGATAAGCAATATAACGCCCGGTGTAGCTCAAGCTAGGACTTTCAGCAATTGTCTCTGCTCGGTTAATACCCGGTGTGCCAATAAACTGTTGCCTCTCCAAATCGAAAACCAATAGCTGTTGATTACCATTCCGATTAGATACAAAAGCTAAAAAGCGCCCATTTCCACTCAAAGCAGGTTGCTCCTCGGTGTAGCGACTGTTGAGGGAAGTAGGCCCTATGGGAATATTGTTAGAACCACAAGATGCAAGCAAACTTGTTAAACCAAAAACCAGGCTCCAATGAATTGGTCTTTGGAGCCAAAATGTAGGCGTAAATTTTTCCACCTCAACTGTTTTCCGTTGCCTTTAAACCTATTTCCACGCCAACTGTTTTAAACATCGTCATCAAAATCAGTCGAATTATCTGGCCCCTGATTTGGCTTTTCAATCGGGTTGTACGGTACATAATCAGTTGGGATCGCCTCATCATCTTCACGTGGTCTTCGAGAAGCTGAGTCAGTGGGTGGACGACGCCTTCTTGGTCTAGGAGCAACATCATCTTCCCGGTTTTCTGGACGTTGAGAACCGTTATTATTACGGCGAGAAGGTTTTCTGACTTCTCCACCCGAACTTTCCCAATCATCAACTTGCCTAGATGAACCCCAATTTTCATCTTCAGAGGTTTCAGAAGGGCGATTCACAGGACGGCCAGAAGTCCGCCGCCGTGTTCTGTCAGTTGGAGGCTGTCTTTCACTACTGCTGCTGCTGTTGCGGCGTTCTGAACGACGGGGGGGTTGCTCCTCGTAGTAGTTATCACGAGTGGAAATCTCATCCCTGCTACCCCGAATCCGCGCACGCACGGGGCGTTCTTCCTCGTCTTCATAAGGTAATGGATCTAAGTCTTCAATTTCAGCTTGATAGTTTCTGCGATTTTTGTACTCATAGTTTCTGCTTACCTCTCGCTCATCGTCCACAATGGGAGTGTTGCGCTTTGCTTGCTGGGTAGCTATACTCCGCAGGCGAATACTTTCAACTGCAAAAAACACAGTTGTGCCAACTAAAAGCAGTTGACCAAATTGCAGAATCGGGTCTAGCCGCCATCCTTGAAACACGAGAATAAAGCCGCAGAGCAAACCAACTGCCGCAAAAAAGATATCTTGATCCCGTGACAATTCTGGACGCACAGTGCGGAGAAAATACAGTGCTGCCCCAGCCACAGCCAGGAAAATTCCTAGAATACTGGCTGAATTTGCCCCAAAATTTACCTGAGCCAGAAAACTGGCTGAGTTCAGCCCAAAATTTATCATTGCTGTTTTCCCAATATCAAATCTATGTTAGCGAGTCACAATTAAAATCACTACTGTAATTAGGCACGATAAATATTGAAGCTTCAAAGCCTCTGGCAAAGAAGCTCTGAAGCTGTTCACCGAAAAATTAAAAAACCCTATGTCTGTTAGCTACAAATGCTTCTAGCGGCAAATACTGCTGCTTGTAGCGCAATTATAAATAGCTGACAGACAATCGGTTGTGAGAGTTAAATTAACTCTCATAAGCATTATGAACGCTGAATTTTATCTTTTTGGCTAATGAAAATTAGACCAACTGTAACGGGAATCACAACAATTGCAGTACCCCATAGCAGGCTCCAAAGAAAATTTGCTAAAGAAGGCGTCATACTTCTAAACCTTTTTTTACACACTTCATCCTAATTTTAATAGTGTATTACTTTCTTGAGAAGCCTCTAACTCGGAACTGCTAAACTTGGAAACTGCTGTAAGCGAGTTTACTTTTTTATTCCAGAAGAAAATCACAGCATTTGGTTAAAATGATGATGAGAGTGCTTTACAAAGCTTAAAGTTTTTGTGGCGTTCGCGAAGCGCGGCTTGCCGTTCGCCTAAGTTTTACTTTCTTTACAGATAGATAGTACCTTAAACCGATGACTGGTGTTGACCTGACTGCTTGGATTCTTGGCCCTGTGTTAGGGGTGATGACATTTTTATTTATATTTCGGATCATTCTCACTTGGTATCCGCAAGTGAATCTGAATCGTTTGCCCTTTAACTTAATAGCTTGGCCTACCGAGCCATTTTTAGTACCATTGCGAAAACTGGTACAACCTATAGGCGGAGTGGACATTACACCTATTATTTGGGTTGGTATCTTCAGCCTGCTAAGAGAAATATTACTAGGTCAGCAAGGATTGCTGACTATGATATCTCGTGCGAATTAGGGAATTGGGGATTGGGAATGGGGCATTTGGAATCGGAGAGAAGTAAAAATTACCTCTTTCCCCTCTGCTCCCCTCTCCCTGCCCTATTGCCAATCCCCAGTCCCTTACCCGTTCATCTCCTGGACAAAATTTGTATAGACATTACCCTGCAAAAATTGTGGAGTTTCCATGATTTTTTGATGAAACCCAATAGTGGTAGGCAGTCCAGTAATTGCACATTCCCGGAGTGCGCGTTTCATGCGGTTAATAGCAGTGGGTCGGTCTGGGGCCCAAACAATTAACTTGCCGATTAAGGAATCGTAGTAAGGCGGGATTTGGTAATCGGTGTAAACGTGAGAATCAATCCTAACACCAGGGCCTCCAGGGGGGAGATAGCCACTAATCCGTCCAGGAGAAGGGCGAAAGTCATGATCTGGGTCTTCAGCGTTGATTCGGCACTCAATTGAATGGCCCCGCAAAACTACTTGCTCTTGAGAAAGCTTGAGTCTTTCTCCTTGGGCAATCCGAATTTGTTCGGCAACCAAGTCTATTCCAGTAACCATCTCTGTTACAGGATGTTCTACTTGAATCCGGGTGTTCATTTCCATAAAGTAGAATTTACCGGATCTATCCAAGAGAAACTCAATAGTACCTGCCCCACTGTAATTAATGAATTGGGCAGCTTTGACAGCAGCTTGTCCCATTTTCTCACGCAGGTCTTCATCAAGAGCCGGACTTGGTGCTTCTTCTAGTAACTTTTGGTTCCGGCGCTGAATTGAGCAATCCCGTTCGCCCAAGTGAATAACATTACCGTAGTTATCCGCCAAAATTTGAAATTCAATGTGGCGGGGACGTTCAATAAATTTTTCGATGTAAACGCCAGAATTCCCAAAAGCTGCTCCTGCTTCCCCTTGCGCTGCCAAGAAAAGTTTGACAAATTCATCTTCAGAACGGACTAGGCGCATACCTCGCCCACCGCCACCTGCTGTGGCTTTAATCATCACTGGATAGCCGATTTCCTTGGCAAATTTTAATCCTTCTTCCTCGGATTCTACTAACCCCTCACTACCTGGTACTGTCGGGACTCCAGCTTTTTGCATGGTTTCTTTGGCAGTGGATTTATCGCCCATCAGCTTGATAGCTTCTGGAGTTGGGCCGATAAAAGCAATATGATGGTCGGCACAGATTTCCGCAAACCGGGCATTTTCTGCCAAAAAGCCATAACCTGGGTGAATAGCAGTCGCATTGCGCGTCAATGCGGCAGCAATAATATTGGGAATATTCAAATAACTTTTACTGCTAGCAGGTTCGCCAATGCAAACTGCTTCATCAGCAAGTTGGACGTGGAGAGCATTCCGGTCAACGGTGGAGTGAACCGCGACTGTCGCAATTCCCATTTCTTCACAGGCGCGGAGAATGCGAAGGGCGATTTCTCCCCGATTGGCAATTAATATTTTGTCAAACTTCATTTTTTAGTTTCGATATCATTACCAGTAGATTCACATTTTCTCTGATCCAACTTGAAACGACGCTTCCGCATTATTTCAAATTATCACAGGAGATTCGCCACCCTGACTCTAAGCAAACTCGCATATTGCAGGCTTGCTGCCTCTACGGGTTTTACTACACTAACAACATTGCTGCTGTAAGTCTTGGCTAGCTTACCAAACTGGGTTTTTGCGATACGCCATCGCACCGTTTCTCCCACAGTCGCTCTACCCTTTTTAATATCACTTGTGCAGATGCCAAATTTCTGTCAGTCTGATACCGACCTTGAAGAAATTTATATTTTTGAGAAATATAACTTTAGATATCACCTTACTATAATTATTTTCTTATGCTATAGTCTATCTTTAGACAACCCGTGCGGATGTGGCGGAATTGGTATACGCGCACGCTTGAGGTGCGTGTGGCTTTGCCTTGCGAGTTCGAGTCTCGCCATCCGCATATTTTGTTTATTAGTCAAGGGTCAATAGTCAACGGTCAATAGACCTGAGACTGTTGACCCTTAAATCTTGGTATAGCTCTGGTTTTTTATGCTTTTATAGAGATACGTGAAGTTTTGTAAAAAGCATTGAGTATTACTTTTACGCCGACAAACAACTTAACACAGCCAGCAGCTTGGCATCGCCTCACTCCGATTTGGCAAGGAGGGGAGGAAGTAATTCAAAAAAGTTTACCTCACACTCAGCTAGCACCTGCTTGGCAGCTCATGCTATTGGGTGACGGCTCTCCAACACGTCACCTAGAATTGCTTACAGGCGAGCCTGTAGAAGTAGATGTCATTGATATGTCATTGATTGGCATGGATTTGGATGCTGCACCTGATTTAATCCAAGCTGTTCCAGGGCCGCGACTACGGCGACAAGTGTGGCTGCGGACTGCTTCTGGTCAACGATTAGCTTATGCTACCTCGTGGTGGGAAGCCAGTCATGTAGATGAATATTTGCAAAATCGTTCATTACCAATTTGGGCAAGTTTAGCTCGTCTCCGCACAGAGTTATATCGGGATGTTCGAGGGATTTACTATGGTGACTCATCGGCGCTAGAGTCTGGTTTTGACGTAACTGGGCCTTTTTGGGGTCGCCACTACTTGTTTTGGCATCATGGACAGCCACTAACCTTAATTTATGAAGTTTTTTCGCCTTATTTAACTAAATATTTGGGAGCGATGCAATTGAATTCCCAAAATCGGTAAAAAGCCATGATGTGGTGCGATGGCGTAGGCGATGTCTACGACGGGCTGCGCCTACGCTATCGAGCAAAACCAAGTAGCCGAAATTGTACAGTTAAACATCAAATAACATTGAATTATTGTTGCAGCGATCGCCTCTGATAGTAGTGCTGTTAAATTAGTGAGTTTTCGGTAATGATTTGCCGTTGTTAGTCCTACTGATGTTCACAAGAAAGGCATGAGGAAAGGTTTAATGAATACTGTTGTGCTAAATCTAGAACCAATTGCTCATTTAAGCGATGAGCAATTTTATCAATTGTGTGTTGCCAATCGTGATTTAAGCCTGGAAATGAATGCAGCTGGAGAATTAATAATTATGCCACCAGTCGGAGGAGAAAGCGGGAATCAAGAAGCTGGACTGATCGCTGATTTAGAAATTTGGAATCGTCAAGCTAAATTAGGGAAAGTTTTTAGTTCTTCAACTATATTTATACTTCCAAATGGTGCAAAACGTTCTCCTGATGCTGCTTGGGTAAAATTGGAGCAGTGGGAAGCTTTAACACCAGAACAACGAAAAAAATTCCCGCCACTTGTACCTGACTTCGTGATTGAACTGCGTTCGGAGACAGACCGGCTGTCACAGATTCAAGAGAAAATGCAGGAATATATCAAAAATGGTCTGCGTTTGGGTTGGCTGATTAATCCTCAAGATCGTCAAGTTGAAATTTACCGACTTTTGAAAGCTGTAGAAGTTGTGCAAATGCCGGCGATTGTTTCTGGAGAGGATATATTACCTGGATTTGAGTTGCAATTATAGTTGTCCCAAAAAATATTGTAGTCATTATGTGGTGCGATGGCGTACCCGCCCATCGTAGGCGATGTCTACGACGGGCTGCGCCTACGCTACCGAGCAAAGCCAAATAGCTTAAATTCGCTTGCAGCTTTGTCCAGTTAGTTATATTCTTTAATTGCTTGGAATCACAGATTTACTTGCGGAAATCTTCCGAATGAGGCATTAATCTTAGCGAAACGTCCTACGAAATTCAACAAAGCGTGTTAAAAATGGTAACTGAATCAAAAACACAGCTTTTGAAAGACTAGGGAAGATTGATTACGGAAGTATCATCAACATTTAGGGTGGAAAATTTAATCTAATTAGCTGTCCTAAAGAATGGTTAAACCAGTTGGTGTACTTAACTAATCAAGCAAGTAATAAGTTTGCAAGTATAAGGTATAGGTTTCGATGGCACCGCCTCTTGTGTCTGTTCCAATGAAGAAAAATAAGAAACCCTCTCTGGTGCTGACGCTCTCGGCTGCTGGGCTATTAATTGGTGCAGGGAGTGTCGCATACTGGTTGTTAAGCCAGAGACAAATATCTTCCAGTGATTTGCTCGTAGGTGCAAATATTATTCCTGGTGATGCACTGTTTGCGGTTTCTCTGACCACAGATCCCCAGCAGTGGAAGAAATTGCGGGAGTTTGGGACAAAAGAAACCCAAGCAGAACTGGACAGAAATTTAGTAGAATTGCGCGATCGCTTTCTCACTAATAATGGTTACGACTTCCAGAAAGATATCGCCCCTTGGGTAGGCAATGACATTACAATCGCAATTCTTGCCCCAGCAACAGCAAGCAAAGCTGTACCCAAACCAGTTACCACTAATGAAGATGCTGCTAGCGATCAGCAGTCGATGGTAATGGTATTACCAGTAAAAAACCCAGAAATCGCCAAAAATATTTGGGCACAACCCAAAACCCTTAAACAAGGCAAATGGATTGACCGTATTTATCAAGGGATCGCCATTAAACAAAGTGAGGGGCAAACAGGAGAAAACTTATCAGCAGCATTAATAGATGGGCGTTTTTTAGTCATAACTGATAGTCCCAAAGCCACAGAACGAGCGATCGATGCCTACAAAAATCAAACATCCCTAGCGACAACAGGGGGCTTTGCTGAGAATTTTCCGAAAATTACCAATTATCAACGCTTTGGCCAGTTTTACATCAATGTGCCAACAGCAGCTAAAATAGCCGCAGCTTCTCCAAACCGGCCTTTACCCGCTCAAGTTTTAGCTCAACTGCAAAATAACCAAGGTTTAGCAGGGACAATGACTTTAGAGGCAGAAGGAATCCGCTTCAAGGGCGTTTCTTGGCTAAATCCTAATAGTCAACGTGTGCTGGCGGTGGAAAATAAAGCTGGGAAAATGCAAAGTCGCGTACCAGCAGAAACCTTAATGATGCTTTCGGGAGGAAACTTACAGAGGTTGTGGGGAGATTACGTTTTAACATCTCAAGGAAATCCCCTCTCACCGATCGCACCAGAACAACTCAAAGGTGGGATAAAATCTCTTACCACTCTAGATTTAGATAAGGATTTGCTCAGTTGGATGAAAGGCGAGTTTTCCTTATCAGTGATTCCTAATACTCCCAAAGAAGGTTCACCAAATGATTTTCGTGCGGGTTTGGTGTTCATGGTACAGGCCAGCAATGCCTACGGCGGGCGAAGCCTCCGCAATTCAGCCGAAGCATCCATAAAACAATTGGATGATGTGATGAGAAATCAATACCAATTCCAAGTGCAACCTGCAAAAGTTGCAGGGCAACCTGTTGTCAACTGGGTTTCACCTTATGGTACTTTAACTGCCACCCACGGTTGGTTAGATGGAGATGTCGCCTTTTTAGTAGTGGGCGCTCCCATCACTGATAAAATTGTTCCCAAGCCCAACAACACACTAGCTAGCACGATCCCATTCCAACAAACAGTTCCTACAGAACCAAATCCAACAAATGGTCAATTTTTTCTGGATGTAGAACGAACTGTGAACAATTTCCCTTTGCCAACTCTAATTCCCAATCAACAAACTTTGCTAGCTGCAACACGCTCAATTGGGATGACATCTGCTGTCAGCGACAGTCGTAGTAACCTCTACGACATTTTTATAGCACTCAAAAAAGTTAGTAATACGACTCCCTTGCCTAGTCCAGAAAGCAATAAGAACAACTCTACTAGATAGGAGATTGAAAAATAGGGAGTGGAGAGACAAGGAGAATAACCGATGCCCAATGCCCTATTTCCAATTTCTCCTGTTTCATAACCCTGTAAGCATATAGGATCAGAACAGTCAGAATCCATATTTTAAATTATCCACGGAGAGAACACTTTATGAATCTGGTTGTACTCCAGAACTGGCTGGACAATGCCTCCTTTGCCATATTATTCCTAACAATGCTGGTGTATTGGGGAGGAGCGGCTTTTCCGAATCTGCCTTATCTAGCCGCTTTGGGGACAGCTGGGATGGCGATCGCTAATTTGTGTATGGCGACTCTACTAGGGGCAAGATGGATAGAAGCTGGTTACTTTCCCCTAAGTAATCTCTATGAATCCCTGTTTTTCTTAACTTGGGGTATTACCACTGTCCATCTAATTGCTGAAAGTAGTAGCCGTAGCCGCTTAGTAGGAGTTGTGACATCTCCGGTGGCAATGTTGATTGCTGCTTTTGCGACGATGACATTACCATCCCAGATGCAAGCGTCAGAACCCCTAGTACCTGCCTTAAAGTCAAATTGGTTGATGATGCATGTCAGCGTCATGATGTTGAGTTATTCTGCTTTGATGGTGGGTGCGTTATTAGCGATCGCTTTTCTGATTGTCACTCGCGGTCAAAACATCCAGCTACAAGGCAGTTCTGTCGGTACTGGTGGTTATCGCAGCAATGGCTACCGCTTGCACAAAGCAGCTGAACTAATTTCTCAACCACCAGCCCCTTCTGCTGAAAATAACGGCTTTGCTCGTTTTGAAAGTAGTAGCAACGGCAACGGTAACGCTAACACCGCCGTTTTGAATTTAGTAACTACTTCTGAACCTCAAACAGTAGCATCAGCCGAACCTCTTTCACCTCAGCGCCTTAGCCTTGCCGAAACCCTCGACAACATCAGCTATCGCATCATCGGACTGGGATTTCCCTTATTGACAATTGGCATTATTGCCGGTGGCGTTTGGGCTAACGAAGCTTGGGGTTCTTACTGGAGTTGGGACCCTAAAGAAACTTGGGCATTAATCACCTGGTTAGTATTCGCTGCCTATCTCCACGCCCGAATCACTCGCGGTTGGCAAGGTCGTCGTCCCGCAATTTTAGCCGCCACTGGCTTTGTTGTTGTTTGGATTTGCTATCTCGGTGTGAATCTTTTGGGTAAAGGTTTGCATTCTTACGGCTGGTTCTTTTAATAACCTCACCCCTAACCCTCTCCAGCAATGGAGAGGAGGAAAGGAGCAGATTTAAATTGACTATTATCTCTTGGGAATTATTTCGGATGAACTGTTATATCACTGGAAAATATAGATTTAGTGATAGGACATTTTTATGGAAGACGGATTTGAGAGACTTAATCATGATGAAGTTGTGTCTATAGAACCAGACACCTTTAATAAATTAGATATTGCTAAAACTTTTAAAGTCCGTGATTTGATTACCGCAATTAAGGAATATATTGGAGCGGAAGAAACAGACGAAGTAAATTTATATACCCAAGGATTAAATTGCGAAGTTTTGCAATTTAGTACTCAGGGATGGAAGAAAGGAAAAGTTAGACTTGCTTTAGAATTTTGCCCTGATGAATCAGAATCACCACTTGATGAGATTTTTCAAAAGCTCAAACAAGTAGAAAAATAAAATTATTTGTAATTGATAATTAAATTATCAATTACAAATAGTTATAACTCTTTTTTTTAGCAGATGAACAATATGGTTCAGACTCCAGTTAAAAAACTAACTATTGCTTAAAAACCAATACTAAGTCCAAAAATTTACGCGCAATGACCGAATTATCTCTACTACTTCCCCCGAACTATAGGACTCGGATTTGATTTCTGAAAACATACTCAAACTGAAAAACCTGTTTTTTAAGGGTTTTATCTGAAATCTTATTCAAAAATCAGATATGAGTCCTATAGAACTAGCTCTTAAAGAAGTTGTATCTGCCAGCCAAATTCCAAAACTATGAGGATTTATAATTAATTTGTCTCTCCTGGGAAATATAGATTTAGTTACAGGAGCAAGATTTATGAATGATGAATGGGAACCTCTAAATCCTGAAAAAGATGTTGTGCATTTTCACCAAGAAGCGTTTGAAAATTTACCTCGCACTCAAATAGTCTTTCAGCTTTTAAAGGAAGTAAAAAAATTTTGGGCAAAACACTGTACTTCATCAGGTTCAAAAGTATTTGACGAAGGATTTGAATGTTATGTTTTAATACCTGGTAAACAATGGCGGACAGGTAAAATTAGAGTCCGCCTAGAATTTTGCCCTGATGAAACTGAACTTGAAGAAAAACAAGAAAATAATCGCTCAGATATCAATCCAGAAAGTTCTCCGCTCGACGACCTTCGCCAGCAACTTAAGGGAGGTGAAAATTAATACCCAAATCGTAATTGTCGATGCACGTAATATAAGAGACAATTATCTATGTCCGTCGGCGCTAAAAAATCCAAAATGGTATGGACTCATCTACACGCAAAAATACATCGCACCATCCGATCGCGCCAATTATTTGAGCGCAACCAGCGACTATTAATCGCTGTCTCCGGCGGACAAGATTCTTTGTGTTTAATAAAATTACTTTTAGATTTACAATCCAAATGGGGATGGGCTTTAGGTATTGCTCACTGCGATCATCGTTGGCGTTCTGACTCCCAAGCTAATGCTCATCATGTTGAAAACCTAGCTGAAACTTGGGGTACATCCTTTTATTTAGAAACAGCGAACGAACCTATAAATAGTGAGGCTACTGCACGTGATTGGCGCTATCAAGCTTTAAGTGTGATCGCTCAGGCGAACAATTATCAGTATATAGTTACAGGACACACCGCCAGCGATCGCGCCGAAACTCTCCTCTACAACTTAATTCGGGGTACTGGTGCTGATGGTTTACAAGCCCTGACTTGGCAACGCCCTCTGACTACAGGCATTATGCTAGTGCGCCCACTTTTAGAAATCACTCGAATACAAACAGAGCAATTTTGTCAAGAGTTTAAATTGCCAATTTGGGAAGATTCCACCAATCAAGATTTGCAATATGCCCGCAACCGCATTCGCCAAGAATTAATACCATATTTACGGGATAATTTCAATCCCCAAGTAGAATCAGCCTTAGCTCAAACAGCAGAACTTCTCCAAGCAGAAGTAGAATATCTCGAAAAAGCTGCCCAGCAGTTGCGGGAAAAGGCTTTGGATATGGGGGATGACGAAGATTCCCTTATTCCTCTTCTTCCCTTACGGTTAAATCGTCGGGTCTTGCAGAAAGCACCATTGGCACTGCAACGTCGCGTGATGCGTCAGGTGTTGCAGCAAATACTTACTGATGCAGTGAGTTTTGAACACATTGAGAAATTAACGGCTTTAATTACAGCGCCAAACCGTTCGCAAACCGATCCATTTCCTGGTGGTGCGATCGCTCAAGTAGAAGGTGACTGGATTTATTTAAAATAGTTAGGAGTTAAAAGTTATGAGTTAAAAATCTTTAATTCATCACTCCTAACTCCTAACTTATTAAGACGCTAATAATTCTGGCTGAGGCATTAAACCTTGGAGAGTGTGGCGCAACTGGGCGATGGCTTGGACTTGATGATCGCCAGTTTCCTGGAATTTATCCAAAGATTCTGCAATTCCTTGCAGCTTTTGCCGTAAGCCATCAAGAGAATCCTGAATTGGTTGTAGTGCTTCCTGATAAAGATTTACTCGACCACAACATTCAGCAGTTGTTCTTCGCAGGGAAAGCAAATTTTCTTCGAGCGCTTTCAGTTCTTGGCGCTTTTCATCCAAATCGTGGGTTTGATTGTCAATCATTCCCTGATTTAGCTCAACACCAGAACGGATTTGATCAATTTCACGTTCTAGCTTTTGGATTTCCTGCGAATATTGTTGTCGCTGGGTTTCTATTTGTAATAGAACTGGTTCTAAATTAACTTTATTACCCTCATCTTCCTCAACAACAGTATGTCCTTGTCGCCGTAGCAATACAGCTTGGTGTTGCTTGAGAAACTTCTGATGCTGTAACATATTGCGGCGTTGTCCCACCAAACTGGAGTTTAGCATCTGATAAAGGTCTTTTTCATCTGTTAATTCCAGTTCTAAATTGATGTGATCTTGGTCAGATGCTTGGCTTAATTTATTTTGCAGTTCTTCTATAGCTTCTTGTTTATATTCCAGTTCTTGTTCTTGATCGTGAACAAAGGTAGCATCTATTTCTAGCTTATGCTGCAAGTCTTGGACTATCTTTTGTAGTTCTTCTAAAGGCATTTTATCCAAAGCTTCCACATTAGCTTGCTGGCCGAGAACTACATCACTAGAGGTTGCAGCTAAAGAGTGAATTTGTTGATATAACTCTTCAGCATTTCGTAACTGCTCTTTGATTATCCGGGCATACTCTTGCTTGCTAGTCAGGTCAGCTGTATTTATTTGCAACTGGGCTGTTTGCTGAACTAGAGTATTTTGTGCTTCTTGCAATGCATTTTGGCGATCGCTAAATGTTTGTGACAACCGCTCCACTTCTTCTTGCTGCTGTGTGATCGCAGTTTTTTGTTCTTCTAGTTTTTGCCAGTGCGGGGTAAGAGTTGCTTGCTGCTTTTCTACCAATTCAAAAGCTTTATGAAGGTGTTCTCTGACTGTTTCTGTGGGAGCTACGCGATTAGATAAGCGATCAAGTAACTCACTCATTACTCGACTTTGCTCTTCATCCAAAACCGTCCCTTGTTTAAAATCTGCTTGACGTTCCTCTAGACGGCGCTGCTCACCCCGCAAATGTTCCCAAGCGCCTTCCAATTCTAGGCGGTTGCGTTCAACTTCTGTTTTTAACTGTTCAATTTCCTGGCGGGATGTGTCAACTTCTTGTTTTTGCTGCTCTAGTTGTTGCAACTCCTCTTCCATGTTTTGCAACTGTTCTGAGCGTACTTCCATATCCATTTCACGGCGATTCAACTCTTGCGCTTGAAACGTTAACGACTGTTTCCACTGATCGATTTCATCTTCCTTGAGCTTAAATTTCTCCAATTGGCGGGAAAAATTCTGCAAAATATTGACTAGTGGCCGCCCTGCTTCTTGAATTCGCTGCACTTGACGATTTGGATTCAGTTCAACCAGTACCAAAGCGCCATCATTTAATTTGCTTGCGTCCTCAGCAGCAATCACTTCTTCCGACACAGTACTCCAATTCTGGTCAGTTCGCTGACAAGCTAGCAGTTTCAATTCAGTTTTGCCGCTGCCACTGAGTAAACCACCTTTCTGTTTTTGTACTTCTGCTAAATACAGCACACCGTTAGTCCTTTATTGATGCACTTAAAGTTCGTGTTTTGAGATATACCTTAAATAATTCTGTTAACTTGTCTCCCTGAAACCATGTTTAGGAAAACAAGACAGACAAAACTATAGACGCAATATATTACGCCTTGATATTTATAAAAGCGATTTGGTCACGCCTTTATATTTTGTACTGATGACAGTGATGATGACTTCCGTGTTTACACTAGCTTTGTCAAAGTGTATTACGAAAGATTAAGCTTTATAGTTGAATCTATTCCCTAATGCCAACAAGGAGAAGGGTAAAAATCTTGCCAATACTCCATAATCAATACTTAAACTACCTGCTCTAAAAATGGAAAAATTGCAGGACACAATTCAAAAATAATATTTAACGGTATTACAAGGAGTACTTTTTAGGTAAATGCAGGGAAATTTAAGTGAAATTGATATTTGCAGTATCCTGCAATTGATTGCGTTGGGACAGCGAACTGGGCAACTATGGGTAGAAGCTCATAGCTCTCACCATAACAACAAGCTGAGTGGAGAGGGAGCAAACATTTATCGCCCAAAACAACAGTCTTGGTTCGTCTTTTTCCTCAATGGTCAAATTATCTATTGCCGAGAAGGTGAGAGTAATTTATCCAGAATTAATGATTATTTACGCCATTATCGAGTCGAGATCCGACTCACCGACAAACAGATAGCCTCTCTACCATCAACCGACTCACCAGAGTATGCCTATCTGTGGGCACTTTTGGAGCGGAATATTATCAACCCCAAGATAGCTGGTAGTATCATTCACGGCTTGGTGCATGAAACTCTCTTTGATCTGCTGAGTTTACACCAAGGGAACTTCATTTTCCATCAGGGTGCGGCACTTGCCCCACAATTAAACACTTTCGAGATTGCTCCATTTGTTACAAAAATTATGAAGCAGGTGCAAGAGTGGAAGGAACTCTATCCGCACATTCAGTCTCCCGAACAATTGCCAGTGCTATCTGACAAAGTTCAGCTACAATCATCGCTACCAGAAGCAACTGTAGAGAAATTACAACATTGGGCTGATGGTAAAACATCCTTGCGTCAACTGGCTCGCTATCTCAACCGAGATATTTTGACAGTTGCTAAGGCAATATATCCTTATGTACAACAGAGTTGGCTACAACTAGTATATTCAGTCACAACTAAACCAGATACCCACAATGACAACTGGGAATTGAAGGGAAAACACAGAGGGCGGATAGTATGTATTGACGATGCGATCGCCATCGGTGAGACTATAAATTCGATCTTACAACCACAAGGCTATGAAGCGATCGCTCTCACCAATCCCTTAGAAGCACTGAGTCTGGTTTTTCAACTCAAACCCGATTTAATTTTGTGCGATATAGCCATGTTGGAATTGGAAGGGTACGAAGTTTGCGCCATGTTGCGACATTCCACAGCATTTCGGCTCACACCGATTATCATGCTTACTGGTAAAGATGGATTTATTGATCGAGTCAAAGCTAGTATGGTCGGGGCAACAGATTATTTAACAAAACCATTTACCGACACTGAATTACTCATGATTGTAGAGAAATATCTCAAAATAGAATTCTATGAAAATGGGGATTAGGGAATAGGGAGTAAGGGCTGGGGGAAAACATAACTTGTTGATCTACTAAAAGATCAGTTAAAAGATGTTATCACAGAGTCAGCCAACTCAGTGAAACCTCAATATCCAGGAAAATAGTGAGAACATACAATTAATTTATACAGTTAATAATTGCGGAGGAATCAGGGAATGTTCCAAATAGGAACGTCTACATCAGGAGGTAAATAGACATTTATGAGTACAGTTCTGATTGTGGAAGACAGTATCGCGCAAAGGGAGATGATTACAGACCTCCTAAAAGCAACTGGCCTAACAGTTACCCATGCCAGCGATGGATTAGAAGCATTGGAGGCAATCCAAATAGCACCTCCCGATTTAGTGGTGTTAGATATTGTCATGCCCCGAATGAACGGCTACGAAGTTTGTCGGCGGTTAAAATCCGATCCCAAAACCCAAAATGTCCCGGTGGTGATGTGTTCTTCCAAAGGCGAAGAATTTGATCGCTACTGGGGCATGAAGCAGGGTGCAGATGCCTACATAGCCAAGCCGTTTCAACCAACCGAGTTGGTAGGAACAGTCAAACAACTGCTGCGAGGATAAGGATAAAAGCAATATGGTCAGCAAACCGGACTTTTTAAGTGGTAGCGGTCAAGACCACTTCCGACCAGAATTACAAGTGGAAAGTCCTGAAGGTGAGTTACATTTGAGATTTTACATTCCCTCGCATCAGGAGTTTGCATTACAAGCTACTGGCATCCGGGAGGTAATTGAACTAAGTCCTGATAGAATCACCCCGATTCCTAATGCTTCTCCTTTACTTTTGGGTACTCTAAATTTACGAGGTCGAGTTATTTGGGTGGCTGATTTGGGTCAATTTCTGGGGGAAGCAAGTGCATTAAACACGGATAGAGCAGAAATTTCAGTGATTGCCATCGAGGAGCAAGACACAATAGTGGGTTTAGCAGTAGAGGAAATAGGTGGTATGGACTGGTTGGATGTCCAGAATCTTATGCCACCAACTGGTGTTCCAGATACTATGGTTCCCTTTTTACGTGGAGAGTGGTTACTAAGTGCTAAAAATAATCAGTGTCTACGACTGCTCGATCAAATGGCAATTGTACGGAGTGCTAGGTGGGCAGGATGAAATTGGAGGAGGAAATGGCAGCAAGTATTGATAATTACGAACCAACATATCAACAGGCGATGACCGCCTATGTTCAAAGGAATTATGAGGTTGCGGCCACTTTAGTTGACCAAGTGGTGCAAAATCTACCAAATGACCCCAACACTCATTTGTTAAGGGGTCACATCTACTATGTTTTGCAACAGTACGATGTTGCAAAAGAAGAATATCAACAGGTATTAAGCTTGACTAACGAACAAGAAATTATTGGTTTTGCCAATAATGGAATTGAGAATATCAATCAATATTTACAGTCATTCGGTGGACAGATTGATACATCAGGAAGTCAAGAGCAGATAAATTCCTCAGAGATGTCCGATCCACTGGCATATAGCGAACCAGAATTAGAAGATTTGGGCGCTAGTGAGGAGTTTGACAGTAATAACCTTGATTTGAACTTTTTTGGAGAGCATCAAGAAACTGTGGATGGGGTTACAGAACTATCTTCAAATAGTCCATTTGACATCCCCACGGAAGATAGTATTGGAATGGGAAAAATATCAGATTCTTCTATAACTTTTGGTGACGACCCTTTTGCTTTGGATGAAGAATCAGAGGAACAAAATTTATATAGCAGTAGTTATGAGGAAAAAACAGAATTAGATTTGCCTGCTTTTTGGCAGGAAGATATTTCAGAAGAGAGGCAAGAAGAATCATTAGTAAATAGTCAGTTTTCAGAGAAAGAGATAAATCTCGATGGTGGAAATTCAGCTATTGAAAATAATAGCTATTCATCTTTTAATTCACAAACTAGTACTAGCGAAAATAATTTCTCTGATTTGTTGAGTGAGCCAAAGTCTTCAGAGCCTCGGATTGGGAATTTAGAATATAATAAATCTAATTTTGGAGACGAGACTTTACTTATTGTTGTTGAAGAAGAACCTATAAATAGTTCAACAGCTACAAATAACAATAGTAGATATGATTTGCCTGAAACCGAAGCACATGATTGGTTGAAGTCACAAGATTTAGAAACAGAGCAAGAGTTTCAACCAGAATCATCTGATAATTATTCATCTTTTAAGAGCGATATTCCTCTGAAAGAAAAGCAGATTAAATCAAGTGAAATCATCAGCAAAAATAGCTTTGATGATGAAAATTTTGATATGGAAGCATTTGAGTCTGCCTTTGGCTCAGATGGTTTAAGTTCTTATGAAGACTCAAACAATATACTGAATGGAGAAAATTCTAAGAGCAATATTGACTTTTTAGATGACTTTGAAGAATTTGACGATTTAGGAAACATTCCAGGGTTTGACCTGATCGAAGAAGATTCTAACTTCGGTGATGCAGCAATGTATTCTGCTCCAGCAGAAACTAGTGGCAGCATACGCTCTCAAAGCACGGATACTTCTGGAAGCAATGCAGCCGATCGCGAAGAGGAACTATTTTCGATGACTGGTTCCCATGAAGGAGTTCCAGTCTTTAGCCAAACAGATGTCTCGAAACTAGAACCCAACGTTAGTGTCGAGCAAGGCTGGTTAGCACCATTAGAAAATGCTTCTATAGAACGGAAACAATGGTTGATTGCTGGAAGTGTGGGCATTGTCTCAGCGCTAGTTGTAGCCACAGTTAGCTTTGTCGCCACCACATTTTCGCCAGCCCAACAACGTGAATCAGTACGAAACACAGGTTGGGCAATGTCCCTAGCAGCCGGGATTGCCGGTTTTACCACCGCAGGCTTTATGGGAAATCTTGCACTCAAACAAATTCGGCGCACAACCAATGATCTGCAAGCTCAGTTTGAAGCTGTACGCCAAGGAAATTTGAATGCTCAAGCCACAGTGTTTTCTGAAGATGAATTGGGGCATTTATCCACTGGCTTTAATGAAATGGCACGGGTAATTTTCACAACGACAAGTGAAGCCCAACGGAAAGCCGATGAACAAGAGGAAGCCAAGGAAAACCTGCAACGTCAGGTGATTCGCCTTTTGGATGATGTGGAAGGAGCTGCTAGAGGCGATTTAACAGTCCAAGCTGAAGTGACAGCCGACGTACTAGGAGCCGTAGCCGATGCTTTTAACCTGACAATTCAAAATCTGCGAGATATTGTGCAACAGGTAAAAGTGGCAGCGAAGGATGTAACAAAAGGTGCAACCAACTCTGAAACCTTTGCTAGAGCCTTATCTAGTGATGCTTTGCGTCAAGCAGAAGAGTTAGCAGTAACGCTGAATTCTGTACAGGTAATGACCGACTCGATTCAGCGAGTCGCAGAGGCGGCGCGGGAAGCTGAAACCGTTGCTCGTGATGCTAGTACGATCGCTCTCCAAGGTGGTGAAGCGGTAGAAAATACCGTCGCAGGTATTTTAGAAATTCGAGAAACCGTTGCCGAAACCACTCGCAAAGTGAAGCGGTTGGCGGAATCTTCCCAAGAAATTTCTAAAATTGTGGCGTTGATTTCGCAGATTGCTTCCAGAACCAACTTGTTAGCACTCAATGCTAGTATTGAGGCGGCAAGAGCGGGAGAAGCTGGACGCGGGTTTGCGATCGTAGCAGACGAAGTGCGCCAGTTAGCAGATAAATCTGCCAAATCCCTCAAGGAAATTGAACAAATTGTGATGCAAATCCAAAGCGAAACAGGTTCTGTAATGACCGCGATGGAAGAGGGCACACAACAAGTAATTAAAGGGACAAAATTGGCAGAAGAAGCCAAGCGATCGCTCGAAAATATTATTCAAGTGGCGAATCGCATTGATATTCTTGTGCGATCTATTACCAGCGACACTGTGGAACAGACTGAAACCTCCCGCGCTGTGGCTCACGTAATGCAATCAGTAGAACTAACTGCACAAGAAACTTCCCAGGAAGCACAGCGAGTTTCAGGTGCCCTACAACACTTAGTAGGTGTATCCCGTGACTTGATCGCCTCCGTTGAACGTTTCCGAGTGGAAACGATGGAAACCAGATAAAAAAGTTAGGAG
This sequence comes from Nostoc sp. LEGE 12447, assembly GCF_015206985.1. Classification (NCBI taxonomy): domain Bacteria; kingdom Bacillati; phylum Cyanobacteriota; class Cyanophyceae; order Nostocales; family Nostocaceae; genus Nostoc; species Nostoc sp. LEGE 12447. The sequence continues at coordinate 111,951 of NZ_JADEXT010000015.1, read as the reverse complement.
TTAGGAGTGAGGAGTTAGAACTAAAAATCACAACTCACTACTTGAAATAAAGTTAGGAGTTAGGAGTAAAAAGTTAGCAATAAAAATTACAACTCATAACTCATAATTCATAACTCACAACTCATAACTCATAACTCACAACTAACAACTAACAACTCATAACTCATAACTTTTGCTATGCTGCCGGAACAACAACAGCGGATTTTGGGTTACTTTATCGAAGAAGCCAGGGATCACCTGAATACCATTGAGCAGGGGTTACTGAATCTAGAAGGTACCCTGAACGACCCGGAAATGATCAGTGAAGTCTTCCGGGCGGCTCACTCCATCAAAGGAGGAGCGGCGATGCTTGGATTGACTAGCATCCAGCATACCTCCCACCGTCTGGAAGATTGTTTTAAAGTTCTTAAAGATAATCCGGTTCAGATTGACCAAAAGTTAGAGTCTTTATTTCTTGGTGTATCTGATACCCTAAAATCGCTGTTAGAGCATTTGAGCGGGCCTTACGGTCTTTCTGAAGATGCAGCGAATACTTTGATGTCAGAAACAGAGCCAGTCTTTCAATGGTTGTATGAACATCTAGAACTACTTGTACAACAAGGAAAAAGTGGAGTATCTAGCAATCCTGACGCAACAGAATTACACACAACCTCTGTAGAGAATGTCTCCACACTTACAGAACTTTTCCTGCGGCGAGATATTCCTAGCTTGGCAGAAGACACCCATCAGGAATCTCCAGAAATATCTGTCTCAGTAGCACCTCAGCAGGTGCGAGACGCTAACGCTGCGCTATCGCCAGTCACCGCTAAAGAACATAATAATTGGGGCGAGTTTCAAGCCCAAGTGCTGCAAACACTGCGAGAAATGTTGCAACTGTTTAAGCAAACCACAACACCCTCAACTCGGCAAAACCTTCAACAATGCTGTTACCAGTTAGTCAAACTTGGTGAAACTTGGAATTTGTCCAAGTGGTGTGGTTTGTGTCAAGCAGCAGCTAGTGCGATCGGCAATCCTGAAAATAGTTATCTGACTTTAGCTAAAATTGTCATTACCGAAATCAAGCAAGCTCAAGAATTAGTCCTGCAAGGTAGAGAAGCTGAAATTGCAATTAGTCAGCAACTAGAAGCGCTTTTGAGCTTGGCAGAAATTGATCTGTTAGAAGTTACTCCTGATTTGTTTGATAAACAGTCTGCGGTTTTGACAGAAACTACGTCAGAGGCAATTTTTGAGGGTAACACCGAGCAGTTAGACCTAGCCCAAACAACCGAAGAATTTAATCTAGATAAAGATACTAGCGATAGCGCAGCATTAGTGAGTCCGCGAGCGTCTGGTTACGCCAACGTCAAAGGCGATCGCCCCTATGTTCAACAAGGGACACCACTCAACGCTGCAACTCACACTAGTTTTTCTTTCACCACACATGACGAAGCACATCCAATCAGTAACAATCTTGACCCCAATGGGCCAGAGGTAGGAATAGCTGAGTTAAATACCCTTGCCGATTTATTTGCAGGTGAGACTCCCGAATTAGATGAAAGTTGGCATCAAGAAGAAACTTTAGATATTGTTGCCAGCGATGATTTTGGAATTGATTTCAGCAACACTGACGCTGAGGATGCTCATAGCGATTTATCTGACTTACTCTCCTTGGATCAAGTAGCAACTACAGCCACGACGGAAGATTTATCCCTGTTATTTGGCGACAATTTCTTAGAAAAAGAGAATTCAGAACCGCAACATCAACAAACATCTGCTACGATTCCAGAGTTAAGTTCTATTAACGTACTTGATATAAATTTAGACTCTTCTTCCGAAGATTTACAAGAATTTATTGATATTCCAAGTGAGACAAACCAGCTTGCTGGTGTTAACAAAAACGATGTAGTTGAAGATTTATTGACACTGGCACTAGATGATGATACAGAAATATTGCCTACAGATGAAGTAACTCAACCAGAAACTGAGGCATTCGCCAATGTGGAACTATCGACCAATCAACCAAATAGTTTTGATAACTTATTCTCAGAAACTAGAAATGCAAATTGGGTAGAAGAAATTACCCCTAGTGACTATATAGAATTACCCCAGGAAACAGGGTTCTCTTCAGACAATCTGTTCGCTGAAATGGAAGAAGAGACACTACTGCCTACAAGTAAATCAGAAATCGTTGATTTATTTGATATATCTACAGTAACAACACCTGAATTCTCTCAATCAGAAAATGATCTGAGTAGCTTCTGGAATCAGGAAATTACAGAGGAACAGGACGATTTCAATTCCTTAATTGAGCAGAATGTAGAAAGGGCGTTAGAGGAGAGTTTGTTTGCTACAACTGATGATATTTTTGCTGACAGTCAGCAACTTATACCTTCTGATAGAGCTAGTTTCGGCTTGGAAGAATTGGATATCAATTTCCAGCACGAAGAGCAGCTAGATTTGATATTCTCATCAGATTCTGGAGATGATTTATTTGATGAATTAGCACAGAGTGAGTCAGCTATTTCCTCAGTAATCAGCAATACCTCCACGCCGGAAATGCCTTTTTTCACGCAGCATCTAGGGGAAGAAACTCTCAGAGCGCAACAACCAGAAGCTTTAGATTTTGCTCCAGAATTTACTCATCAGCCCTCAGAAATATCTGCTGTTGATCTGGAACCTGATTCATTCGGCTCTTTCGATGAAAATCCGCAACTGCTGTTTGAAGATGCAGTTACAGACTCAACCTATATTCAGATGGAAACCACAGAGAATACTGTGGATGAACTATCTCTTACAGAAACTTTAGATTCAGTCCAAGCACAACCAGATGATTTGTTCGGCTCTTTCGATGAAAATTCACAACTGCTGTTTGAAGATGCAGTTACAGACTCAACCTATATTCAGATGGAAACCACAGAGAATACTGTGGATGAACTATCTCTTACAGGAACTTTAGATTCAGTCCAAGCACAACCAGATGATTTGTTCGGCTCTTTCGATGAAAATTCACAACTGCTATTTGAAGATGCAATTACAGACTCAACCTATATTCAGATGGAAACCACAGAGAATACTGTGGATGAACTATCTCTTACAGGAACTTTAGATTCAGTCCAAGAACAACCAGATGATTTGTTCGGCTCTTTCGATGAAAATTCACAACTGCTGTTTGAAGATGTAGCTACGGACTCAACCTATATTCAGATGGAACCCACAGAGAATACTGTGGATGAATTATCTCTTACAGAAACTTTAGATTCAGTCCAAGCACAACCAGATGATTTGTTTGGCTCTTTCGATGAAAATCCGCAACTGCTGTTTGAAGATGCAGTTACAGACTCAACCTATATTCAGATGGAAACCACAGAGAATACTGTGGATGTATCTCTTACAGAAACTTCTTTAGATATTAGTTTTGGTGACACTTCAAATTCAGCCCAAACAAACTTAGAAAATTTTGAAACGGAAGAGAACAATAACTTAGAAACTACTTTTGAATTACCAATAAACCCGGATTTGGACGACACACATCTGGGTTTTGCAAATGCTTTATTTTTTACAGAAACTGCTCTATTAGAAGCAACAAACCAGCAACAATTAGAAGAAAACGCGGCAACAATTGATTCGCAAGATGTCAATGATTTCACACAAACGATTATTCAGGAAGATGTAGAAACCGATTTATATGATTTAGGAGAGATATCTGAATCTGTAACAGTGTCAGAGGACGAAAATGCTATTCTTGCCTCAGATGAAGAATTGGTAACTACAGAAACCGTTGAATTAGTTGCTCCAGAAGATGATTTTGCAGACTTGGAAGCATTACTAGGAGAGGAAGTAGCACTTAACTCCAAAGCTACCTCGATACCAGAAGTAGATTTTGCAGCCCTGGAAGAATTGCTCGGTACAGATAACGACAGCAATGTCCACGACGGGCTACGCCAACGCCAACCCTTCAATACTCAACCAGTCTTGGCGAAAAATGACGTTCCACCACCAGCTATAGATGAATTTGGTGACTTGGAGAAGTTGTTGGCAGAAGCGGATCAAACAATATCCCATTCACCAGCAGCCAAATCGAACACCAGCAAACCTCCCCGTCCCTCTACTCGTCGGGCTGCAAGATTTGAAGAAACGATGAAGGTTCCAGTTAAGCAACTGGACGATATGAGTAATTTAGTCGGGGAGTTGGTGGTAAATCGCAATACCTTAGAGCAAGATCATGAACGGCTGCGGCAGTCATTAGATAATTTGCTGATTCAGGTACAACAACTCTCGGATGTGGGCGCAAGGATGCAAGAGTTGTACGAGCGATCGCTTCTAGAAGCCTCTCTATTAGCTGGACGCAAAAACAAAGACTCTGGCTTACAAGCGCCTGATTCCAATGCCGATAGGGGGTTTAGCGAGTTAGAAATGGATCGTTTTACTCCCTTCCATACACTCTCACAGCAGATGATCGAACGCATTGTGCGAGTCCGTGAGTCGGCAAGTGATATTGATTTTGTCACCGAAGAAACCGAGCGAGTCGCAAGGCAGTTCCGCCAAGTAACCACCCAGCTACAAGAGGGATTAACAAGAGCGCGAATGGTTCCTTTTGCCCAAACTATCGATCGTTGGCGGCGAGGAGTGCGCGACAACGCCATCAAATGTGGCAAACAAGTGGAGTTGGTAATCGAAGGTGGTGATACCTTAATTGACAAGATGATTTTGGATCATCTGACCGATCCATTAACTCACATGCTGAATAATGCGATCGCTCACGGTATTGAAACGCCAGAAGAACGACAAGCTGCTGGTAAACCACCTGTGGGAATTATTACTATCCGTGCCTTCTACCAAGGCAACCAAACGATCATTTCTGTAGGCGATGATGGCGCAGGTATCGATTCCGCCAAGGTTAAGGCTAAGGCGGTGAAGATTGGCATGATTACAGAAGTGCAAGCAAAAGCCATGTCTCGCCTGGAAGTCTACGATCTGCTATTCCAGTCTGGTTTTACAATCAAAGACCAAGCAGATGAAATTTCCGGTCGTGGTGTCGGTATGGACGTAGTGCGTTCTGAGATTAGCGAAATTCGGGGGACAGTGAACACCGATTCTGCGATCGGTAAGGGAACCACCTTCACGATTCGTCTACCACTGACTTTGAGTATTTGTAAAGCTCTCTGCTGCGTCTCCGATCGCTCCAGGATCGCCTTCCCGATGGATGGTGTAGAAGATACGCTAGATATACCAGTGAAAAATATTCAGCACGATGCCAATGGACAATCATTTATTTCCTGGCGCGATACAGTGCTGCCATTCCGACCCCTGAAGGAGCTTTTAACCTTCAATCGCCAAATCAGTCGCGGTAATGTCTATGGCGGTACGCGAGATGATGATATGGTTTCTGTGGTTGTGGTGCGATCGGCAAATACCTTGATTGCTCTACAGATTGACCTGGTGTTAAGTGAACAAGAAATTGTAATTAAGCAATTTGAAGGCCCAGCGCCTAAACCCATTGGTGTCGCTGGTGCTACAGTCTTGGGTGATGGTCGGATTATGCCTATTGCTGATGTGCTGGAAATAATTGACATCTTCCAGGGACGGATTTCTACACAAATAGGTGGCAATTCTTGGCAACAGAAAGGGGCTCCCATAGACACCTCTCCTGCGAAGATTGACCCGACAGTGCTGATCGTCGATGATTCGATTACAGTCCGAGAATTGCTATCCCTGACATTTAACAAAGCCGGTTATCGCGTAGAACAGGCGCGTGACGGACAGGAAGCTTGGGATAAACTCCGCTCCGGTTTGCCTTGTGATATCGTATTTTGCGACATCGAAATGCCCCGTTGCGATGGTCTGGAATTACTCTCTCGCATTCAAAAAGACTCTAACCTCAATCACCTACCGATCGCTATGCTCACCTCGCGGGGTGCAGACAAGCACAGACAAATTGCAGCTCAACTCGGTGCTAGTGGCTACTTTACCAAGCCTTATCTCGAAGAAGCTCTCCTTGAAGCTGCGGCGCGGATGTTAAAAGGGGAAAAACTTGTTAGCACTACGAGCAATGTTTAGTTAGCAATGAAAAACTCCATCCTCTTATGGGTGGAGTTTTGAGGTATGGGGAAGAGTTAACAATACCCCTGCCGACTTTCAATAAAAAATAATTACTCAGTTTGAATAAATAATCGAAATACACTATACATACATTTTTTGTGGCAAAACCAAACTAAGATAATTATCTTTCCAAATTTATCTGCTTTGGTTCATACCACTTTTTGAGGATAATCCCAAAATAGCTGAAAATATTGCCTAAATGGCAACATCGCTCTGCTGAGTTTAGCTACTGTCAGTGTTAAGTTGATCCATTCTTGATTCTACACTCCGACTTGTCTATCTGTTACGTGAAGCTTGTATAAAGTACTGTACTTAATCTACTTTTAGTACTGAATCTCAAATTTGCACTGTCATCTGCTCAACTTTATATATACGGGAGGAAGAAATTTGGTATACCTAATTATTGGTTTATACCAAAATCTACGTTAGAAAGAGAACAGATTAAACATCTAAGCAAGAGAGACTATAACGATGCAAAACTACGTTATAGCCTTAAATAACACTTAAATTGGCTGCACATCATCCGTAAAAACTAAATATGAAGCTTTTCTGTACTTGACTAGTGCTAGATTTAAGTTACTCTTAAAGCGGAATGCTTCATGTAAGAATCTACCCTGACAGAAGTGTATAAAGATATAGTTAAATTTAGCAATTCTGTCCGAGATTTTTAATTTGCAAACTGAATAGTTTGATACGGCGCTCAAAACCTTGATCTACTACCCTAAACAAGGTAGTCAATTAACGACTCAATATTATCTGTCTGGTAATTGTAGTGAATAGTTTACAATACCAGTGGATGAGAAAATCTAAAGAAAATATAAAAGAAACTCAAATGACTGTGGTGTCTGGAGGACAAAAGTGTTTCTGAGACTAGCACATCAACATCGACAATTCGTCCAAGACTTGGTAATGAACCTGCAAGCCTTGGCGGTCGTATTAGAGCGGCGCGGGTATCCTGCTTCTTGTTATACCTGTGGCGACCAAATGAATAGTGCATCGTTTATGGTTAGCTTGGGTGATAACCACCTGATTCGGTTTTTGGTGTCCGATTACGGGATTACTTGGACGGAAATGCGGGATGACCGCGAATTAATGAAGCTAGAAGGCGCAGAGGCAATTAGCCAACTGGACGAACTGGCTGATCTTGTCAAGCAATCTATGCAAACCGATACAGACTCTAAAATTCTTGCCAAGAAATATTAAGGTTCCAGAGGTCGATCGCAAATTAGAAATCGATTATCGGTAATTGGTAATGATGGCTTAGTTAGCGATCGCTCTTAGTAGTCTGTTCTCCATTACCATCAAGTGATTGGCTCGTAGCCCATCGCCTATTTTTTCTATCTGCTAAAACCTCACGAGCCTGATTTTGAGCTTTTAGCTGAAAGTTAAAAAGCACTGTTAATCAGAATCAACATAATAATTAGTAATTACTAATTCATAATTCCTAACTAAAAAATAGGTTAAGAAAAATTGCAACTATCAAGCAACCAACATAATTATGCTTGGATTAAAACCTATTTACATAAAAAAATTATGAATTATAAGTCATGAATTATGAATTTTTAATGAATTTTCTCGGTGGCAATCAGCCACAAAGTTGAACAAGCCATCCTTTGACAGAGATGGGAAACGATCAACACCTAAAGTCCATTGCCAATTAAAATAAAGGATGCCCAGTAGTACGGGTGGCTAAAATTACTAACTGCTGCCACGGGTACATTGCGGCTTCTTATTTTCCAGTCTCCAGTAATTAATGAGACTTGGGCTTGCTGTAAGGTTTCAGCTTTAGTCAACTTATCTGTGGTAAGTATCCCATAAAAAGCACTCATAAGCGCTTGTGTCCCACCATCATCTACAGACCACAGCGAGGCGATCGCGGCTCTTGCGCCGGTTTGTTGCATCTGATAGCCAAAGCCCAAAATTTCCTCACCGTTACCTAACTTACCTCCTAAGCCGGTTTCACAGGCGCTCAACACTACCAAATCTACATGGGGGAGTGACCAAGTGGCGACATTTCTCAAGTTAACGCGATCGCCATTTCCGAATAAAATAAACGAATCTTCTGGTTTACCGACTACAAAGGCTGCATGAGTCGCTAAATGGACAATTGTATAATCATCCATTTGGGGTACAGCGACTTTGGGGCTAAAAGCATCGTCTAAAAGCTTCGTAGTTTCAGGAACCGTAGCAGCTAAGTTTTCCACTTCTTGCGTTGCAAAGGGCAAACCAGCAAAAGCAACCTGTCGATTCCCAACTTTAATTTGATAATTGCCTTTAGTAAAAGCACCAGCTAAAACCCGCAAAGTAGATTCTTTTGGGGTATTTAAGTTAGTCAGACTGGCAGATGTAATGTGATTGACACCCAAACGCTGCACTAGCCATTGTTTGCCATCATATAAAGCTGCTAAAGGAATATAACGTAACTGCTCATCTGGAGCGTAAATCAGAGTTTGTGTACCTGATTGCTTCAGGTCTTTTTCTATAGGTTTAATTAGCCAGTCATACAATTGGCGTGCAGGTGCTTTGATATTCCGGCTGGGGTTGATTAAAGCTTGGCGGAAAGCAGCAATTGTTTGATGGAGGTTTTCGCGTTTTATAGCAACAGTGCGATGAATCGGTGGGGATTCAGGAGTGACTAATACCAATTCCAAGCTATCTTTTAAAATCAGTGGATAGAGGATTGCAGATTTTTGAGGCAATCTCGCCAAATTATCCCGAAGTTCGTTGAGATTCTCCAAATCTAAATTTTGCCGCCTAGCTGTACGGCTAATTTGCTCTATCTGTGCTTTCACTGAAGGACTATTGATAAATTCATTAAATTTATCCAAAAGTTGCTGTTGATTTAAGACTAATTGCTCGATGCGTTGTTTTTGTTCGAGCGATCGCTCCTTGGGAGAAATTTTCCGTAGTTTTGTCAGTTCTTTACCCAACGCAACAGCACTATCCAAGGTTTGATCCAACTTTTGTTTAATTGGTTTTTCTGTAGCTGCTATATTAATACCTTTGACAGTACGTTTATTACCTGGCACAGCCTGGAGATATTCTTCTAGTTCTTCAACTTTGAGTAAATCCATTGTCCTTTGTGCTTCAGCAACACGTTCTTGTTTGAGCAATCGTTCACCCAAAATCCGATATGTCTGGCTAACAGTTATGCTGTAAGCATTTGGTTGTGGCGCACTCAGTGCTGATGGATTCAAGCGAGCTTTTTCACGATTAATTAAGCAATGCTTGTAGAAAAAAATTGCTAATTCTGGTTGATTTTGGATATCAAATAAGTAACCTATGTTACTGTAGGTTTTGCCAAGTCGAACAAGATCGCCAAGTTCTCTATTAATTAATAGGGCTTGTTGATAGAATTGAAGTGCTTCAGGATACTTTCTTTGACTTTGGTAGATTCTGCCGATGTTATTGAATGTTACCGCTTCCCAAGAGCGCTCTCCACGTTCTCTTGTAATGGCTAGTGCTTGCTGTAATCTCTGCAACGCTTCTTCCGATTGACCTTGCCGAGATTCTTTGATAGCTTCTTCATTGAGCCTTTCAATTTCTAAAAGCTGATTATTCTGGGGTAAAGCTTGAGCTTTTTCTCCAAAGTTGTATTTCAACCTTGTATTTGTACTTACCTGGTTATTGTCTGGGTATGCCATCCCAAAACCGAGTAAACTAAGTAGAGTTAAAGTAATAAGACTAACATACCGGAGATTAGGCTGCATAACAAAACACTCCCTATACTCGGAAGTGTAAATATTAAATCAATAAGTTATGGAACGCAATTAATTTTTATGCTATTCCATATTTGAAAAATTTATAGGTGCTTAAAAAAGTGAAAATGTCACAAGAAAAACCCAGCCAACCAAAATTACCACCCACCACTGCCCTTGACAATCCATCAAGTCATGAATTTGGGAATTGGTTTGAATATCCTCTAAGAGTGCAACCCCACCACACTGACTATGCTGGTGTTGTCTGGCACGGTTCTTATCTAGCTTGGATGGAAGAAGCGCGGATTGAATGCTTGCGATCTATAGGGATTGAATTTGCTGATTTAGTTGCGATAGGTTGTGATTTACCAGTTGTAGAGCTGTCGTTGCGTTATCATCGTTCAATTCAATTGGGTATGGCAGTGGTAGTAAAAACGCGCATGGCTGAGGTAACAGGTGTCCGAATTAATTGGGATTATGCCATTGTCTCAACTGATGGGCAAGAATTATACGTTACTGCCAAGGTGACTTTAGTAGCTTTAGATCGCGAAAGAGGCAAGATTATGCGTCAGTTGCCGCCAAGTTTTAAGGATGCATTAGCCAAGATTTCAGCATTAAATAATGATTGAGGAGTACGCTATGTCAGAGTTTGACTATCCTTAATAAGTTGCTAAAGTAGGGGCAATTCATGAATTGCCTCTACTTGTCTAGTAATATAATTAATCTTACTTTTTACTTGCCACTTTGGATATTTGATAAACTTTGAGTAAACTGCATGATGTGATGCCAAATATCTTGCGGAGTAATGCCAAAACTAATGTTTAATAAAATCAGAATTGCGGCAATGGTTAATGCGTTCTTCAGAGTGGCTTTCAACAACTTCCACAATATTACGAAGACAATCCAAGCTACAATCAACGTAGCAATCATAATATATAAATTCCTTAACAATAGCCCTTACCTGAAAGGATATTTATTCAGAAAGGGTAATTTTATCTGAACTAAAAATTACTAGTGCTAAAGCTATTAGACCTAATTTTAAATAGCTACTAAAGCCAAAATTTTTTGTCTAACTGTACCAATGTCATATTATCTGAAAATGAGACAATAATTCAGATGAGAGGCAACTTATTTGGCAATTTGGCAGAATTTATGCAATATTTTTTACTGGCAGCTTTGTATTAATCATTACAATAATGTAACCGTTATATTTTTAGAAAGATATATTTTGTTCGATTTCTAACGAATCAAAAGGCTCAAAGTAGAACGTATGACCACAAAAATATATACCAAACTTGGAAAGTGGTACAGCCTAGTATATTTATTGTTAGTTGCCCTAGCTTGTGCAACTGGTGCAATGATAAATTGGATTATAACTCGAAGTCAGACTGCTGGTGGTGAGACATCTTTTGCTACAATATTTTTTCTAGCGATCGCTTCTGTGGTGGCGGTTGCCGCAATAGTTGGAATATTTCAAGAAAAGATGTGGGCAAAATGGATTACACTGGGAATCTATAGTTGGTATATTTTTGGTAATGTTTATTCAATCATCCAGCCATCTTTATTAGGCTCATTGGGAATAGATGCAAGAGGCTTTAAAGTAACGCATCTAATCGCTTTACTTTTCCCGGTTTTAGGAATTATTTTCTTATTAGAAAAGCCAAAAACAAATGTCTCTAGTTAATCAATAGGTTTTTCAGATAAAGAGTCTAGTAACACATGGTAGAGGATGGGAAAAAATGAATTTAGCTGTTAGCCTTCAGGCTAATGCCGAAGGCTAAATAAGAATTGGTCAAAAGCCAGAAAATCTGCCTTTTGGGTATCTGATTGAAGGTTTTTATCGCAGAGAAATTATCCGCGAGTGAGTTTCTAATTTTTCAGTCGCTGTTAAAACTTCTTGTCTTGCCCATTTATCTGCTGCCAAAATGTCATCTAAAGAGGGATTTGCCCGGTTATCATTTTGATGGCGATCGCACACCAATTCGATACACCGGGGAATATCTAAAAAGCGAATTTTTTCATCTAAAAATAAAGCTACAGCTTGCTCATTTGCAGCGTTTAACACAGCTGGCATCGAACCACCAGCTTTACCCACAGCATAAGCCAACTGCATACAAGGATACTTTTGGTGATCTGGTTCCCGGAAGGTTAAATTTCCAGCTTTGACTAAATCTAGTCGTTCCCAGTTGGTATAGATGCGATCGGGCCAAGATAGAGCATACAGTAAGGGTAAGCGCATATCAGGCCAACCGAGTTGGGCTAAAACGGAAGTATCTTGCAGTTCAATCAGCGAGTGAATAATGCTCTGGGGATGAATGACAATTTCGATATTGTCATAATCCAACCCAAACAGGAAGTGAGCCTCAATTACTTCCAGTCCTTTATTCATCAAAGTAGCAGAGTCTACTGTGATTTTCCGCCCCATCGACCAATTAGGATGCTTGAGAGCGTCAGCAACGGTTACATCTGCTAACTTTTCTACATCCCAGTCTCGGAAAGCCCCACCAGATGCAGTGAGCAAGATTTTTCGCAAGCCAGATTTTGGCACACCTTGGAGACATTGAAAGATTGCTGAATGCTCAGAATCGGCAGGGAGTAATTTTACACCATGTTTTTCGACTAAGGGTAGAACCACAGGGGCCCCAGCAATCAGGGTTTCTTTATTCGCTAAGGCAATATCTTTACCTGCTTCAATAGCTGCGATCGTGGGTAGCAAACCAGCACAACCAACGATCCCAGTGACAACAGTTTGAGCATCGCCATAGCGAGCTACTTCTATCACTCCAGCCTCACCAGCCAGTAGAATCGGTTGGGGATCGAGGTCAATGATTGCTTCTTTGAGCGCTGGTAATTTATCTTCTGAGCAAATTGCTGCTATTTTCGGTCTAAACTGCCGAATTTGAGCAGCCAACATCTCTACATTATTCCCAGCTGCCAATCCCACAATCCGAAACTGATCTGGGTACTGAGTGACAATATCTAAAGTCTGAGTACCAATAGAACCAGTGGAACCAACAAGAGTAATCGCTTTCACAATTGCTTAAGGATTTACAGACAACTCCCACTATAAATTGCTGGGGACTCTTTCATAACAGCAACCACTATAATCGATACACTGACGCAGACAAGTAGAGACTCAGTGAGGGGGAGATCGGGGATACAAAGGGAAATTTATCCATGCTTTCCTGGCTGCGCCAACCCCAATCGGTTGATTTTAACTCCATAGACTGCTAGCCATAAAGTACTAAATTTGCTCAAATTTCATATAACTAGACAAAAAATGTACTTATAAATACTATATTTTTAAAGATAAACTCTGAGAGAATTGGCAAAAGTAACCAAATAGGAAATAATTTCAATTAATTGCTAATTTGTCCAGTTTGTTAATTATGTTGGTGGAGGATTTAATATGCAAAATGTTACTCATAAATTGCTGTGTTACAGCCATAGGTAAAAGGATGCAGAAAGGAGTTTGTTGAAGTACTCAACCCTATGGTCAAAGTTCAAATAGTTATAAAAAAAGTTTTATGGAAAAATGATTTCCTATTTCCAGCAGCAATATGGCTTGCCAGTCGAATATTCATCTGGACTGCTATGTTGCTGGTTGCGCCAAAACTACCGTTACCACCAGAAGAATTTTTGCCTCATTTTGGCTGGGGGGTTTTTGATGCCTGGGATAGTATGCATTATCGAGCGATCGCAACTTCTGGATATGAATTTGTGAATGACGGTAAGCAACATAATCTTGCCTTCTTTCCCCTGTTTCCCTTAAGCATCTGGGTTTTGATGAAACTGGGCTTGCCGTTTGAATTAGCAGGTACGTTAGTCAACAATCTGGCATTTTTCGCAGCGCTTTACTGTTTGTATTTTTGGGTTAAGGAGCATTATGGTATCAATGCGGCGCACTGGACTGCTGCTGTAGTTTCTTTATATCCATCATCCATGTTTACGGGGGTGGTTTACACAGAGGGGCTGTATTTGTTTTTGAGTACATCGGCTTTGCGGGCGTTTGATCAAAAGCAGTATGGCTGGACTGGGCTTTGGGGAGCGATGGCGACAGCAACACGTCCTACAGGTATGGCACTAATTCCAGCATTAGCGATCGCAGCGTGGAAAGAACGCCGACCACCCATAGCCTATATTGCTGGTTTTGTTACTGCCACTGGCATACTTCTATTCAGCTTTTATTGTGCGATTTATTTTGGCAACCCTTTAGCTTTTATCGAAGCACAACGAGGATGGCGGCCCAATCTGGGGTTTGATTGGCAGGGTTGGTTAAATATGCTGATGCAAATTATAGTTGGCACAAAAAACTGGCAATATGGTTGGATTCAAAAACCATCTGGTGGGATTGCAGACCCCTGGTATCTCTTGTTATTAGGCGTGATTGTTACCAGTGGCTATCTTTTATGGTGCTTCCGTCAACATTTGAATTTTGTGAAATTATTCTATAGCTTTTATGCTTTACTCTTATCTCTGTTGTTCCTAGCAAGCGAAGAGTGGATCAATAACTTGCTCAACTTATTCATGGTCTTGGGTGGTGGCTATGTGTTATGGCGCTTACGCACGCAACTGACCGCAGTTACCGTTATTTATGGCTTTTGCGGTATTGGTTTGCTGCTAGCTTCGGGAGGTACTATCTCCTTGAGCCGTCTCGCTTATGGTATTGTGCCTTTGAATATAGCCATTGGTGTGCTGCTATCTCGCCATCCTCGTCAGGGATATTTAATCTTGGGCGCTTTTATGACACTACTAGCCAAAATAGCTGTAGGATTTGCCCAAGAACGTTGGGTTGGTTAGAGGTTTGATTCTTTATTGGTGAGAAGTTGAATTTAAATTCCTTAATGAATGTATCCAATCAAAGGAAGATAGCCCTAGCTGCATTATTTGTCGGTGTAGGTGCCATCTCTTTTGGCTCTATTTTCGTGAAACTGAGCGAAACTCAACTCAGCCCTAATGCCACTGTCTTTAATCGCTTGTGGCTTGCTAGTATGTTCTTCTTGCTCTGGAACGGATACAAGGCTATACGTCAGCGACTTTCCTTAGACAAACCTGAAGAACAGCAATTTTACACCAGCCAGGATTTCTGGCTACTGGGAAGCGCTGGGATATTTTGGGCTGGCACTTTAGTCTCTTTGGCTTGGTCGCTGACTGAAACTAGTGTTGCGATCTCTAGTGTTTTACATAATCTCGCTCCCATATTTACTAGCTTAGGGGTGTGGCTGTTATATCGTAAGAGTTTTGAGAGCCAATTCCTGATTGGGATGGTCATCGCCCTTGGGGGAGCGATCGCTATAGAATTTGAGGAGTTGCAAATCGCCACAGACGAAGTTCAAGGGGGCTTTGCTGCGATCGTTTCTGCGGTTTTCTTGAGTGGATACCTGCTAATCGTAGAAAAATTACGAACTAAATTTTCTCCGGCCACAATCCAGTTGTGGATCAGTGCGATTAGTGCCCTAATTATCTTACCCGTACTTTTGTTTACTCAAGATCAGCTTTTCCCTTCTACAGTCAGTGGGTGGCTGTGGGTAATTTCCTTAGCGCTGATCTGCCAAGTTTTAGGTCATGGGCTTTTGACCTATTGCCTTGCCAAGTTTTCCTCTGTGGTTGTTTCATTGGTGCATCTGTTAGAGCCAGTATTTAGCGGTATTTTCGCTCTGATAATATTTTCGGAAAAATTAACTTTCTCGAATTGGATAGGTTTCGCTGTAGTTTTAATGGGTTTATACTTAGCCGTATCTAGCCAAGGTGTTGTTAATTTCCCGTTCCAGAAATCAGTTACAAATATAGTTAACACTTTCTTTAAAAGTATGACGAGCAAACTGTCATTACTAAAGCAACAATTCTCCGAAACACCAGCTTTATTAGGAACTGCATCATTATTATTTGCCCTAATTCCCATATCTTTAGCACCATCTCTGACTAAATTATGTCAACAAGAAATTGGTGCAAATGCTGTAGTATTTCATCGCAGTTGGATCGCCACAATTGTCTTTGCCTTGTGGAATTTACTTGAGGCTTTCCGTAGCCAACAATCTGAGAATGAACCTATAGAAAATGAGCCTTTTACCAGTCAAGAAGTGTGGCTATTGTTGGCAATGGGAACCTCTGCTGGAACCTACCTTCTTTTGTGGGCTTGGTCGCTGAGTCAAACTAGTGTTGCTAATGTTGCTTTACTCTCTAATTTGAACTCCTTATTTGTTGCTTTGGCTGGATATGTGTTATTCGGTCGGCGCTTCGATAACAGATTCGTGATTGGACTGGTCATAGCCTTGGCAGGAGCGATCGCATTTGAACTCAATAAGGTGCAATTTGCAACTGATCAAATACTGGGTGATACCTTAGCATTGTTAACTGCCATTTTCATGGCTACGTGTATGCTGCTGATAGAACGACTTCGAACCCGTTTTAGCACGGCAACTATCATGCTGTGGCGCTGTGGAGTGACAACAATGTTTCTACTACCCGTACTCCCATTCCTGGAAGATCGGCTGTTACCCTATTCCTGGACGGGTTGGTTTTTCATCATTTTCCAAGCCCTCTTCTGCCAAGTATTGGGTCAGGGACTTTTAGCTTATAGCCTCAGCAGAATCTCCTCAAGCGTCGTCGCCGTCACACTTCTTCTCGAACCAGTCTTAGCTTCCATTTTTGCTTGGTTCATTTTTTCAGAACAGGTAGGTTTGTTTGATTGGGCAACTTTCGCCGTAGTTTTAGTGGGTATCTATCTAGCGCAATCTAGCCAATCCATTGTTCAAATAACAAACGAAGGATCTTAGTATAGAGCTTCCGGCACGCTGAAGCGAACGCTAATACACAAAAATCATGAAAAATCAATAGTTTTAACCCCACGAGATGGGAAAATTTTTTGTAGCCGCGATTTCTAATCGCTTTCTCTTGATTTAATATTTCGACACCGCCAAATTGACTGATACAATTTATAACGAAAACTTCCGGCAATACATTATTAAAATTGGTGAAACATCAGTTCAATAGGCTGTTAAACTCTTTCCCATTCCAGGTTAATAGATACTTTACTATTGGTATTATATTAGCAGTGGTAATTCGATTAGTTTGTGTTCCGAGTAAATCGCTTGATTATAAATATTTTTTAGAGCCTTGGTATGATTTCATTGCTTCTCATGGCGGCTTCAGCTCTCTAAAATATAGTTTTGCCGATTACACACCCCCTTACCTCTACTGGATTTTAATCTCTGCAACCCTGCTGTCTGGATTACCGAAAATCTTCGCCATCAAGCTTTTTGCTATAACTGTTGATTTTCTTTGTGCCTTTTTTACTTACAAAATTGTCAAACTAAAATACCCAAAAGGGAAAATACCAATTTTTGCTTTTTTGGCAGTTATATTGAGTCCAAGTGTTATTTGTAATAGTGCAATTTGGGGACAATGTGATGTTATCTATACAACAGGATTGGTTGCCTGTATTTATTTTTTATCTCTTCAAAAACAAGTTTTAGCATTAATTAGCTTTGGCATAGCACTTTCTTTTAAGTTCCAAGCTATGTTTTTAGCACCTTTATTATTAATAATGTTGCTAAAAAAAAGAATTTATTGGTATTATTTACCATTGATTCCATTAGTATATGTAGTTTTAATATTGCCAGCTTACGTTGCAGGCAGACCAATGTCAGAATTGCTGCTAATCTACTTTAACCAAGCTAATAAATATAAAGAACTCACTAAAAATGCACCTAATATTTATCAATGGATTCCCAGTAATTTTTATAATATTGTTTTTCCTATAGGTTTAGCCTTAACTATATCTGCGATATTTTTATTTGTATACATTGTCTATAAAAGTAGACTAGAAATTACTCAAGATAGACTGATACACTTAGCGACAATATCAGTTTTCTTTATGCCATATATCCTACCCAAGATGCACGACAGATATTTCTATCCTACCGATATATTTTCTCTTATCTTTGCCTTTTACTTTCCTCAATATCGTTGGGTAGCTATCGTAGTACAAATGTCATCATTTTTTGGCTATTTGGGAACTCCTATATATATCCAATTGTTTTCTATACCTTTAGGTTTTACACTCTGGTTTGTTGTGCGAAATTGTGACATGATTTATCCAAAATTAAAAGCTGAATTTTTCTAATGCATCATTTCTAATGCATCAATTAAAAGTTAATTTATCTATTTAAAAGAAATGAATGTAGAGAAAAAAATTTTGCCGGGTGGCTTATTTTTTGTCATAGCAATGTGGTTTTCTAGTAGACTTTTAATAGTAATCGCTATGTTACTGATTGCCCCATTATTTCCAAGTTCATCAAATGGCGTTATTGCCACATTCAGTTGGGATGTTTTTCATGCTTGGGATAGTGTTTGGTATGAGAAAATTGTGACTTCCGGTTATGATTTCTCTAGTGAAATAAAGGAAATTCACACAGTTGCATTTTTTCCTTTATTTCCATTGTTAAGCCGGATCGTTATGTTCACTGGCTTGCCTTTTAAAGTGGCAGGTATATTAGTTAATAATTCAGCTTTTTTAGCTGCCTTAATCATACTTTATTTTTGGGTGCAGGAGCTTTACGACACAAGCACAGCACGATGGGCGACAGCTACTTTAGCATGGTGTCCTTATTCTCTTTATGGAACTGTAATTTACACCGAAGGTCTGTTTTTGTTGTGTACCACATCTGCCTTACGAGCTTTTGATAAAAAGCAATATATTTGGGCAGGATTCTGGGGAGCATTATCTACAGCAACCCGACTACCTGGAGTTGCTCTTATCCCCGCTTTTGTATTTGTTTCTTGGAAAGAACGTAGAGGTATAAAAGCATATATTGCCAGTTTAACTGTTGGTTTTGGTATATCTCTGTATAGCCTTTATTGTCAAATTAAATTTGGTGATGCTTTGGCTTTCATCCATGCACAAAAAGCGTGGCGTGGTGATGCAACAGGGTTTGCTTGGGAAGGTTGGTGGAAGATGCTGATGCAAATTACGGTAGGTTTCACTAATTGGAAATCTGGTTATATTAAAGACCCTTTATATCCGTTATTATTTTTAATAATTATTGGTAGCGGCTATTTATTATGGCGCTTTCGTATATATCTGGGAATAAGTAAATTCCGCTATGGAGTATATTTTTTATGGCTATTGTTGTGGTCATTGACAGGAGATGAATTATTTAAAATCGCACTAGTTTTTGGCGGTATTTATTTACTATGGTTATCACGCGCTAAAATTCCCCTTGTTACTGTTATCTATGGGTTTTCTTCCTTCGCTTTGATTTTAAACACCGGGATTACAGCCTCGGCTGAACGCTATGCTTACGGTATTGTATCGCTGTCAATAGCATTTGGGTTATTACTTGCTAAGTATCCTCGCTGGGGATACCCAATTATGTACTTTTTTGGAATACTAATGTTTACATTTTCTATTCGATTTGCCCGCGATCTTTGGGTAGCTTAGGCTTAATTATTAATTTTGGCTCATGAATTCTATTTTGTTAATTTTTGGTAATTAGTGTAAATCCGTTAACTGCACCTATAATTTTACTACCAGTTAAATTTATTTGCTGTAAAGCCTCATTGTCTAATAGCAAATAAGATTTATTAGATAGCATTTTTTGTAGAAGTGGCACAGTTGTAGCAGTTACTTTGCAATCACTATAGAAATCTAAACTAGGACGACTATAAGCAAAAGAAGTATAAATTTGTGTTCCTGGTAAAACATTTGCCCGAATTAATGCTGCTACTGGTTTAACTGGAAAAGCTTCATTCAATTCCCAAATCCATGATTGCGAACTTACCAACAGGGTTAACACTAAATACATCCCTGCAAATAACACTGGAATAAAGTTGCGATCGCGCTGTTTAACTAGCCATGCTGCGATACCCATACTTATTACCAAAACAATGCTCATGACTATCAAAATAAGCTGTTTCTTAATAAAAAAGTAAACACAACCTCCTAAACCAGCAATAGAAATAATAGCCAAAAATATTGTCCAGCTTCGCACTCGAAAATGACGATTCTGCCAAACTTCGCTCAAATTAGCACCAATTGCCAAGGCTAAAAATGGATATACAGGCATGACATACCACGGAAGCTTAGTTCTCATAAAAGAAATAGTTCCTAAGTAAATAATTGTAACCAAAAGAACTAGAGAACCCCAAGTTTCATAACGTTTTTTCCAAGCTAGATAAAGCCCTCCAGGTAAAAATAACAGCCAGGGAAAACCATATTTGAGTAATTCTAATAAATAGTACCAAACAGGCCCACTATTACCTTCAACAGTTTGTGTAAGGCGGTCAAAAGCTTGTGCTTGAAAATGCACCTCTAAAAAAGTATTACCATAATGTTGCCATTGGGCAATATACCAAGCGATCGCAGGAGCATTTCCTAATAAAATTCCTACCCATAGATAGGGAATTTTCAACAAAGCTAATTGCCGATCTGCAAGCAAGAATAAACAGGCTATCGCCCCCAATAGTAAAACTATCGTTCCCTTAGTCAGAATAATTAACCCCAAACAAAATCCCACACCTAGAGCATATTTTCGGTTCTGACGTGCCTTTAAAAGACAAAATAACAGCAATAAGAAAAAAGAAATAGTCATCCCATCTAACATTGCCAGTCGTCCATGACGCACCACAGGCAACATTGTCAAGTAAACTAAAGCAGCAAATAGAGCAGGTAAATTTTGTTTAAAAGCCAAACGCCCCACTAAATAAAGCAAAGGCACACCCAAGGCAGTTAAAATCGCACCAGGTAAGCGTGTGGTTAACTCTTGCACTCCTCCTAGTTGGTAGCACAAAGCAATTAACCATTGCATCAAAGGCGGTTTTAATAAAAATGGTTCTCCCTGAAGGGTGGGATAAAGCCAGTTACCAGTCCGGTAAATTTCTCTGGCAACTAGAGCGTAAGTACCTTCATCCCAGTCTCGTAAAGGGGAGTTTCCCAAAAATATCAGCCATAGAACTAGAGATATTACCAGCAAGCTAAATAACCATTCTTTTGGTGCGAAAATTATAGTTCTTTTTGTGAATAGCTTTACAATATTTGGGCGATACATTTAAGGCTGATTAGGTTAGTGAATAATATTGCTAATTATGTATCTAAAATACTCACGATGAATACTTTTTTGATCCCTACAAGGAATAAAGCCTTTAGTAGGTGCTATTCCTTGTTTGGCACTCAACATTCTGGCTGATTACCAACCTCAAAAAGACTTGGTACATCAGTACTCTATTCCAGCAATGCCATTCCTGTTATTGGCGGTAATTTCTACTCTCGCCGCAGGTAGGAGATGGCTACAAAATAGACGGGGGATTATCCTGTGGTCATTGGTGGCGTTTTTAAGTCTGGCAAAATTTACCCATTTTGGAGGTAAGTACTTGGTGTCTATAAATACTTATCAAGCTACACAAGAAGCGATCACTCAGGTTCAAACTCAAGGAAGTGTTTACACTACGTCACAAATTGCTCCTCATTTAAGCCATCGCAAACTGATTACTTTGACCAGTGCCGATTTCCCAACTGCTAATTTAGATGCTTTTGATTATATATTGCTTAATATCCATCAACCTGGCTTGCGAAGTAATCAGGAGTTTCCTGTTAACTTGGTCAATCAACTTAAAAATAATCAAAAATTTAATTTTAAATATCAGGGTGATGATGTGTATTTGTTTGTCAAAGTGCCTTGATAAGTTTTAGTTAAGCAGCCAATAAGTTTGCTGGATAGTCACCAGCTTCACCACTACTATAAGCATGGGATTTCACTTCCGGCGACATTTCGACAATTTTTCCTTTGAGTAGTTCAACTTTGCGATCGCTCAAAATGCCAGCGTCAATCATGCGGTGATATTGTCAATTGTCCACTTCGTTACAATCACGTCATGACGATTGATTCCAATAATTCTTTATATTCTTCCATTTTAAAAGGACTTCAGGTCTGATCCAGAATCAATCGATTGATTGAAGATAAAGACACACTAGAAAGCATGTGATAAAACTGATATACAGGCTGGGGTTATAGCTTGGTAAGTATAAAATAGTCGAGTATGCAATTATGTTAAGAGAAATTTTGTTGGCGTTGGCGCAGCCCGCCGTAGGCATCGCTACTTTTGTTGTTCCCTTGACTAGTTACACCCATAATCAAGTAACTGCTACCACTACTTACTATCAAATTTCTCAGAATACTAATAATCAATCAACAGGAATAACTATTGAACGTCTAGGAATAGGTGGAGTAAAACTTTCTATGTCCGAGGCACAAGTCAGAAAAATTTTAGGTAAACCTGTAAAAGTAGAAAATGGTTTTATACCTGCTATTGGTAAAGTTCGTACTCTTAAATATGCAGGCATCACACTTGATTTAGATGAAGGTGCTAAACCAGGTAACTTTACTGTTTATCAAATTAAAGCAACTAGTTCTAAATATTCGACCATAGATGGACTAAAAGTAGGTGACAGACAATCAAAAGTGATTAGAACCTATGGAAAAACTGAAATATCTCAAGATGGTAAAGTTACCAATTTAAATTATATAGTTGAAGAACCCAGCCCTGGAGGTTTAAATTTTTCTGTTGAAAAAGGTAAAATAACAGAAATTTTCTGTTTTTATCTGATGAATTAAGCCATTTTTACAATTAAGCACCAATGCAATTTTAATCGCCTCACTTCATCTACAGAAATCTCCCAATTCAATTTCATAACTTCTAAATAACTATCAAAACTGGATCAGGAAAGCTAAAACTCTTCAATTGTTACCAATCCACCCTCGATAATAGTGAACAATATACTACCGCAGACCAAATGCTACTAGATCCAAATTTGAAATAGTTAATGAATATTTAGTGAATAAAAAACGGTAGAGCAATAAATACTCTACCGGTTTCTAATTTTTTATTTGAGATTTAAATCCCAAACCCTAAATCTTACTCAACACCTTGGGGTAACAATTCCCGGCGCTGTTGAGAACTAACTTGCACAATACCATTTTCATCCACATCAACAAGGGCTGTATCGCCATCTTTGATACGACCAGACAGAATTTCTTCTGCTAGGCTATCTTCTAACAGGCGCATAATTGCCCGACGTAATGGCCTTGCGCCGTAGCTGGGACTGTAACCTTCTTGGATCAAACGATCCTTGAAGCGGTCTGTGACTTCTAAGGTGATACCCTTTTCTGTCAGACGACCAAATACTTCCTTGAGCATAATTTCGGCGATTTGGGTCACTTCCGGCTTGTTCAACTGACGGAAGACGATAATTTCATCGAGTCGGTTGAGGAACTCTGGACGGAAGTACTGCTTGAGTTCTTCGTTGACCAAAGAGCGAATCCGGTTGTAAGTTGACTCGCTGGCATCTTCGGAGAATTCAAAGCCGATACCGCTACCGCCTTTTTCAATTACCTTAGAACCAATATTGGAAGTTAAAATCAGCAAGGTGTTCTTGAAGTCTACCGTGCGACCTTTGGCATCAGTTAACCGACCGTCTTCCAAAATTTGCAACAGCATGTTGAAGACATCGGGGTGCGCTTTCTCGATTTCGTCGAACAACACCACGGTGTAAGGTCGCCGCCGCACGGCTTCAGTCAGCTGACCACCTTCGTTATAGCCAACATAACCTGGAGGGGAACCAATCAGCTTGCTGACGGTGTGACGCTCCATGTATTCGGACATATCTAAGCGGATCATCGCTTCTTCGGAACCGAAGAAGTAAGCAGCTAAGGATTTCGCCAACTCGGTTTTACCTACACCAGTAGGCCCAGAGAAGACAAAGCTAGCTATGGGTCGATTGGGATTTTTCAAACCGACACGAGCGCGACGAATTGCCCGTGAAACTGCTTTCACAGCTTCATCTTGACCAATTAAACGCTGATGCAAGGTGTCTTCCATGTGCAGCAGCTTTTCAGATTCAGATTCGGTGAGTTTGTTCACCGGTACCCCAGTCCAGGAAGCGACAATGTGAGCAATGTCTTCTTCTGTAACTACAGGTTCTTCACCTTCTGTGCCTGTTGCATTGGTCTTGCTTTGAGCGATCGCCCGGATTTCGGCTTTGATTTCCATTTCGCGATCGCGCAGTTCTCCAGCTTTGTCAAAGTCTTGAGAGCGCACTGCATCATCTTTTTCTTTTAATATCTGACGCAGTTCTTTGTCTAACTCTTTGGCTGCGGGTGGCAGTTGGGAGTTAATCAAGCGCACTCTAGAACCAGCTTCATCAACTAAGTCGATGGCTTTATCTGGGAGGAAGCGATCGCTAATGTAACGGTCTGATAACTTCGCCGCCGCCACTAATGCTTCGTCGGAGATTTTCAGTTTATGGTGTTGCTCGTAGCGTTCGCGCAGACCATATAAAATTTCAATTGTTTCATCAACTGTAGGTTCGCCAACCATCACTGGTTGGAAACGCCGCTCTAGCGCTGCATCTCGCTCGATGTGCTTCCGGTATTCATCTAGGGTTGTAGCACCGATGCACTGCAACTCACCTCTGGCCAAAGCTGGCTTGAGGATATTTGCTGCGTCTATAGCACCTTCGGCTGCACCCGCACCAATTAAGGTGTGTACCTCATCAATCACGAGAATGACATTACCCGCGGAGCGGATTTCATCCATGATTTTTTTCAAGCGTTCTTCAAATTCACCCCGGTACTTGGTTCCTGCTACGAGCAAACCAATATCCAGCGTGACGACGCGTTTATCTTCAAGGATGTCAGGGACATCTTTAGTGGCAATGCGTGAAGCTAAACCTTCAGCGATCGCAGTTTTACCAACCCCTGGTTCCCCAATCAGCACTGGGTTATTTTTAGTTCGGCGACCCAATATCTGAATCACCCGCTCAATTTCCTTGGCGCGTCCCACCACTGGATCGAGCTTATTGTCTATCGCCATCTGGGTCAGGTTTGAGCCAAATTCATCCAGAGTCGGGGTTTTTGTGCGCCCGGATGAGCCGCCTGGTGAAACTTCGGCAGTTTCTCCCAACATACGGATGACTTGGGTTCTTACCTTAGATAGATCCACACCGAGGTTTTCTAGCACCCTGGCTGCGACACCTTCCCCTTCGCGGATTAGGCCCAACAGCAGATGCTCGGTGCCAATGTAGTTATGCCCCAGTTGGCGTGCTTCTTCCAAGGAGAGTTCTAGAACTCGCTTTGCCCGTGGCGTAAACGGAATTTCCACGGCAACAAAGCCTGATCCCCGTCCTATAATTTTTTCAACTTCAATTCGGGCATCTTTGAGATTGACGCCCATCGATTTCAGCACCTTGGCAGCCACTCCAGTGCCTTCGCCAATCAGACCCAGGAGGATCTGCTCGGTTCCGACAAAGTTGTGACCTAAACGGCGGGCCTCTTCTTGGGCCAGCATGATTACCTTAATGGCTTTTTCTGTGAAGCGTTCAAACATGGCATTTTTCCCATCACCTGCGGTCGTGCCGGTATGCTGATTTTAGCACAGGCAAAGCTTTTGGATGCCTGTATAACAGATTATAGACATCCTGAAGCTATGACTTTAGTTGATGGGCTAATTGTTAACTATTGACTGCTTTTATTTGGCTAGTGTACTGAGGAGCTTTAGTTCACCAGCGTTTTTGGGACTTTTTGAGATTTATTACAAATAGCTGACTGCTTATATTGAGAGTTTATTCACTTAATCCCAAACATCTACATATACCACATACACCTGTAAATATCAAGCATAATAAGCTTATATATATTTTCCTTATAGCTTATAGATTATCTATAGAATATTTAAATCTAATTAAGCGCAGCAAAGTTGCTTTTCTTGCTGAAGCTGATCGCAAGCCTTTAATTCCAACTACTTAAAAAGTAAGTGCCAAGAGGATTTGCTAAGGCGATCGCTGATTGTGGCATACCACTGGTCTAAAGTTGTTTGAAATTTGGAGTGTTGTAAATCGGGGAGCCAAAGGATTAGCGCATCCTCACCGTTATCTTGGTAGTAACCCCGCCGCCGTCCGGCTGTTTTGAAGCCAAATTTTTGATATAAAGATATTGCCGCCAAGTTGGAAGCTCGGACTTCGAGGGTAGCTCGCTCCATTCCGCGATCGCAAGCTGTCTTAAGGAGTGAATATAGTAAAGCCGCACCTAAACCTTGACGGTGATATTGGGGATGAACCGCCAAAATTGTAATGTGGGCTTCCTCTAAAATTGACCAAAAGCAACCCATTCCTAACAAACTAACGTTGGAGAATGGGGAAAATAAACCGAGTAAATCGCTGTTGGGGCTATCCAATTCTCGTTTGTAGCCTTCCATTGTCCAAAGTCCGCCAAAACAGGCTTGATCTAGTTCCAGAATTGCACTGAGATTATCTGGTGTCAGTAATTTAATTTCTAAGTCTAATGAGATCACATTTATTGAATAAGATTACAAACCCTTTGTAAACTGGGAATCGGGAGACGAACTCAAAGCCCGTAATTTGAACAAGGACAACTTTTATATTTATGGTATCGACTCACCCCACTGGGGTTCAACATTCTGGAAGTCAATATTTACCTCAAAGGCGCGACACTAACCCAAATCTCTCGCCTAATCAGGAACTTTTACCCCTAACTGCTAGAGTTCATAATCATGACTCCCTAGAAATTGGTGAATGTGATGTCACAACCCTAGTTAAGCAATTTGGTTCACCTTTATATATTTTAGATGAAGAAACCCTGCGTTCAGCTTGTCAGCAATACCGAGATGCTTTCAAGCAGTATTACAAGGGCGAATCTCAAGTATTGTACGCCTCAAAAGCTTGGAATTGTTTAGCAGTTTGTGCGATCGCCGCATCAGAGGGTTTAGGAATCGATGTAGTTTCTGGTGGCGAACTTTACACCGCCCTACAAGCGGGTGTTAATCCTAATAAAATCTACCTCCACGGCAATAATAAATCTCGTGAAGAATTAATTTTAGCGATCGAGTCTGGTGTCACCATTGTGGCGGATAACTGGTATGAGTTGCGTACCCTTGTGGAAATAGCAGGGGAGCAAGGGAGCAGGGGAGCAGAAGGAGAAAATGTTACCTCATCCCCTCTGCCTATACGTATCATGCTACGGCTAACTCCCGGTATTGAATGCCACACTCACGAATATATCCGCACCGGACACTTAGATAGCAAATTTGGCTTTGATCCCAACGATTTAGATGAAGTTTTTACCTTTGTCAGTCAAGAAACCGCCCTTAATTGCGTAGGAGTACATGCTCATATTGGTTCCCAAATTTTTGAGCGCCAACCGCATCAAGATTTGGCTGCTGTCATGGTGCAGTGGCTGCGGGATGCCGGAAAATATGGTTTAAATATTACAGAGTTAAATGTTGGTGGTGGTTTGGGGATTAAGTATACAGAATCAGACGATCCTCCCAGCATTGAAGAGTGGGTGAAGGCAATTTGTGAAGTTGTCCAAGAAGCCTGTGCGGTCGAAAATCTGCCTTTGCCGAAATTACTGAGTGAACCAGGGCGATCGCTAATTGCCACAGCTTGCGTCACTGCCTATACTATTGGTTCATCCAAAGTTATTCCAGAAATTCGTACCTACGTAGCGATCGATGGGGGAATGTCCGATAATCCTCGCCCGATTACTTACGAATCAATTTATCGGGCAGTAGTTGCCAATAAAATGTCTTCTCCTTTAACTCAAACAGTCACAATTGCTGGTAAACATTGTGAATCAGGAGATATTCTGATTAAAAATGCTCTACTCCCAAAGACTGAACCAGGAGATATTCTCGTAGTTATGGGAACTGGTGCGTACAATTACAGTATGGCATCTAACTACAACCGCTTGCCTCGACCGGCAGCAGTTGTAGTGGCGAATGGCGAAGCAAATTTAATTTTGCAACGTGAAACTTATCAAGACTTAATTCGACAAGATAGCCTACCAGAAAGGCTAAAAAATAGTCATTAGTCCTTGGTCATTGGTCATTAGCTAGGAGCTAAACCCCGTCTATTTTGAAACCTAGAGTTTTTGAAGAGAGTATATTATTCTGTCGTGGCTTGAGTTTTGAACTTTAGCCTCATTACAAAAAACTACGGTTTTCACAGTAGACGCGGTTTAATAACAAATGACAAATGACAAATAACAAATGACTAAATGTAATTAGAGGCAAAAGTGTAATCCAGATGTCATGAGAGATTGGTGGAAGCAATGGCTGATAAACCTGGGGTGGTCACAGTCCTTGCTGCTTGGGACTCTGGATATTGTGTTAGTGCTGGCGCTGACTTACATGATACTAGTTATTATTAGTGAGCGCCGAACACTGTGGATGGTGCGGGGATTCATTATTTTAATGCTAGCCTCAGCACTAAGTGGCAGATTAGGACTACCTCTGCTAAGTTTTGTACTAGAAAAGTTGGTGATTGGTTGTGCTGTAGCGATGGCAGTTGCTTTACAGTCAGAGTTTCGGCGGTTTTTGGAGCAATTGGGGCGTGGCGAATTCCGCCAGTTGTTTCAACCCGATCGGCTGGCAATCCCCAAATCTGATAGTGTAATTGATGAAATTGTTGAGGCTGTTAAAGAATTGTCAAAAAACCGGATTGGAGCTTTACTAATTGTGGAAACCACAGGGCCAATTGATGAGCGAGATTTTTCTGTGCCAGGAGTAAAGCTAAATGCGGAGGTTTCTAAAGAACTAATCCAGACAATTTTTCAGCCGAAAACTTTGTTACACGATGGAGCGACATTAATCCGTGGCTCACGGATCATATCATCGGGTATAATTTTACCACTTTCGGGACGCACAGCCTCGCGCCAGTTGGGAACACGCCACCGGGCGGCAATGGGAATTACTGAGCGGGTCGAAAATTGCATTTGTGTCGTTGTATCTGAAGAAACGGGTTCCATTTCCTTAGCGGAACGGGGAACTCTAAATAGACCACTGACGATTAAGAAACTAAAAGAGTCATTAGAGGCTCTTTTGTCACCAACCGTGGATAGGGAAGCTGTTGCTCCTGGTCTGTTGAGTTTTGTTCGTCGGATAGGTGGGAAGACACTAGCACTGGTTTCACGTTTACTCGGATTACCATCGACCGCTTCTCGAGATAAAAAATGACAGCACAACAAACTAAACTGCAAGATTTGCCTACTGACTTAAAACGAGAACTATTGCCGCAGCACGTTGCGGTGATTATGGATGGCAATGGTCGATGGGCTAAACGTCAGGGTCTACCTCGAATTATGGGTCATAAGCGAGGAGTAGATGCTCTTAAGGATTTACTTCGTTGTTGTCAGGATTGGGGGATTCAGGCGCTGACAGCTTATGCTTTTTCAACGGAGAACTGGAAAAGACCTCAGGAAGAAGTGGATTTTTTGATGACTCTGTTTCAAAGAGTTTTGCGCCAAGAACTGCGGGAAATGGTCGAAGAGAATGTTCAAATTAAGTTTGTCGGAAATTTGCAGGCTCTGCCACGATCGCTCCAGCAAGAAATATCCCGTTCAATGGAAGAAACCAAGGATAATCGCGGTATCCGGTTTTCAGTGGCAACTAATTATGGCGGACGGCAAGAAATTTTACAAGCTTGTCAAGCGATCGCAAAACAAGTCCAGCAAGGTCTGCTACAACCCGATGAAATTAATGAGCAGGTGTTTGAGAGCCACTTGTATACAGCAGGAATCACTGACCCAGATTTGTTAATTCGCACCAGTGGAGAAATGCGTCTCTCAAATTTCCTTCTCTGGCAAATGGCTTATGGAGAAATTTACATCACTGATGCTCTCTGGCCCGATTTTGATCGCGCCGAGTTTCATCGCGCCTTGTGTGCCTACCAGCAACGTGAGCGGCGATTTGGGAAAGTATAAAATAGTACGTTTGCTGCGCCAGTAGGATGCGTTAGCGATGCTGCAAGATCGGCGATCGCACTAAAATTTAATAAACTCAATGATGGCTACTGATATGGTATCGATTCCTATCACGCTGGCACAACTCATTACAGCTGTGCAACAGTTGCAACCAGACGAACGGGCACAGGTTGCCAGAGCCTTGCTTCTAGTGGATTTACGTTCAGATTTGACCGCTTTAATTCAAGAATTTTATGCTCAACCCCCCGTTGATGACATTACAGACGGTAATATCATGGCTGAAATTAAGGCTGTGCGCCAGCAAGCTCACCAAACATGATGTTCCGAGTGGTCATCGACACTAACATTTGGATTCGTATTTTGCTGAAAGGGCGAGTTACATTGCCCATCTTGGAAGCATTTAATGAAGACAAATTCCAGTTGGTGATGAGTCAACCCCTAATGGAAGAACTTCATTTAGTTTAGAATCGCCCCCGGTGAAGAGAACGGATTGACCCAATTATTGCTATTCGCCTTGAACAGCAGTTGCAGCACCGAGCAATATGGATTGAGTTGGAAACGATTCCTCCTAATTGTCGAGATCCCAAAGATTTAGCTGTGCTTGCTACGGCTATTGATGGCGAAGCGGAGATTATTGTGTCTGGGGATGATGATTTACGTGCTGATGATGAGTTGAGGGCGGTAATGGCAACTTATGGCATCCGATTGTTGGGTGTTCATTCTTTTTTGAAATATCTGGATGAAAGAGATGGGTAAAGATTATCATCTACCATTCCATTAATGCCCACTCAACAAGATCGGCGACGTACTTTAACATGATTGCGGCTTGATTTACGTACCCTTTTTACGGTGAATAGTACTTAGCACTATGGCCCAGAAAACACAGCTTGTTCTACGTCATCCCGACTCAGGGAATACTTGAATGAACGTTGGATATCTTGTCCATTTTCCCCAGATTGGACATATCGCACTACGATTTGCTCAACATCGAGCCATAGTTCAGCTTTCCAACTAGGCCGCTGCACATGCCAGCAATGCCTCTGGGTGTCGTCTTGTTGACAGCCTTGGTCTTTTAACCACTGTTCAATTTGTGGCAGGGGATGATTATATAGGGGAGTATCAGAGGGAAGAAGAGGCATAGGGATTTGGGATTTGGGATTAAATTTTTTAATTTTTAATTACCATAAAGGTAATTAGTTGCGATACATAGTTAATCTGCTGTTGTGCAGATGGGGTTGACTGTAGCAAACGGGTTTCAAAAGCAGCATCACCACGAGTTAAGCCAATGGCAACTGCTAATAACAAACAACCTACAAATGTTAACACCAGCATAAATAAAGCAAAAATTTCGCCAGATGATAAAGGGCGATCGCTAGCATCAAGGTAAGCTGATTTTGACCAGTCATGAGAACGCGAGACCGGATGATTCGAGTCAGGGGGTGGTTGAATCACTCCAAAGCGGGAATAGCCAATTTTTAAATCGTAGCTTAATCGCCGTTCTGGATGGCTAAGGGTGGCGTAGGCTTCATTGATTTGCTGAAATTTGGGAGTGGCGATCGCAGTAGGCAAGTCTGTAGTATCAGGATGATAGCGTTTGCTCAGTTCTCGATAAGCGCGACGAATATCAATTACTGATGCCGAGGGATGCAGTCCTAGCAGGGAGTAATAAGTTGGTTTACTGCTTTGTGGCATTGCCCCGTTCTGATTCACGGCTGTTTGAGTCACTTTGCTCAAAGATATTTTTTATATTTTAAATCCTTTGTGAATTGCAGAAGACACAGCAGGTCTAGCATCTGATAAGATATCTTAATAAAGCATTTAATTAGATGCGATGCAGATCAAAATTAATCTCGAAAATATTCAAACTCTTACCGACTTTAAGCGTAATGCCAAAGATTACTTAGAACGGATCAAGGTAACAAAGTCTCCGATTGTACTAACGGTGAATGGGAAAGCTGAGGTTGTGGTGCATGAAGCGCAAGCGTTTCAACAGATGATAGATGAACTCCAGCGCCTTGAAGAAGAACTGCAAAAACTCAAGTTAGAAGCATTACGCAGTCAGATTGACATTGGTATGAAGCAACTCGATAGTGGACAGTATACTGAATATAACGACGAGTCACTTCCAGCTTTTTTTGCAAATATTAAAGCACTAGGACAGCAAAATTTGGCTAACAGCGATTCTGTATGAGTCGATTTCGTATTTCTACTCAAGCAGTGCAAGATATTGAGGATATATGGAAATATCTTGCTCCAAATAACTTAAAAGCTGCTGACAAACTTTTTGATATTTTGCGAGAAAGCTTTCCAAAACTGGCCAAATTCCCCAAAATGGGCAGGCTACGAGATGAAGTGGCTCCTTTTTTGCGAAGTTTCCCGGTAAAGAATTATTTAATTTTTTATCGTCCAATAGACGAAGGCATAGAAATTGTACGTATCTTGCACGGTTCACAAGATATAGAAACGATTTTTCAAGATGACGAAGACTAATTAGAAATTAATCTTTGCTCTGGTCAATAGCTTCATTAAGATTGATATTTTATCCCTAACGTATTAAATCAGCACGGGGTTTAAAAGTTTCAATTTGCCGTAACTTTTCGTACAATTCCTGTTCTTCTTGACTAATATTTTTCGGTGTAACTATTTGAATTTCTACTAATTGATCGCCACGTTTACCGTCATCGCCGGGGTAGCCTTTATTCCCTAGTCGGAATTTTTGACCAGACCTAACTCCTGGAGGAATGGTCATTTTCACTGGGCCATCCAAAGTTGGTGCTTCTACCTGTCCTCCTAAAACTGCTTCGCTGGGAGTAACTGGTACTTGGCAAAGAATATTTAAACCTTCTAGCTTAAATAATGGATGAGGCTCAACGGTAATTTTTAAGTATAGATCGCCACCACCAACACCTTGGTTTCGCAAACGAATGGTTTGACCTGTCACCATCCCTAGTGGCATATTAACTTCTAGCGATCGCCCATCTTCCAAACGAATGCGTTCATTACCGCCTTGATAAGCTTTTTCTAGTGGTAGCGTTAATCTGGCTTCTATATCTCGGCGGGTAGTGCGAGGTGGAGTGTTAACTGTATAGGCAACTTTTGTTCTGGGGGAACGAAACGGATCGCTAGTATTGCCATTACTAGACTTACTGGCCCCACTCTTATTTTTGACACCGATAACTTGATTAATAAAGCTTTCAAAGTCGGAGAATTGACTTGGATCTACGTCTTGATTGCCGTTGCGATCGCTAGCGCCACTCTGCCAAGTTTTAGCCTTTGGCGTTTGTTTGTTGCCTGCAAAGCCTTTTTGCTTCCAGTAGCGGCTAAACTGGTCGTATTGCGATCGCTTGGCTGAGTCTGAAAGGACTTCATAAGCCTCGCCGATATCTTTAAATTTTTCCTCAGATTCTTTGTTACCCGGATTCAGATCGGGGTGATATTGTCTTGCTAACCGCCGATAAACCTTTTTAATTTCCTCACCAGAAGCGTCTTTAGATACTCCTAAAATTTCGTAGTAATCGCGGAAATTCGGCAAATTTTGCATAGTTAGTTATTTAAATTTTAGATTTTAGATTTTGGATTAATTAGAAGTTAGGAGTTAGGAGGTGAAAAATTAATTTTTTAGCTTTTAACTTCTACTTCTCACTCTTATCAGAAGTACTAATTAGGTAGACATAATTAAATGTAAATGCCAACCACTTAAATCAGCTTTCTGAGCAGCTTCTGCCTCTTGCCGACGCTCGCGGACTCGCTAACGCTGCGCTATCCTGCCTCCTGCCTTCTACTTACAACCAATCATTGTCATCTTCATCATCCCAGTTATCTTGGTAGCTGGGACGAGATTTGCGTGGAGGACGGCTTTCATAAGAGGAAGAACGACTGTCTCGGCTATTGTCTCGGCCATAGTCTCGGCTATTGTCTCGGCCATAGTCTCGGCTATTGTCTCGGCCATAGTCTTTACCGTAATCTCTGCCATAGTCCTTACCGAATGAATCGCGTTCCCGATATGTATCTCTAGGAAATTCGCGTTCTTTATCCTTATCACCACCAGTAAAGATGTCACGGATAGTACCTAACAAATCGTCATCTTCATCTTCAGCATAAGTCTGGCGGACTTCCCGATTTAGCTCATAGAGAGCATCTTGCAAATCGGCGTAGGCTTGATCGATACCGCGATCGCTATTTTCCTTCAGACTCTCTTTTAAGTCTCGGCAAATATTATCAATTCTTTGGCGACGGCTGCGGGCAAACTGCATACCAAATTCAAGTGCAACTTCTCGAAGTTGCCGTTCTGCTTGGAAAATTAATGCCTCAGAACGAGTCCGCTTTTCTACCCTTTCTTTGCGTTCGCGATCGACATCGGCGTATTTCTGTGCATCTTGAATCATCCGATTCACTTCTGACTCGTTCAAGGTGGAAGCGCCTTGAACGGTGATACTCTGCTCTCGCCCAGTGGTTCTATCTAAGGCTGTTACCTGTAAAATACCGTTAGCATCGATATCAAATGACACCTGAACTTGGGGAATTCCTCGTGGCGCTGGGGGGATACCATACAGCTTGAAACGTCCTAAAGACTTATTGTTTCCTGCCATTTCTCGTTCGCCCTGAACTACGTGAATTTCCACAGTATTTTGGTTATTTTCGGACGTGGAAAAAATGTCAGAACGGCGGACTGGGATGGTGGTGTTGCGCGGAATGAGTTTTTTCATCACGCCGCCGATGGTTTCCAACCCCAAAGAAAGGGGGGTGACATCCAAAAGCAGCACATCTTTGAGTTCGCCTGCAAGAATTCCGGCTTGAATTGCTGCACCCACTCCCACTACTTCATCAGGATTGACATTTTCGTTAGGTTCTGTACCAATCAAGTCTCGCACTAGCTGTTTCACCATTGGCATCCGTGTAGAACCGCCAACTAACACCACTTCTTCAATATCTCTAGGTGAAAGTCCGGCATCTTTGAGGGCGCGTTTCACTGGTGTCCGCAATCGCCCTACCAAATCACCACACAAACCTTCAAACTGGGAACGAGTTAAACGAGTTTCTAGATGTTTCGGGCCATCTTCCGTGGCGGTGATGAAGGGTAAGTTAATATCAGTAACGCTGACAGCAGAAAGCTCAATTTTGGCTTTTTCCGCAGCTTCCATCAGACGTTGCAAAGCTTGGCGATCGCGTCTTAAGTCTATTTCTTCAGTTTCCAGAAATTGCTCTGCTAACCAATCTACGATTACTTTGTCAAAGTCATTACCACCAAGTTGCGTATCTCCACTGGTAGCTTTGACTTCAAATATCCCATCGCCCACTTCTAAAATCGACACGTCAAAAGTACCGCCACCCAAGTCAAAGACTAAGATAGTTTCCGTGTCACCCCGATCTAATCCATAAGCCAAAGATGCGGCAGTTGGTTCATTGAGAATCCGCAGCACCTCTAAACCAGCAATTCTGCCAGCATCGCGGGTTGCTTGCCGTTGAGAATCGTTAAAATAAGCGGGGACTGTAATCACTGCCCCTGTGACTGGTTCACCCAAATAGCGACTAGCATCATCTGCCAATTTCTTCAGCACCATTGCCGAAATTTCTTCTGGGGCGAAATCTTTATTAAGACGGGGACAAGCAATTTTAATATTACCTACTTCATCTTTGCGGATGGTGTAGGGTACACGCTTAGAATCTGGACTAAGTTCGGCATATTTGCGCCCAATGAAGCGTTTCACTGCAAAAAAGGTATTTTGGGGATTGAGGACGGTTTGGCGGCGTGCCATTTGCCCAACTACCCTTTCGCCTTCTTTGCTAAAGCCAACTACGGAGGGGGTTGTTCGCATTCCTTCTGCATTGGCAATCACCACCGGCTTGCCACCCTCCATAACGGCGACTACTGAGTTGGTTGTACCCAAGTCGATGCCGACTACCTTGCCCATGCGTTACTCTTCTCCTAAAGTGTCTTATATATTTATTATGATTGGGCGGAACTACCTCTAGCTTTGTGCTATGGGATGAAAACACCTCAATGGTATAATAGTCATCATTAAGGCAATGAGCTAAGAAGTTCAGCTAGAGGAGATAGTTGCAAGACTAGGATAGCATTGACGATGATTGCTGTGTCTAAGCAGCCTCAATTCTTGTTATCCGGTTACTTCTATGCACTGAATCTGTAAGTTGCTAAATGCACCTTAATAAGAAAATTCTGCTTCTTGGAGTGCCTGAAAACCTTAATATTACCGCTATTTTAAACATTTGAATTTAACAAAGCGATTACAAACTTCCCTGAGTGCGATCGCGCGAGAACGCGATCCTTACATGGCAACAGCTGGACATTTTTTTGTCCAAGAATACATCCGCCAGGAATTTTCCCAATGGGGGAGTGTGGAAATCCACACCTTTGAAGTCAGGGGTAAAGCTTGTAAGAACTTGATATTAAATTTACCCTCTCAAACTAGAGGGCAAAAAAAAGATTTGCCACCGATTTTAATTGGCGCTCATTATGATGGCGTTCCGGGAACACCTGCGGCTGATGATAATGCCACAGGTGTGGCAGTTTTGCTGGAATTGGCGAGAAAGTTTGCCGCTGAACCCATAAAATATCCATTAAGGCTGGTTGCTTTCGATATGGAAGAATACGGCTTACTAGGTAGCGCTGATTATGCAGCTCTGTTGCACCAACAAAAGCAACAGCTACGCTTAATGATCTCCCTAGAAATGCTGGGCTATAAGGATTCTACGCCTGGTTCTCAAAGTTATCCCCCTCCTCTGGAACGCTTCTATCCTGATACAGGTGATTTTATTGCTTTAATTGGCAATTTGCGGACATTGCCTGACTTAATTGCCATGAGCCGTAATATTCGCAAGGCTGGCGTAGCTAGTCAATGGCTACCAGTACCGAATCGAGGTTTAATAGTTCCCCAAACCAGACTTAGCGATCATGCACCTTTCTGGGATTTGGGTTATCCGGCAATGATGGTGACAGATACAGCATTTTTGCGAAATCCCCATTATCACAAACCTAGTGATGCGATCGCTACTTTAGATTTAGATTTTCTTAGTGGTGTATGTGAAGGGTTGGAAATTGCAATTCGGCGGTTATGAAAAATATTAGACATATCCAGAAATTAAATATGCGTTATCCAGAACCCTTGTAGAGACGTAGCACTGCTACGTCTCTACATTATTTTTGACCAGATGTACTATGCCCAATACCCCATTTCCAATGCAGTTGTTACCAATTACCACTTTGTGACTATGAGGATTGTACGAATTGACACGAAACAATGAGGCTAATGAATGCCAAGATCAAAAAAAGAATGCCCCAAGGATATTAAAAGTACTATGCCAGAATTACACCAATCAATTGCCCAGCATTACCACGAACGTACTAAATACAACCCTGAGACTCTTGCCTCCAAAAGTCAGCAGTTAGACTGGACTAAACAGCCAGTGCCTTTCAAAGAATACAAAATTGGCTCTAATATTGATCTCAAACCCTATATTCAAGAAAAATCAGAGGGATTTGCCAATAACCCAGATGCTCAATGGTGGCAAAGACTTTCACGGTTGCTGTTTCGCAGCTATGGATTGACAGCAAGAATGCCTTCTATGGGTAGTGCGGTATATTTACGCGCTGCTCCCAGTGCCGGCGGATTGTACCCTGCCGAGGTGTATGTGGTTTCCCGTGGCACGTCGTTATTGCCACCTGGTCTGTATAACTACCAGTGTCGGACTCATTCACTGATGCATTATTGGGAAAGTGATGTTTGGCAAACTCTCCAAGCAGCTTGTTTCTGGCATCCTTCTTTAGAAAACACCCAATTAGCAATTATTGTCACTGCGGTATTTTATCGTTCTGCCTGGCGCTATGAAGATCGGGCTTATCGCCGGATTTTTCTAGATACGGGACATCTATTGGGTAATATCGAATTGGCTGGCGCGATTACTGACTTTCGGCCTCATTTAATCGGCGGTTTTGTGGATGAATCGGTAAACGATCTGCTTTATATCGATCCGCAACAAGAAGGTGCGATCGCTGTCTTACCTCTGGCAGATTTGTTAGATGTCAATCAAAATTTGCCATTGGGATGTACTGCATTACCTTCCGCCACCGAAACCAATTATCCCCAAATCCCCGATGGTGAATTGCTGACATATTTCCATCGACACACCCAGATTCAATCAGGTATAACTGGCAATCTCAATCTACCAGTTATCAAACAAGAAAAATCTTTAGAGGATAAATATAACTTTCCTTTCTGTTTGAAAATCCCCACCACCACTACACCTATAGACTGGGGACAAAAGCTGTCAGAACTGGAAAATACAATGTATAAGCGACGTTCTACCCGCGCTTACAATGGTGATGATTTAACTTTCGATCAATTAAAAAGCCTACTTGATTTCACTTACCAACCGCAAAATTACATTGACCAAAGTTTAGATATTTCTCCAGACTACTTTGATTTGAATTTAATAGAAACATTTATTGCTGTTTGCGGAGTTAAAGGACTGGAGGCAGGTTGTTACTATTACGCGCCCAAAGCCCAAGAATTACGCCAAATTCGGTTTAAAAATTTCCGGCGAGAGTTACATTTTCTCTGTTTGGGACAAGAATTAGGGCGGGATGCAGCAGCAGTATTATTTCATACAGCCGATCTGAAAGCTGCGATCGCCCAATATGGCGATCGCGTTTACCGTTATTTACATCTGGATGCGGGTCATTTGGGACAGCGCCTGAATTTAGCGGCAATGCACCTAAATGTAGGCGTTAGCGGTATCGGTGGATTCTTTGATGACCAAGTAAATGAAGTTTTGGGTATTCCCTCTGATGAAGCTGCTCTATATATCACTACATTGGGACATCCAAGATAAAACGTAGATGTACACAAGCTTACCGCAGGCTACCGCAAATTACTGAAGCACATCTAAATTAGATATAACAAGGGTCTTAAGCCCAAGTCTTACCAAAACTGACTGATTTTGTGCAGTTTCACAAAGAATTGGGATAAATTCCGTTACTAAACTCATCTATCAATTATGTTGCAAAAAGTGTCCATAATTTGATAAAAATACTGATGGGGAATATGAGATTTTTTGAAACTCATACTAATTCTAGGTGAGACTACGCTTTATTTACATAGGGGTAATTAATAAATTGCCCCTATAGCCTGTAGTTTTTTATCACTTTTATAGGCGCATTTTCATATCATCTTTAAGCAACCCCAAGTGTCTATTAAGATGGAATAAATTATTCCAATAAAACATAAATATTTTAACAATGTTGTGGAGCAAAAACTTTGGTTAAGAAATTTTCAATAAGTAAGTACATTATCCAATTTTGTGGATTGTGTAATAAAAACGCCTGTAATCGATGGCGCTCATATTACATAATCCATAATAAATAGTTAGTTTTTTTTGTTTAGAACTTTTTAATCAAAATATTTTTTA
Source organism: Nostoc sp. LEGE 12447 (assembly GCF_015206985.1). Classification (NCBI taxonomy): domain Bacteria; kingdom Bacillati; phylum Cyanobacteriota; class Cyanophyceae; order Nostocales; family Nostocaceae; genus Nostoc; species Nostoc sp. LEGE 12447. Next base: position 72,977 of record NZ_JADEXT010000015.1, on the reverse strand, counting down.
ATGTGAACATGGATTTAGCTAATTTAATATCCAATTACTAACATTAGGAAAAACACGATTTTAATTTGCAAGTTTTATAAACATTTAATTAATATTTAGAGGATGTGTTAAAACTCATCTTGTTTGTATCAAAAAAAGGGAACTACTGCGGTCTTCTCCCATAGGGAGATACTAAAAGCATTAGAGAGCCTGCGAGCGTCTGGGGTCTCCTCAAGTAGAACAAGTGGACTAGCTCAAGAGATATCTGGATTTTAGATTTTATTACTTAACTTCTGTTAATTTTATTTTGAGATTGAAGCAAACTAAATGTAGTATTTTACAAAACTTTTTCACACAACCAATAATGCTATTTCCTGAAAATCAAAGCCAACGGCTAGAAGTACTTCTTTTCTCTAAAAATCCTAACCCAATGTGGATATATAACCAGAATAATCTGCAATTTTTGGATGTCAATGAAGCTGCTGTTATCCACTACGGTTACTCACGAGAAGAATTTTTGCAAATGCAAATAACTGACATTTGTCCTCCAAAAAATCTACCTATATTCAGAGAATATTTAGTAAAAAATCACACTAACTTGCACTTTTCTGGGCAATGGCTACATCAGCGAAAAGACGGACAAATTCTTGATGTTGAAGTTGTCACGCATACAATAAACTATGCCAATTATAATTCTCGATTAGTTAATATCCGAGACATTACAGAATACAAGCGAATAGAAAGAAAACTTCAAGAACAAAATGAATTTTTGCGGAGGATTTTTGAGAGCATACCATTGATGATTGCACTTATTGATACCAATGGTAAACTTCAGTGGGTAAACCAAGAATGGGAAAGTGTTTTAGGCTGGAAATTTAAAGACTTCCAAACTGGTGATGTTTTAGAAGCATTATATCCTAATGCTGAATATCGACAGGATGTGATTAATTTTATGCAGTCTGCACAACACGATTGGGCTGACTTCAGAACTCAGCTTCGGGATGGTGATTTACTAGATACATCTTGGACAAACGTTAAACTTGCAAATGGTCAAATTATCACTATTGGTCAAGATATCACGGAGCGCAAGCGAACTGAACTGGCTCTAAAAGGTCAAGCTGAACGGGAGCAATTGATGCGAACTGTTGCTCAACGAATTCGTCAATCTTTGAATCTCCAAGATATTTTGAATGCAACAGTTCAAGAAGTGCGAGATTTACTTGGGGTTGATCGAGTAGTAGTTTATCAGTTTGACTCAGAAATGATCGGCACAATCATGGCGGAGTCAGTAGAACCTGGATGGAGAGTTTCTTTGGGGGTAGAGATTTATGATACGTGTTTTCAAACAGGCAAAGGAGCGGAGTATTACCAAGTAAACAAACGAGCGATCGCTAATATTTATGAAGCTGGACTAACTGACTGTCATATTCGCTTATTAGAACAATTTGAAGTCAAAGCAAATTTAGTTGTACCCATTTTACTAGAAGTAAGTTCTCAAAACCCTGGCTCTCACCTTTGGGGTTTACTAATTGCTCACCAATGCTCTGGTTTTCGTGAGTGGGAAAAAAATCAATTAGATTTGCTCGATCAAGTGACAGTCCAATTAGCGATCGCTATTCAACAATCCAGCATCTTTGAGCAAGCTCAGACTGAACTTGTTCAAAGACAAAAGGCTCAAGTCAAATTAAAAAATGCCTTAGCTGAAAAAGAAGTTCTGTTAAAGGAAGTTCATCATCGAGTTAAGAATAATTTGCAAATTGTCTCCAGTTTATTACAACTTCAGTCTCAAACACTCAAAGATCCTGAAGCCATCAAAGTTCTTCGAGAAAGTCAAAACCGAATTGAGTCAATATCTTTAATTCATAAAAATTTGTATACTTCTGCTAATATTGGGCAGATTGATGTTGCCGATTATATAAGTAATTTAGCAGCAAGCCTGCTAATTTCCTATCAAATATGGCCTGATAGAATTACTCTAGAAACTGATATAGATTCAGTGAATTTGAATGTCGATCAAGCTATTGCCTGCGGATTGGTTATTAACGAATTAATCTCCAATGCTCTCAAGCACGCTTTTCCGAATCAACAAGTAGGTACAATCAGTATTGCTCTACGCAATATCAATAATAGTATCGAGATGACTATCCAAGATAATGGAATTGGTTTACCAGCTAATTTAGATTGGACAAATACTGATTCTTTGGGTTTGTCATTAGTATATGACTTGGTTACAGAACAGCTAGAAGGCAACATCACCCTAGAACGTAATCATGGAACAGGATTCAAAATCAAATTTAAGCAGTTAACTTTGCATCAGTAAATATCAAATGGGTCAAGCTAGGATTTTAGTTGTTGAAGATGAAGTGATTGTGGCTAGGGCTATTGCTAGCCAACTCAGTCAACTAGGTTACGTTGTTACGGGAACAGCTTCATCAGGAAAAGTTGCCATTGCTAAGGCATTGGAAACTCAACCAGAGTTAGTATTAATGGATATTATTCTTAAAGGTGAAATGGACGGTATTGCTACTGCCAGCCATATTCGCGAGCAGTTAGACGTTCCTGTAATATTTTTAACTGCTTATGGTGATAATAATACTTTAGAAAGAGCCAAAATTACCCAACCTTTTGGATACATTGTTAAACCATTTACTACAAAAGATTTAAAGATAGCAATTGAAATCGGTCTTTTAAAACACCAGTTAGAGCGTGAACTACGGCAAAATCGAGATCAGTTGGCAACCCTTTTAAACTCAATAAGCGATGCTGTAATTGCTACAAATGAGCAGGGAAATGTGACATTTATGAATCCCGCAGCTGAGGTACTGACTGGCTGGCAGCAAAAAGATGCTTTAGGAAATGAGGCAGCGAATATTTTTCATATTGTCGATGAAACTACAGATACTATATTAGAAAACCCAGTGACAAAAGTACTGCGCGAACAGCAGGTTGTTTATTTAGAGGAATTCACATCTCTGATTAGAAGAGACGGAAAAAGAGTTCCAATTGGTGATAGTGCTTCGCCACTGAAGGGAGGGCCAGATCAAATAAATGGTGTAGTAGTTGTTTTCTGGGATCTTAGCGATCGCCGCCAAACAAAAGTGCTAGAGAAAGCATTAGAAAAGGAGCAAGAACTTAACCGTCTCAAGTCCTTATTTATCTCTACCGTATCTCATGAGTTCCGTAATCCTCTGACTGTTATTCAAACGGCAGTAGAGCTTATAGAGATGAAAGGAGCAAATTTGACAGATGTAAAAAGAGGAATTTATTTAAAGCGAATTCAAGGTGCTGTGCAGTCTATGGAAAAACTCATGGAAGAAGTGCTATTTGTGGGTCGAGCGGAGGCAAAAAAACTGGTATATAACCCTGCTCCACTTAACTTAGAGCAATTCTGTCTAGAGTTAATCAAAGATTTTTCTCTTGTTGAAAGTAGCGTGTGTGAAATTGTTTTTACCTGTCATAGCGATCGCACTGACGCTGTGATGGATGAAGGACTATTAAATTATATGTTCGGAAATCTCCTCTCAAATGCGATTAAATATTCTCCAAGGGGTGGCAAGATTGAGTTTAATTTAATATGCGATCCAATTGAGAAGATAGCAATTTTTTATATTCAAGATCAAGGTATGGGCATTCCAGAAGCAGATCAAGCTAGACTTTTTGAATCATTTTACCGAGGCTCAAATGTCCAATCAATTAAGGGTACTGGGTTAGGGTTAGTAATCGTTAAAAGGTGCGTTGATGCTCACAGGGGTGAAATTAGTGTTACAAGTCAAATTGGAGTTGGTACTACATTTACAGTAATTTTGCCTTTAAATTCTGATAGCTCAAGAGAAAGCTAGAGGTCGTTTCCTTTTGAGAATCAAATTGATTATGAAATAGCCTTTTCCCCTGCTTTTTTCAGTACTACAAATTACACTTCTGTACAAAAAGTTGTGTTAACGATGAAATGGCGATCGCTTCTTTTTCGCTAAAATTTCTCTGAAAAAATAGCAAGATCAGTGTTTTTGCGAAGAATATTTCCAGATGCTAGTATTGTTAATCGGGTTTATGTACGGGTATTTAGTATGCTTCCCATAGAGACTGTTCTCAAAGATTCAGAGCAAGTCACTCGGTTGTTTTCTCATCTTGAATTTGATGGAAAAAAGCTTAATCATCAACCGGGTAGTGTATTGGGGAGTACTGCATTGATTGCGGGAACCACTGTTGGGGCTGGAATTCTCGCCCTACCAGCCGTTACTCTGCCGTCTGGTATTGTACCATCCACATCTGGACTGATTGCTGTTTGGCTCTACGCTTTAGTTTCAGGGTTATTGGTTGCAGAAGTTACCTTAAACACGATGCGAACAGAAGGGCGTGTAAGCATAGGTTTTTTGGGAGTTGTTGAGAAAATCCTTGGTAAGCTGGGAGCGCAAATGGCTGGCGGTGCATATTTATTTATGCATTATGCTCTCTTGGTGGCATACATCACCCAAGGTGGAGAGATTTTAGGATATGCGGCGGCAAAAATCTGGAGTGTGCAGATATTACCGACGTGGATGGGCACAACGACTTTCACACTGTTATTTGGTGGCATCATGTATCTTGGGCGAGAAAAGTTTATTGAGAAATTAAACAGTGCCTTTGTCGGAATTGTTATCGTGTCTTTTTTGGTATTATTGTTTTTCGCAGGAAGGCACATTCAGAGTGCCCAACTCTTATTTCAGAACTGGAGTGCCCTGGGTAGTGCTATTTCAGTGATGTCTGTGGCGCTATTTTTCCAAAACGTTGTGCCATTAGTTGTGACGCAACTCGAAGGAGATGCCGGCAAAATTCGTCAGTCTATCTTAATTGGTTCTGTGATTCCTCTAATTATGTTCTTGGCGTGGAATGCCGTAATTTTAGGAAGCGTCAGTCCTGATATGCGATATGGCACATCTGATGGTAGAACTGTTTTTGATCCACTGCAAATTCTCCGAGCAGGCGGTGCGGGAGAATGGTTAGGAGTTCTAGTATCTATTTTTTCAGAGTTTGCGATCGTCACATCATTCATTGGATTTGTATATGGATTGCTTGATTTGTTCGAAGATATTTTTCTTGGACAGAGCAAGCTTTCTAACCGTTTTCCTCTCTATTCACTGGTTCTTTTCCCGCCGATGACTCTCGGTACGCTCAATCCCAGCATCTTTTTTACTGCTCTAGATTACACTGGAACGTTCAGTATCTCAGTTTTGGGTGGAATAATTCCGGCGTTAATGAGTTGGAAGCAACGTCAAGAACAAGAAAACTCAGATAGTACAAATCAACTACTAGTTCCTGGTGGAAAGGTGACACTCATTGTGATGATTGGAGTGGCATTAACCATGATGGGAAGACAAATTTTAGTAATTTACACAGAGTAAAACCATAGTAAAATCCAAGGTACTACTGACTATCTACCACGTAAAAAGCGATCGCAACTTAGAAAACTTTATCAGTAGCACAGCGATCGCACTAGCAACCAACCAAATCGCATCTTCTGTTTTAACGTATCGCGTTTTGTGAAGCATTGTTACTGGAATGCTAACCAGTATAATAACCTGGATATTCTTTACAAAAATTCGCCGCTAATCACTCTTGGCTTTGCATCCTTTGCGTCCTTTGCGGTTCGATATCCTAAACCATGTCCACTCAACCCACAATCCAAAGTATATATACCGATGGTGCTTGCACCGGCAACCCTGGCCCTGGTGGTTGGGGAGTTGTCGTCTACTTTAGCGATGGCTCAATCCACGAAATGGGCGATGCATCGCCTCATACCACCAATAATAAAATGGAAATGCAAGCTGCGATCGCAGCCCTCCAATTTCTGCAAACATCTCAACAAGCCCAACCAATCACCCTTCATACCGATAGCGAATACCTGATTAACTGCGTAACCAAGTGGGTGAAAGGCTGGAAAAAGAAAGGCTGGAAAAAGTCAGATGGTAAACCCGTCCAAAACCAAGAGCTTTTGGAAATTCTTGATGAACTCAATACCCAACAGGTAAAATGGCAACACGTCAGGGGACATTCTGGTAACATAGGTAACGAACGTTGTGATGCGATCGCTCGCACTTATGCTAGTGGCAAAATCCCTTCGCTACAACAATTCACTTCTACAAATTTTTATAAATCTTTACCTTCCACAAATGAACTAAATGTAGCAAAAGTAGCTGATTATGAAAAAAAGTCTCGAATAATTAACCAAAGTCCCCAAGAAATCAGTACTTCTGCACTAGAAATAACCGTTATGGAACCATCAACTGGGCCTACTGCGGCCAATATCGATGAAAAACCGGCAGAAATCAGGGTTTCGCAACTCCGCAGCTTGGTCGAAACTCTGCGTATCGCTGACGAAATTTCAGAAAAAGGCTATTTAATCACCAGTTCTGAGTTAGCAGACTTGATGGATGTCCACGCCAGCGCTGTTACCAGTCGGGGAGATCAATGGCGCTGGCGAAACTGGATAGTGTCACGGGTACGCCGTGAAGGAAATCAAATTCTTTGGGAACTGGAACGCGGGGATCAAGTAGGAGGTGAAGAGGAGTAGGAAATGGGCAGGGGGAAGGGAGCAGGGGAGGCAGGGGGAGCAGGGGAGGCAGGGGGAGCAGAGGAGAATATTTAATAATCAATGCCAATTCCCCATTCCCAATGCCCCATTCCCAATTCCCCATTCCCCACTATATATACTTGCGTCCTCGCCACTCGCGTGGCTTGTGGAACGCAGATAAGAAGATTCGCAGCACCGCGAGGGGATCGGCTAAAGGGGAAAGCCAGAATAACCAGCCGCCTTTAGCACTTTTGCGATCGTAGGAAGGTGCGATCGCAATTAGCATCGCAAAGCGAATCACCACCAAGAATAAATTCAATCCCAGTAGAAGAAGTAGGGGAGTGGGTAGAGACGCGATTAATCGCGTCTGTAGCGAGTACGAGAGTGATGGAGAAATCAATAAAAAACTGAGGACAATTAAAAGGGGTAGACCTTGAACAGATGTGAGTAGCCATAAATCTCCCCACAACTGCGAACGAGAAGTTGCATCTTTAAGGTCTAGACTCCGCCCCCATTCCTTCCACGTCTCCATCGCCCCCTCATACATTCGTACTTTCAGCACCTTTGCGCCATCTAAAAAGCCCACTTTATATCCAAGAGTTGCAATATTTCGTGCCAAGGTGACATCATCACAAAAAGAACTACTCGCGCTGCTGTAACCACCCACAGCAGCTAAAACGGAGCGACGACACAAAAAACACTGCCCATTTGCCATCACCCGTTCAGGCTGCTCTGCATTAATGCCAGCAGGGTCAAATCGGTAAAGCAGAGTCATCAATAAAGCTGGTTGTAGCCAGCATTCCCCTGGATATTTGAGGATAAACTGGGGCGAAAGGGAAACTAAGTCATAGCCTTGTGCTTCGGCCGTCTTCACTAAACCCGCAACCAAACCAGGATGTGGTTGAATATCAGCGTCCAGCCCCAAAAACCACTGACTACCCTCAGAGCTATATAGAAAACCGTTATGCAACGCCCAAGGCCGCCCCACCCAACCAGAGGGTAAAGGATCATCTGTCATCACGCGAAAGCGCGGATCTTTTTGCTGTGTGGCTTTTACTAAGTCGGGTGTACCATCACTGGAGTTGCTATCTACAACAAGAATTTCCCGAACTTCGTAGCTTTGCTGACTTAAACCAGCTAACAGAGGGCTAATGCGAAGCGCTTCGTTCAGTGTGGGAACTACGACACTAACCTTACCTAAAAGCTCTGGCGTTGGCTGTTGCGGTTTTATTGGTGGCAGTCTTCTTGGCCCCTTTAGCAAACGCGAAAACAGAATCGCCGTTGCTGGTACTTGAATAAGTAGCAATAAAAAGGATATGGCACTTTCTACTATTAAAGCGTTGTCTACTGTTGTCAAAATACTTATCAATTAAAAGTGCGACTATACAAAATAAATGGGAATTGGGAATTGGGAATTGCTAATCCCTGTTACTCTATTCCCCATTCTCCATTCCCCACTCCACAATTTCTAGGCTATTTTAAGGCAACTTCAACCTTTGCTACTGATACTTCTTTGCTTACTGGTTCAACAGCAACTTGAGCGGGTGTGGTTGAACTCCTTAACCACAGAGCCACGGCGGGAGCCACACCAAGCAATAAACCGAGCAATACAGGGATGGAGAACCCAGCAGCCAAACTTAGTCCGGCGGCGAAGGCAAAGTTAGTCAAATAAACGACTAAGGGTAGATTGAGTTGCGATCGCTCTAATTTAATCGATGTGTTTCTCCACAACAAGCCTGCCACACTCATAAACAGGGCGCTAGTACCAAACCAACCTGCATAGTTCTGGTAAGGTGTGCCAAAGAAAGCTCCTGGTTGTTCCCAATACCAAAAAGGCAGAGAAGTTTGACTCATAGCTGGCTCAAGGGCAAAATCCCAGCAAGTGAAGAGTAAAGCACCAACAGCTATAGCCGCAATATGGCGACCCCAACTGGGCTTTTGAGCCACTTTCAAACCAGTTCTCGCGATTAAATAAGACGACAGTCCAACATAGAACCAAGACAAAGGAATTGTGAAAGGAACTAGCCCTGCAATCTTATAACCCAAGCCACTCAAGTAGCTATAATCTCCAAATGGAAAACCTGTGCTGGTTCCCAGTAGTTCACTTCCCAAAGAGATAAGCATAGCCGGCAGCATAAATGCTAGCCAAGTTCCCAATCCCAGCGTCCGGTAGGCATAAATAGAGACAGCTATTGTCCCCAAAATGATATCAACTACACCGCCACCAGCCATACTTAACTGTACGGCAGTTTCTCCAACCTGCGATAAGTTGAAAATTATGTCGGCATTAGGTATGACCAGTAGCATCCCTACCAGTCCGAAGGCTTTTGACACGATATGACCAATCAGGCATACGCGCTCAACGATAACAAGTTGTCTCATGATAATTCCTTAACAAGATGTGACACGCGGCTACTCGGCTGCTAACAGTTTACAAATGTTTAACAACATATTTAAATACTTTGTGCCGCAATTCTCTACAAACTTGTTTGGCTTTCTTGGGAAGAGCATAACAGCCGATTGATTGAAGCTATAAGAAATATGATGATAAACCTACTAGTTTAAGCTATATATTCAAAATCTACATAATTCCATCTGCAAAAAATTCTGGTTTCTTGTCCTACTGATACCCGTATGATAAAAAATTCCTTCCATGCAGGGATCTCATTGAGTGAAGAAAACTATTATAAATTAACTAAGCTCTAAAGTGAAGAATGATACATTGATGCCAGAAAATTAGGCCAGGGAATACAAAGTATACCGTAATCTAGAAGTTGTCGATGAATAACTTCTAACTTAATGGCTAACAGACGGCGATTTTTAAAAGGGGTGGCAGCACTTTCTAGCTTATCTTTAGCTGGTTGTGGCTGGAGACTGGCTGAAGTCCGTGCTAATTCTAATACGAATGGTCAACGTGACCAACTTTATGTCTTTACCTGGACACAATATACTGACAACCAATTACTGAGAACTTTTAGCACTCAAACTGGTATGAAAGTGCTGGCGGATGTGTATGATTCCAATGATGTCATGCTGGCCAAGTTGCAAGCTGGAGGCGGTGGCATTTACAGCATCATCAACCCATCTGATTACATGGTGCAGAAGATGGTAAACAAAGGTTTGTTAACAGAGATAAATCACGATCGCTTAATCGGTTTAGAGAATTTATTTCCCCGATTTCAGAATCCTAGCTATGACCCCAATAACCGATATAGCATCCCTTTTAACTGGGGGACAACAGGTTTGCTTTACAATTCCGAAAAAATCAAAGATGCACCACAAGACTGGGATTACCTTTGGCAGAACCAAGAAGAACTTAATCAACGGATGACCTTGCTTAATGATGTTCGAGAAGTTATGGGTGCGACCTTACGGATGCTAGGTTATTCTTACAACTCCAAAAACGAACAAGAAATCAAACAAGCTTATGAAAAGTTGAAGGTGCTAAAACCTGCGATCGCACGTTTTGACACCGACGCTTGGCAAAATCAAATTCTGGCAGGAGATTTGCTATTAGCAATGTGCTATTCAGCAGATGCAGTAAAAATTGCTCAAGAAAACCCTAAACTCAAATATGTGATTCCTCGCAGTGGTTCTTCATTATGGACAGACACTATTGTTATTCCGAAAACAGCCCCTAATTTAGCTGGAGCTTATGCTTGGATCAACATGATTTTGCAACCAGAATTAGCAGCCCAAATCAGTCAACGCTTGAGTATTTCTACGCCTAATAGGGCTGGATTTGAGCAATTGCCAAAAACAATCCAAGACAATGCTAATTTATTTCCCGCAGAATCACTTTTAGCAAACTGTGAACGTGTTACTCCTGTAGGAGACTTTGAAGAGGTTTACGATCGCTATTGGACTCAATTAACTAGCAGTTAAAATAGTTAGGAGTTAGATTTATAAGTAATGAATATTGAAAAAAATGGGATTTCCCAAATAGAAAAATTGCCTCGCCTGCGAGGAAATTGGCTGCAACCTTTGATATTACTTGCACCATCGGGAATTTGGTTATTACTTTTGTTGGTGCTGCCAACTTTGATAATTTTCGAGTTAAGTTTAGTTGCAGACATTCGTCCGGGAGATTTGGTTAATCCCAACGGAATCCAAAACTACATCCGAATATTCGACCCCCTTTACTTACAGGTAATTGTGCGATCGCTATTTTTTGCGTTGGGCACTACAATAATTTGTTTAATTTTAGGCTTCCCTGTCGCCTATTGGATTGCTCAAATAGCGCCGCTACGTTGGCGGAATTTGCTGCTATTAGGTTTTGTTTTGCCTTTGTGGACTTCCTCGTTACTTCGCTCTTATGCTTGGATTACAATTCTTCGTCCTACTGGTTTGTTGAACAGTTTTCTCAGCACTTTAGGCTTGCCTACTTTGCAATTACTTAATCAGAGTCAAGCTGTATTTATTGGCATGAGTTACAGCTTGTTACCCTATATGGTTTTGATTTTATATGCTTCTCTCGAAAAGCTAGACAAGCGGTTGCTAGAAGCGGCGGCTGATTTAGGTGCAAATCCGATGGAAACTTTTTTCCAGGTAACTGTACCGCAAATTCTGCCTGGAATTACGGCTGCTTCTATGCTTGTATTCATCACAGGCTTGGGGGATTTTGTCGATCCAGAATTACTTGGTGGTGCTTCTAGTATGACGGCAGCACGGTTAGTTTATAACCAGTTCCTAGGAGCCACGCAAAATTGGGGATTTGGTTCTGCTTTAAGTATGACGTTAATTTTGCTTGTTAGTATTGCGATCGCACTTTTGATTAAGTTTGGCGAACCTGAAGCCAAACGCTAAACTTTGGGTCGCTCATTTATAATAAGGGCATCAAACGCCAGCGAGACAACGGTTATGCTCTCACCTGATCTCAAAAATGCGTTACCAACTACTGATGAACTTCCTTGTTCAGACGATACACCAGTGGATAACGAAGACCAAAACTTTTTGCCCAACATTTTACTATTCTTACTCAACTCTATTTGGGCAAATCGCCTAGATTGGTACTTCGGTGTAGATATGGGAGTGTATCACACTACGGGGATAAACCCTAGAGTACCTGTAGTGCCGGATGCTTTTTTAAGTGTGGGAGTAGAACGGAAAAAGGGTGGTAAATCACGCAAAAGTTACGCAGTTTGGGAAGAAAATGGGATCGTTCCGATATTCACATTAGAAATGGTATCCCATACCCCAGGAGGTGAATATGACGAGAAGCTAGATATATATAAAAAACTTGGTGTATTGTACTACGTAATTTATAACCCTGAGTTTTGGCGACGTGACCAACATCAACCTTTTGAAGTGTATAAATTGATAGATGGAAGCTACCAGCTACAAATAGGTGAGCCTTATTTTATGCCAGAAGTGGGGTTAGGTATTGGGCGACACCAGGCTGTAATTGCCGGCATACAACAGCAGTTTTTATGTTGGTATGATGAGCAACGAAACCGCTATTTGACAGATGCAGAACAGGCACAACAGGAGCGACAAAGGGCTGAACAATTAGCGCAGTATTTACGTTCTTTAGGTGTAGATCCAAATAATTTACCTGGTAATCCATAATTACGAATTACGAATTTTTAATGATTTACCACCATGAGCAAATCATTTAAATCATCTGCATTACTGTTAATTAACCTCTTAATTGTAGAAATAAATTCATTTTCTAAATAAGGCTTAGTTAAGTAAGCTTTTGCACCCAATTCTTGAGCAAGTCGACGATGCTTTTCAGAGCTGCGAGAAGTGAGAATCACCACAGGAATTTTTGCTAATTTGGGGTATTGACGGAAATTGCCCAACAACTCAAAACCATTCATTCGTGGCATCTCTAAATCGGAGACGACAACTTGAATTTCTGGCTGTAACTGCAACTTTTCTAGAGCTTCTACACCATTTTGAGCTTGTATTACTTGATAGCCCGATTTTTGTAGAGTCAGAGAGATAGTTTGGCGCAAACTAATTGCGTCATCTACTACTAAAACAACTTTTGGTAATTTATGATCTGGCTTTTGAGAATAACTGGGTTGAGTTTCTATCGTTTTTATGGAAGTAGATGCAAAAGTGTCTCCCGATATCGCTAAGGCTTTTTTATTTGAGGGAGAAGCTACTGGTAACGCCATGATATCAAGTGTTGTTTGTTGGATCTCGCTAGACTTGACCAGCAATGAAGCATCAATCACTAAGATGAGATTACCATTGGGTAAACTACTACAACCATAAACGTATTTTGGCGGTGCGATCGCATTTCCTAAAGGTCTGATTACCAGTTCTTGTTCACCAATTATTTGGTCAACTTCCAAAGCAAACATTCCCTGATTTCGTCGGAGCAAAAGCACTGGATTTTTCGCTATGCTTTGGTCGTCAGTATTTGATGTGTTGTATGGAGCAGCAGTATTCAAGAATGAATCATCATAATGAATCAATTTTGAAAGTTGACGAAGGCTGACCATAGTCTCATCATTGTCTGTGTTCCAATGCAAGACTTTTTGACCTTCAATTTCTTTAATCTGCTGTTCGGAGGGAATCAATATTTTTTTGATACTGTCCAAAAGAAGGGCATAAATAACACCTTTGGCTTGAACTAGCATTAGTTTTTCTGTAGTCATAGAAAAAGGAATTTTGAGTATGAATATTGTTCCTTGGTTGGGTAAGGATTGAACTGAAATTGAGCCATTAAGTGCGTTCATCTGAGTCCGCACAATATCTAACCCCATACCGCGCCCAGAGATTTCAGTCACTTTACCGGCAGTAGAAAATCCAGGTGAAAATATCATGTCTAAAAGTTCAGGTTCTGCCAGATTAGAAGCATAGCTTCTAATTTTTTCTTCAGTTTGTATGGGATATAATTCAGCAGCTTTTGTGCGAATTCTGTCTAAATTCAATCCCTGACCATCATCCCGAACTTCGATAATAGTGTGGCTACCCTGGTGATAAGCGCGGATTTCGATTAATCCTTTTTCTGGTTTCCCAAGCTCTCGGCGAAGTTGTGAAGCTTCAATCCCGTGGTCAAAAGCATTACGTACTAAATGTAATAACGGATCGTAGAGTTTTTCTGCGATCGCTTTATCTACTAGTACTTCAGTACCAGTAAGCTTCAATTCTACAAGTTTGGCATAAACATTCCCCAACTTATTTACCATCTGGGGGAAACGATTTAGGATATTGCCCAAAGGCAACATTCGTGCTTCTACTAAGCTCTCTATAATATTAAGAGTTAAATTCTCTTGTTTGTCACTAATTTGAGCAGCTTGTGTCACGAGCAACTCAAGTGATTCTGTGGTTTCTTGTAGTTGCAGTATTTCTTCTATTGCTTCATGCAATGTTGTATGAAATTCTGTATATACATCCATTTCTAAAGAGTCAAATTTCACCGCAAAATTTTGCGTTTGTTGTGAGGCACTATTTGGTATTTGTAATGGGAGATCGCGTAATTCATTTAAAGTTTTTTGGTGTCTAGTAATTTGCCGTATTAATTGATCAATTATTTCTTTAACTTGTTCATCTTGCAAAGTACGTCTTTTTTGGTAAATCAGTAATTCTCCAGCTAAATAATTGAGGTGTTGCAGCCTTTCTGTATCTACTCGAATAAATGAAGGTTGACGAAAGTTTTTAGTTTGAACATACTGTGATTTATCTTCTATTTCTTTGTTGAGCTGTGTAGCTAAATCAGGCATAACTTCAATGGCTGTTTCAGTAACTCCTATAGCTACCTGCTCATTTAGACTTAATGAATCAACTTTTCCTGAATAATCATCATTTGGAGTTGTCACCACTGGCTCTGTCAGGTTTTGGCTAACTTCTCCTCCCCATATTGTCTCTAGTAAATTATCAGTAGTTTGAGAAGATACAGATTTAGATATTTCTTTAAAAACTAATAGTGTTTGCAGTTTCGGAATATCAAGCCAATTTTTTTCTTCGGTAGTAACAGGAGGATAGTTTTTATATTCTTCTGCTAATCTGTGAATTCGGTTTTGTAATATTTTAATGACTGAGATATAGCTGTCAGATTTATTAACAGAATTCTGAAACTTTGTGACAGCAAATAAGATGATTAAAATTATCCCATGTCTATAAATACAAAGACTTTGGCTATCTTGTTCATCTTGAACAAAATCAAGAAACTTTCTCAGCCAACTTTCGATATAATCAAGTAGATTTTCTTTTCCTAACTTGGGAACAAGTAAATCTAAATTAAGCTCTGGTTCTGGTATTTCTATCTCGTGATTAAACCAACCAAAAATATAGCGAATTACTTTTAGATAAAACTTGGCAGTTGTTGGATTGACAGATTCATTTTTATTGTTGTCGGATGTAGTGAGAAAGTGGTAAAATTGCTCTTCATTGATAACAAAGATGTCAGCAAATGAATTATTTTGTAATTTTTTAGCTAACTCATTATTTGCCACTAGTGTGAGTTTTCGCAAAGCTAGAGAAGTTTCTCCACCAGATGTGCGATCGCCTTCTAATACCAACTTTTGTGCTTGTTGTAAATCTGCAAGGGCAATTTCAGCGATTTGCTGTACCTGAGTGGGATTTGCTTGCAGTGCTGATAAAATTGTTTGAGAAATTTCTCCCAATCCAGGCAAATTTAGAGATTCTGCTAAACCGAAAAATACCTCAGCTTGTGACTGTAATAATTCAATAAATTCGTTATTATTTGGTGCATTGTTAACAGCTTCAGCAATACTGTTTAGACGTTGCTCTACTCCCACCTCAAAAACTGACTGGACAATATCAAATCCCAATTCCTCAGAAGTGGGAATATGAGCCTCATCACCAAACGCATCACCTAGCTTTTCTTGTAACTGTGAAAACACGGAAGTTGCTCGATTTAGTAGTTCTCCGTCATTCACAGTGCTGCCTATTAGCTCAGTATTTAATGCTATGCTAAGACACTCATAAGCTTGTAATAAAAGTGTTTGTAGTTCAGCATCAATTACTACATTTGGGTTATATAAAGCCTTAAATACATCTTCCAAAAAATGGGCTATCATCTTAATAACTTCTAGCCCAACATTAGCAGCACCACCTTTAAGTGTATGAGTAGCCCGCATTAAATTATGGACTTTAGCAGTGCTATAACCTTCCGATAAGCTAAATAGTTCTTGTTCAATAATCTGTACTAATTCTGGAGCTTCAGCTAGAAAGTAGATGTATCCTTGTTCGCGAATTTCGTTATCTGTAATCATATTTTTGATTTTAAATTTTAGATTTGTTACGTAAAATTTTGATTGATGCAATTTGATGTCATAATTTCAGTGTTTCCTGACATCAAATTGCTCACTTTTTCTAGCGGTAATAAACCAACCTCAACAATAAGTTCCATCCAATAAAGACTTTCATCGGTTTCTTCCTCTACCAAGCTGAGTTTAGCAATGACATCCGCGGTTGACTTCCCACGACAAGCTGACCGATCGTTAGCTCCCATAGATGTTGCTGAACGGATTATCTGCTCTGCCGTTCAGCTCTTTCGAAGGGCTTCTACTAAGCGGATTACTCGCAATGCTAGCTGCTTTATTCCCCGCTTAAAATCTTCCTCATTCATAATCCAAAATCTAAAATCTAAAATCTAAAATCTATTTGACTTTAAACTTGCTAGCAGTTGTTAATAGCTCTTGCGCCATCCCTGATAAATCTTGAAACACAGTCGCAATTTCTTGAGATTCACCAAAAGTTTTATTAGCAATTTCTGCTACATCTTGCATTGATTTTGTGACTGTTACAGATTGGATCATTTGTTTTTGAGTCGCTGCGGTAATCCGCTCGATTAGCTGACTAATTTCGGCAGTTGCAGAAACGATCGCATTCAAGTTTTGGCGAGTGTCACTGACAAGATTTGTGCCTTCTACTACCTGCTGAATACCAATTTCCATTGCTACTGCAACTTCCCCGGTTTCTGCTTGAATATCCTGGACTAATTTTTCTATTTCGATGGTTGCTGCTGCTGACTGGCGAGATAAAGAACGGACTTCATCGGCTACAACTGCGAAGCCTTTGCCATATTCACCGGCACGGGTAGCTTCAATAGCCGCATTCAGAGCCAGCACGTTTGTCTGTGTGGCAAAATTGCCAATCAAATTCACCACTTTGGAGATTTTTTGCGAAGATTCACTGAGGCGTTTAATCTTTTTGCTGGTTTGAGCAACGGTTTCACGAATTCCCTGGATTGCTTTTACAGTTAAGTTCATCGCAGTATCGCCAGACTCAACAGTTTCATTGGCTTGTTGTACCGCTACTTGCACTAACTCAGCATTCGTCACTACAGCTTGAGTAGAGTCCACCATCTGTTGAATTTCGCCTAATGCTGCGGTAATTTCCTCAGATTGTTGTTGCGCCAGATTAGTCAGTCCTGCTAGGGAAGCCTCGCTATTGCTAGAAGTTTGAGCAACTTGTTGAGCAGCCCCTTGTACCTGAAGAACTATTTGCCGCAGCGCTTGCAGGGTATTATTGTAAGCATCAGCGATCGTGCCTAGTTCGTCTTCTGTAATGGGTGCGCGTACTGTTAAGTCGCCGTTAAGGGCGGGTCTAAGGGCTATTAGCAGTTGAATAGATCGTTGTTGTAGTAACTCCTTGGCTGCCTTTTCTCGTGCTGCGGCTTCTGCTAATTTGGCTGACTGCCCTTGTACTTGTTGCAAATATTCAGTCTGTTGTAATGCTAGCCCTAACTGGTTGCCAATGCGTGCTAACAAGGTGACTTCCGATTCATCCCAATCACGAGTTCCAGAATTCTGATAAGCTGCCAGCAATCCCCACAATTGTTCCCCAGCAAATACAGGAACAATTACATAAGCTTTAGCTTCAAATTGCTCTAAAACTTCAATGTGGCAAGGAGAATGACCTACCTGATAGATGTCATTAACAACAAAGTTTTCCCCTTGGGCATATCGACCCCCTTGAGTTTCTTGTAAGTGGGTATCTTCCCAGACAGTTTTGATATCGGGGCCTACTAGTTTTACCCAAGTATGAGCTACTGATTCTGCTACAAACTCACCAGTCCAATTAGGGTTGAAGCCATAGACTGCGACGCGATCGCATCGCAGTAATTGCCGTACTTCTTGAGTTGTTGTTTTGAAGATTTCTTCTACATCTGAAGATTGCCGGATGCGGTTACTGATCTTGGTGACAGCTTTCTCTTGTTCCGCTATCTGAGCTAGTTTTTCAGATTTCAACCGAACTAATTCCAAATAATCTATCTGTGATTTAGCTAGGCTAAATTGCAAGCTAGTCTGAACCAAAAAAGTCACTTCCCAAGTTTCCCATTCACGGGGGCGAGAATTTTGATAAGCTGCCAGCAAACCCCACAATTTATCTCCGAAGAATATAGGAACAATTATGTAAGCTTTGGCTTCAAACTGCTCTAAAATCTCAATATGGCAAGGAGCAAGCCCTACTTCATAGATGTCATTAACAACAAAGTTTTCGCCTCTAACATATCTACCTCCCTTAGTTTCTTGTAAGTAGGTATCGTCCAAAACGGTTTTAATATCAGGGCCTACCAGTTTTGTCCAACCAGTACCCACAGACTCAGCCACAAATTCGCCACCCCAGTCAGGGTTAAAACGATAGACTGCGACGCGATCGCATCGTAGTGATTGACGCAATTCTTGAGTGGTTGTTTTGAAGACGCTATCTACATCTAAAGATTGTCGGATGCGGCCTACTATCTTAGTAAAAGCTTTTTCTTGTTCAACTATTTGGGCTAGTTGCTCAGATTTTTTATACATCTGTTCTAGATATTCGCCTTGTGAGATAGCCACACCAAATTGCAGTCCAATTTGGGTCACAAAGCTTTCTTCCCAAGGTTGCCAATCACGAGGTCCAGAATTTTGATAAGCTGCCAGCAAGCCCCATAATTTCTCTCCAGCAAATATGGGCGCAATGATGTAAGCCTTCATTTCATACTGCTCTAAAATGTCAATGTGGCATTGAGCATGACCCATTTTATAAATGTCTTTGGCCACAAAGCTTTCACCTTTGGCATAACGTCCTCCTTGGGTGTCTTGCAAGTGGCTATCTTCCCACACCATATAAAAATCAGGGCTGACCATTTTTACCCAGCCATTACCCACTGACTCAGCGACAAACTCACCACTCCAGTCAGGTTTGAAACGATAAACGGCGACGCGATCGCATTTTAGTAATTGACGTACTTCTTGAGTGGTTGTTTGAAAAATCTTATCGACATTTGATGCCCGCAGAATTTTGTCGATGACTTTAGCTACAGATTTTTTTGCTAGTATTCGCTGTTGTTCTTCTCTTTTGAATTCAAAACTCTGTAATTTGTAGAGCAGTTCTGTTGTAACTTGAGATAGCAGACTAATTTCTATTTCTTGCCACTGCCGCGTTGAATAGCAATTATTTACTGCCAGCAATCCCCATACTTTACCTTCTACTACTATCGGTAAACTCAAACTAGCTTTGATTTGAAATTTATCTAGTAGTTGCTTTTGATAAGGGGTAAGTTGAATCTGATTGATATCATCAATAACTACAGGTTCGATATAGTCTTGGTTGGTATATAAACCAAAAATAATTCCAGGAATATTTTCGCCTAGAGTCGGTGTCCAACCTAATGTTCGAGATTCTGCTAAAACATTACCTGAATCAAGGGAAGTAAACTGATAAATTAAGGCGCGATCGCAGCCAATTTTTTCTCTAATTTGCGCTACAGTAATTTTGAGTAGTGTATCAATATCTGGAGCTTGGCGCAGATGAGTTGCGATGTCTTGCAACTGTCGCCGCCAAGTTTTAAATTCCTGAGCAATGGCATTTAACAAAGATATTTCATTACTAGCAATATTCGCTATATTAGCGTTCCCATTCAAATTTTCTACTTCAGATATTAGATGCTCATTTTCATGGCTGTTGCTATACAAAAATGTCATTTGATTAACCTCAAATTTTGTTATGGATAAATGAGTGGATAGTTGGCAAGTAAGGATGGACTATTATTTGCTTATTAAAAATTAGAAATTGTCCAAAACTGATCCCCGATCATCTATTTCAAATTTTTAATTATGAATCTTCCAGATGGGAGATTGGATGATCGCGATCGCATCCAAATTAAAAATCATATTTTCAGAATCATTAATAAAGTATCCCTGTAAAAAAGGTAATATTTTAGGATAAAATAGTTCGGGGCTTGGGGGTTTCATTTGTTGAATATCCAGCCATTCAATATCTATAAGCTGTTTCACCAATAGTCCTAAATACTTACCATTGTTTTCCAGAACAATCGCCATCATTATTGAAATTAAATTTGCTCCTTGTGAAATTGGAGGATAACCTAACATTGCCTCTAAATCTACTAACCAAAGCATCTCACCACGCCAGTTATAAATACCCAAAATGCTACTGGACATCTGTGGAACACCACATATTTCAGGTAATGATACTTGCAAAACTTCTATGATGTGTTGTAAAGAAATGACAGCTGTATCTTTCACTCCCAAATTAAAACTTAAAAACTTTTCCTTGGTTTCCAAAGTTATTTATCCTTTGTTCTTGATTGTTTATATCTAGCCACTATTTGCCTTTATTATTCGATCTTGCAGAGCTTATATATTAGAAATAGTGACTTTTAATGTTCGTTGATTTATTGTCTTTTTACTAATTAATGAATTAATCGCTTTAAAATTACCACTAGTTCTTCTCTATCAATCGGTTTTGATAGATAACCATCAGCGCCCAACATATTACCCCAAATTTTATCTACATCACTATTTTTAGTAGAGCAAAAAACCACAGGTATTTTGCTAGTATTGGGATTATTTTTCAGTTCTCGGCAAATTTCAAAGCCACTTTTTCCTGGTAAAATTACATCGAGAAATATGAGGTCTGGCTTGTCTTTATCTATTTTGTCTTGAGCTTCTTCGCTGCTGGTGGCGCTAATTACAGAATAACCTGCCTGTTGCAAGTAACGGCTGATTATTTCCATATCTGTTAAGCCATCTTCAACAACTAAAACAGTATTCATGATAATTACCCTTTAAAAAATTTTAAGAATGTAGACAAATTAGATATACAAACCCTAAGCGATTCATGAACAAAGACATGCAGGAATTACGCACAAAAAAAAGATTCCCCAATTCCCTTAAAAAAGGGAGCTAATGGGAGTGCGCCAACAAGGTTTTAGGTTTTAAATGTGTAATTCCTGACATAGAAAGGACTAGAGACTAGCCCTAACTTCTTTGTCATAATCAATATTTCACAACTCAAACAGGACTGCTATAAATACAAAAAATTGTATTTGTCTAATTTTGATTCAATCTTTATCTATTAACCTCAGAAAAAGTACGTAGCGAACAGAATTTAATATATATATGTGAATATTAAAGAATTTTATCAAGAAAGAATAAAAGCATTATTCGTCATAATTAAGGCGTAATTTTATAGGAATATAATCAAACCAATATTTAAATATTTAAAAAATAATTAAGTAGCTTTCATACTACTACCTAATTATTCCTTGTGAATTCTGGCTTATTTTTATGTTTATGGACACGAGAAAGTCTATCGGTTGTAAAAATTTGGTTCTGGCTATTACTGAGTTATAGTCTAATACTGAGAAATGAAATTTTTAAGTCAATCAGACTAACTGATAATTAATTATCAATAAAAATTATTAATTCTCCCTAATTACAAACCTATCTAGAACTTATATTCTATTTTTGAAAAACTTAGTGCAATCCAAAAAGGCTCTTTTCGCATTGATTATTGCCTATTGCCTATTACTAGTTAAAGCAAGTAACTATGGCTACGCCAGGCTGCGCGAACAGAAATCAAAGCGGATTCCTATACATTGGCTTTACTCTTCTCAATGGGAACACTCAATGTAGGTAAATATTTACGTATTATACTCATTACCTTGTCAGGCGCTACGGGTTTAGTAATAAAATCTGTAGAACCGACTACTTTGGCACGAACTCTATCTAAAAGACCATCACTGCCTGTTAATATAATCACTGGTGTATTGGCAAAGGCTGATATTCGCCGCAACTGAGTGCAGATTTCATAACCACTAGCAACTGGCATAATCAAATCCAAGAAAATTAGGTCTGGTTTATCTTGAATCAGGGTTGGAAGTGCTTGTACAGCATCTTGAATTTTAATAAACCTTAGTCCATTGGAAGTAATAATATCCTCTAGCATTTTACAGACTTGAGGGCTATCATCTACGCAGGCCACTAATGGAGCATTCGGTTTCTTTGGTTGTGTAGTGTGAGGCTTATTGTTGGTCTCAGTCACTACTAACGGCATATCAGGTACTTCTACCAATTCGATGATTCCTTTAAGGATATAAGGAAGCAACGAACGGGTGAGTGGTAGTACACTCTGCTTCATTTTCACAGCTAAATCTAAGAGAGTGAATTTGCCATTGATTAAATTCAAAAAGTTTTTGTAGACAGATAGACTTACCATCTGCTGGAGTTGTTCTGGTCGCCGCAAAACCGGTGCCAAATTAGGAGAAAAATTTGCTAAACCAGCGGCTGACCAAGTTTTCCATGAATCTTGCATGTGCTTTACAGACATTTCTGCACTCGTAAAGCTCATTGGTGTTTCGAGGATAACTTCTTGGCTGCGATTGCAAGTTATAGAAGCGAAATTTCCTTGCAATGCTAAGTCAAATAGTAATTCTGCTATGGTGCTTTCGGCAATAGACTGAATCTGTTCTCTTTGAATTTTCTGTTTTTTATAAAAGATTTCTAAAAGGCGGTAATCCCAGTAATCTATTGATACGTCTTGTGAACGCAACAGTAATTTATCAACATCAATCTGAGGACAGTTTTGAGCCATGTGCCTACGCCATCGCCGGAAGGGATGAGTGCCCCCTGTTGCCCAAACAATACGTCCCAGGCGATAATAAAAAGTCCATTGGCCACCCTTTGAACTTTTAATATTTAATTTGCCATTAAATTGCAGTTGAGTACAAGTTTTAAATTCATTAACTAAGTTATTTGAAAGAATAAGTTCCGAGTGGGTCATATTTTATTCCTTGTATTAAAAAGCCAGTTATTGAAAAACCCACATTAGTGTATAGTGGTCAGAAGACACATCAAAATGGATATATAGCAGTCAAAATCAAGTTTATTAAAATCAAGGGATGATGAGGAAATAGCAAAAATACTGTTAATATATAAATCCGATTTTATATAGTTTGTTATCGGTAGACTTTACGAACCAAGTAGCTTGCTATAGTCAACATCATTAGGATGCATTCAGTATTAACTGATTATTTTAATAATTTTCATACAGAATTATAACCGTATAAGTTCTGAATTTTTGCTTAAAATGATTAGTAATATCGAGGATTTTTTAACTTTATTAAAATTGCCTACGAATGTTAAAAATATTTATTTAATTTTACATTTGTTAATACAAGTTAATTGAAGCGAGCTTTTTTAGGGAATATTATCTTTAAAAAAGGTGTGCTGCTCACACAAGTAGCAGCCACCTATAGAGTATTTATTTAGGAAAATGTCTTTAAGATTGGTTGTGATTTTGATAGCTCATAACAGCTGCCCTAAGATTACTTTGGTGTTCTGCTAGAAGCCGATCGCCATCCTCTTTTTCCAAACCAGTCCAGTGCATTAATAATGCTAGTTTAACCCACTTGCCACTACGTTCTAATAAAAAACCAGCAGCTTCCCGACTTAAGCCTGTGAGGTCTTGCAATATTCGTAAAGCGCGATCGCGTAACTTTTGATTTGTTACTGCCACATCCACCATACGATTACCATAAACCTTACCTAGTTTAACCATTACTCCTGTGGAAAGCATATTTAAAGCTAACTTCGTGACTGTACCAGCTTTCAGGCGAGTTGAACCAGCGATGATTTCTGGCCCTGTCAATAGGCGAATGTCAATATCGGCATCAATGCTAACTTGTTCAGCCGGAACACAGGCGATAAAAATAGTACTGGCTCCCCGTTGACGAGCTGCATGAATGGCACCGTGGACATAAGGTGTTGTCCCACCAGCAGTAATACCGACGACTACATCTAACTGGGTAATGTGTCGCCCAGCGATCGCAGCCTCACCATCTTCGATGCTATCTTCTAAATCCTCCGAACTGCGTACCAGCGCACCTGCACCACCAGCAATAATCCCCTGTACCAACTCTGGGGGCGTACAAAAAGTAGGTGGACACTCAGCAGCATCTAGCACCCCTAACCTACCACTTGTGCCCGCGCCAATGTAAAATAAGCGTCCTCCGTGACGCAAACGCTCTGCGGTGCTATCAATCGCTTCAGCCAACTTAACTTTCGCCGCTGCAACCGCTGCAATTGCTTTTTGATCTTCACTATTAAACAGTTCTACCAATTCCAGAGAACTGAGCTGGTCTAAGTTAAGACTGTTAGGATTTACCAGCTCGGTTAAAAGATGCCCACGTTCTTGCAAGTTTGTCATTTATCCTTATGTCCTTTGTCCGTTGTCCGTTGTCATTAGTCAGTTAGCGACCAATGACCAGTGACCAATGACCAATGACTAATGACTAATGACTAATTAAAGCAATCCTTCCAATTTGCGACGCATCTTCTCTAGTTCAGAATCAGATAATTCTGGTTCTTCTAGTGGCTGTTGATTGAGAGGGAAGGTGTCTTCAACAGTATCCTCCTTCTGGGCGTTTGCTTGCCAGTCAGTTTGTTCTACGTTCAGTTCTGGGGGAGTGACAACTAAATTGCTGTTTTCTGGGATGATTTCCCATTCATACCCAGCACTTTCGCAAAATTCCTTGATTTCCTCAGCATCGATTGGCTCTGGTGTCGGTGCGGGGAAATCCTGAGCTTCCAGCATTAGGGCAAAGCGCGTGGCATCGTCTTCTGACTCGAACATCAGAATTTTATTGCGATCGCCCTCCCGAATCGTGTGAATCCCCTCATTCTCCGTTCGAGCATTAAAAATCAACACAAAAACACGCATTGGTGTAATCATCTGTCTTTTTTAAGGTCTATTCATATTAAAGTTCTAGGTTGTACCTCAAGGAAAGTCACAAGAACAATTTTCACTCTATTCAGATTTTCCTGAAAACGCCAAAATTATTAAGCATAAGTATTGGATCAAGCAAATACCGTAACTTAACTAATGAGGTCTTTGCTTTACTTGGCGTATCCTGGAAATGGCATACTGAATCAATGTGTCAGTTAATGCTTGTGTGTGCCAGCGATATCCGGCAATTAATACAGTGAAAGCAAATGACTAAATCTCCCCATCAAGATATTCACTCCCCCTCCCCTATCCGCAAGCGTCTGTGGTTGCTGGTGTTGAGTCGGGGTAGCATTGCCTTGAGTGGACTTTTACTGTTAGGAGTTATCATCGGTATTTGGCGGTTGTGGACTTTTGTCCAAACAGAGTTAACGCCGTTGGCACAACAAAGTCTGACTACTACACTCAACCGTCCGGTAAAACTGGGAAAAGTCACACAATTTTCGTTAACGGGAGTGCAGTTTGGCGCTTCAACTATCCCCGCCACACCCACAGATCCAGATCGGGCGACAGTCGAATTTGTAGAGGTGGGTTTTAACCCGTTACAACTAATCTTTAATCGCCACCTCAAACTTGATGTCACCTTAGTCAACCCAGATATTTACATTCAGCAGGATGAGCAAGGGCGCTGGATTTCCACTAGCATCGCGTCGTCAGGTGGAGGCGGTGCAATTAAAACTGATTTGGACTACTTGCGGTTTCGTAATGCCAAGCTGGCATTGATGCCGCAAGAGAGAGGAGGGGAGGCAGAGGGAGCAGGGGAGGTAAGGGGCGCAAGGGGAGCTGGGGAGGCAGAGGGAGCAGGGGAAGCTGGGGGAGTAGGGGAGGGAATATCTTCTGCGTCTACCACCTCTCTAGTAACATTTTCTCAACTTAACGGTTCTGCCCAACTTTTAGCAAACAACCAGTTAATCCGGTTTGAAGTGGGTGGGCAAGCAGATAGTGGTGGCAATATTTCTATTCAGGGAGAGACACGTTCTAAGGTGCTAGCGGGCAACTTTCAGTTGCACGCACAAGATTTGCTGGCTGCGGATATTACTCGGTTGATTAAGTTACCAGTGAACTTACAGGCGGGTCGAACCAATGGCGACTTGTTAATTCGGTTGACACCAGGGCAACAGACTTTATTGTATGGCAATGCGGCTGTACAAGGGGTAACACTTCAAATACCCAAAGTACCGCAGCTGTTGAGCAATAGCCAAGGAAATCTCCGTTTTCAGGGAACGGAGTTGCAGTTAAACAATGTTACTACCAACTACGGCAAAATTCCTGTAGTGGCTACGGGAATCATCGACACTCAAGCAGGCTTTAAATTGGCAGGGCGTGTAAATGCGGTGAGTTTGGCTAATGCCCAGGATACCCTGAAGGTAAAACTACCTGTGCCAATCGCTGGACAAGTACAAGCAGATTTGCAGATTACCGGATCAACTAAAGAGCCAATTATCTCAGGCACAGTTGCCACAATCCAAACTGCCCGCATTGATAAAGTTGATTTCAATAGCATCAGTAGTAAATTTGAGCTTGTTACTAGTTCTAGTTCCTCTTTAATTACCCTAAAAGATATTCAAGGTAAAGCTAAAGTTGGTGGTGATATCACAGGCGCTGGCACAATTCAACTTGGTAAAACGCCGCGACTGGATTTAAATTTCGCTGCCAAGAATGTTCCAGGGGATGCGATCGCAAAAGTTTATGAAACAACACCTGCGTTCCAAATCGGCAATGTCTCAGCTACAGCCCAATTAACTGGCGCTCCTACCAATGTCCAAACTTTGGTACAGTTTCAAGCCCCTAACGGAACTTATCCTGGAACTGGTGAAGTTGCGATCGCTCCAAATCGCAATGTCTCTTTCCGTAATGTAGCTCTTAATGTCAGTGGTGGTACAGTCCGGGCAACTGGTAGTTATATCGATCAACGTTGGCAAGCTGTGGCTGTTGCCTCTAGGGTAAAATTAGAACCCTTTGTAGACAAAAGTCAACTACAAAATATCTCTTTGGCGGACGCACAATTCAATGGTCGTCTCATCCTCTCAGGCAACACTGCACCATTTAAAATTGCCACAATTCGTACTGATGGTGCAGGAGTCCAAATTGGTGGCGGCACAGTAGCAGTTTCTAATGTCCAATTGCAAGACCAAAGCTTCTCTGCTCAACTTGTAGCTGATGGTGTGCGGTTAGGGCAAATATTGAAACAGTCTCCCCCAGCTTTAAATAATCCTTTGGCGGGTACGTTTCAAATCGCAGGTGACAGAGATAATTTCAGCCTGAAAACGCTCCGTGGCAATGGTGAGGGTAGCCTTGCTATTGGCGGTGGTAAGGTTACAGCTAAAAATATCCAAGTGGCTAATGGTGTGTATCAGGCGCAAGTTCAGGCTAAGAATGTTCCTATACAGAAGTTGGCAAAAGTACCAAAGCAGTTTCAAGGGGCGTTAACTGGTCAGTTCGATGTAGCGGGTTCTGTTGATTCTTTTAAACCACAGACTATTCAAGCCAGTGGTCAGGCGCGGGTAAATGTTGCGGGTGGAACTATTACGGCCTCTAATATCCAACTAGCTAACGGTGTCTATCAGGCGCAAGTTCAGGCAAATAATGTACCTGTGCGCCAGTTAGCAGCAGTACCACCGCAATTTAGAGGGACGTTAACTGGTCAAGTAAACGTAGCGGGTTCTGTTGAATCCTTCCAACCTAAAGCTATCCAAGCTATGGGTCAGGCGCGAGTAAATGTTGCGGGTGGGACTATTACAGCCTCTAATATCCAAGTGGCTAATGGTCTGTATCAGGCACAAGTTCAGGCAAATAATGTACCTTTGCAGCAGTTGGCAGCAGTACCACCACAGTTACGAGGGACGTTAACTGGTCAAGCAAACGTGGCGGGTTCTGTAGAGTCCTTCCAACCGCAAACTATCCAAGCTAGCGGTCAAGGACGGCTGGATGTTGCAGGTGGAACGATCGCAGCTTCTAATATCCAATTGGCTAATGGTCGCTATCAAGCTGTAGTTAATGCTGACGGCGTGGAGTTAAATCGATTCAATCAGCAATTGCGGGGCCAATTTGGCGGTCAGTTACAATTAGCTGGCGCTGTCGGATCATCGAAATTAGCGGATGTGCGTGCTGCTGGACAGGTACAATTATCGCAAGGTATCCCTGGTTTGGAGCAACCCCTGACGGCTGCGATCGCTTGGAGTGGTGAAAGGCTGACCATTGAGCGAGCAACTGCTCCCGGTTTAAGTGTGAGTGGTAACATATTAGCCAATGCTAAAAAAGCAGGTATACCGGAAATTACTGCCTTAAATCTCAACGTCCAAGCGCAGAATTATAACTTAAAACAGTTACCGATCAATTTTCCTAATCAGGTTGCTGTGGCGGGGAGTGTAGATTTTAATGGTCAAATAACTGGTAAGCTGCCTTTGCCAAATGTGGTAGGACAAATTAATTTACGAGACTTAGTTGTTCAAGATATTGCTTTTGAGCCGTTGTTAACTGGAAACATTGATTCAGTACAGGGACGCGGTTTAAATTTGAACTTGGCGGGTAATCGCGATCGCCTATCTTTTAATTTAGATGCCAATAATCGCCCGAAATCCTTCTTAGTAAAATGGCAGGAAGCATCAGCCACAGGTAATATTCAAGGGAATGACTGGGCGCTAAAAGTTGCAAATTTCCCCTTACAAATATTGAATTTGACTCCGCCACCAATTACTCGATTAGGCGCTGGTAAGATAGCTGGGTTGTTAACTGGGGATTTGCTGTTTAATCAGCAGACATTGGCAACAACGGGGAATTTAGCGATCGCTAATCCGCACATTGGCTGGCTTCGCGGCGATCGAATAGCTGCTCAATTCCGCTACAGTGATGGGAAAGGCACACTTACCAACAGCGAATTTGTCAAAGGTAAAAGTAGCTACGCGCTTGTCGGTACGTTTGCCCAAAGCTCTAAAGGGCCTCAACTACAAGGTAAACTCAACGTCAGCCAAGGAGAGATCCAAGATGTTGTAGCTTTAACACAGATATTTGATTTACAAAATTTGCCAGGTGGTTCAGCAGCAATCTACGGCACAGCAGAGGATCTAAACACTACCCCCCAAGGAGTACCAAATCAACCCTTATTAACCCAAATCCAACGGTTTTCTGAAATTGAAACTTTGGTAGCAGAACAGCAAGAACAGCGACTTAACTCCACTCCAATACCAGATTTGGCAGACTTAAAGGGGACTTTCAACGGGGAAGTTGCTTTAAATACAGCTACAGCCAATGGATTATCAGTGGATTTTAATTTGAATGGACAAAACTTTGCTTGGGGTAAAAAGGAAGAACGAAATCGTTATTATACTGCTGACAAAGTGATTGCCGAAGGCAACTTTGAAAATGGTGTTTTGAGTTTGCGACCTTTACGAATCGAATCTCAAAACAGGTTGGTTGCCTTTACGGGTAACGTTGGTGGTGATGAACAATCTGGCCAGTTACGGGTGAATAATTTTCCGGTGCAACTACTGAATAATTTTGTAAAACTGCCAGTTGGAATTACAGGTAATCTTAATGGTACAGCAGCTTTAGCAGGTAGCATTGCTAATCCCCAAGCTAGAGGGGAATTGCAAATCACAGAAGGATTATTGAATCAAAAAGCAATAGAATCAGCAAGGGCAAGTTTCAGCTATGCCAACGGACGCTTAAACTTTGGTAGTACTGTAGCAGTTGCAGGGCCAAAACCTGTTGATATTACTGGCAGTATCCCTTATAAATTGCCTTTTGCTTCGGTAGCACCAGACAGTGAGCAAATCAATTTGGATGTGAAATTAGAAAACGAGGGATTGGGACTGTTAAACGCATTGACGAATCAAGTAGTTTTTGAAAAAGGTGAAGGAGAAGTAGACCTTAAAGTACGCGGAACATTGCAAAAACCCCAAGTAGATGGAATTGCTACTGTTAATAATGCTACTTTTTCAGCCCAGGCATTGCCAGGTAAGCTGAGACGTGTCACAGGTAAAGTGCTGTTTAATTTTGACAGTATCTTAGTAGAAAATCTTCAGGGTAGATTTAGCCGTGGGAAGGTTGAGGCTGCTGGAGAAATTCCCATTTTCAACAATCAGAACGTGAGTATCACCAATCCCCTAACTGTTAATCTCGATCAGCTGGCATTGAATCTCAAGGGACTTTACCAAGGAGGCGCTAGCGGCAATTTGCAGATTACTGGTTCTGCCCTTAACCCAGCGATTGGCGGTAAAGTAAGTTTATTTGACGGTCAGGTATTGCTGGCAGAATCTACCGATGCGACTTCATCTGCAAATAGTAGTCTCGGTGTATCACCCACAAAAGATAACAAGCAGAGTAAAGCGGAAATTGGGAATGGCAAGGGAAATGCGTTGGCTCAAGGCTTGCCGTCAGGTATCGCTAGATTTAATAATCTAGATTTAGAACTCGGTAAAAATGTCCAAATTACTCGTCCCCCTATTCTCAACTTCCGCGCCACTGGTAATCTCATCGTTAACGGCTCGATCAATCAGCCCGTACCCGATGGTACTATCCAGTTAGAACAAGGAGGGGTGAATTTATTTACTACCCAATTTAATCTTGCTCGTGGCTATAAACACACCGCAACTTTTAGTCCCTCTGAACCCCGCGACCCCAACTTAGATATTCGCCTATTTGCCAAAGTTCTGGACGTAACTCAAAGTAATGACTTCGGTAAAGTGAATTCCACAGGTTTATCAGCCTTAGAGAGTGTTCGAGTCGAAGCCACTATCAACGGTCTAGCCAGCAAACTCAATGAAAATTTAGAATTAACAAGTAGTCCGTCACGTAGTCAAACCGAAATTGTTGCTCTTTTAGGAGGTGGATTTGTAGACACCCAAGGACGTGGTGACAGTACTTTGGGACTGATTAACATTGCAGGTTCGGCTGTGTTCAATAATTTTCAGTCTGCTTTTAACCAGATTGGGAGTACCTTTGGTTTAAGTGAACTGCGGATATTCCCTACCGTTATTTCTGAGAATCCCGAAGCTGGAAGAAGTAGTTCAACTTTGGAATTAGCAGCCGAGGCTGGGGTCGATATTTCTACCAAAATCTCTGTTTCCAGTATTAAGATTTTGACAACAAATGATCCCTTCCAATGGGGTGTTAATTACCGGATAAACGATGAATTTCGTGTGCGTGCTTCCACTAATTTAACTGATGATAGTCGTGCAGTAGTGGAGTATCAAACCCGGTTTTAAATTATTTTTTTTATTGTACTAACTTACTTACATTACAATTAAGCCGCATAAAAGCTTAAAATTACGCAACAAGCAATGCCCTCAAGCACTGGTAACTAAGAATGCAAATTTTTGTATCAGTTCTCAATATTTCTGAAATTAAATAAATATTCAGATTGTGATATTATCTCCACCCTCTTGATTGATAACTAATCGCAAAATTGATAACCCTAAAATTATCAAAAATAGCACTAAACCAATTGTGCAAGCGTAGCTGATTTCTAAGTTACTAAAAGCTTGCTCATATAGGTAATAAACAATCGTTTTTGAGCTACTGAGTGGGCCCCCTTGGGTCATAATGTATACTTCTTCAAAAACTTTGGTTGCAGAAATAGCTGAAATCACCGCTACTAATGCTAAATATGGCTTCATCAAAGGTATGGTAATATCCCAATGTTTGCTGATACCATCGGAACCATCGATCGCAGCAGCTTCGTATACATCAGCAGGAATTGATTGCAACCCCGCTAAGTAAATCACCATGTAGTAGCCTAGTCCCTTCCACACGGTGACAGCCATAACGCTGGCAAGAGAAATTGGTATAATACCAAAAATTTTCGCTGGGCTAGTTAGCCAAGGAATACCTTCTGGAAAAAGCCCCAAAGTTTTTAAGAACTGATTCAGTAATCCGTTTTCTGCATACAGCCATTTCCAAGCTATTCCTGCAACCACCATTGAAATTACTACTGGGGTGTAGTAGGCTGCTCTAAACCAATTCATCCCCCGCAGTTTCTGATTTACCAAAATTGCCAGCAATAAGGGAGCAATTACTAAAATTGGGACTACGCCCACAAGATATAAAAAAGTATTTTCTAAGGTTTTCCAAAAAACTGCATCCTTCCAAAGTTTAAGAAAGTTAGCTAAACCTATCCATTGTGGCGGCTGGGCGATATCTTCATAGCTAGTAAAGCTGAGGTAAAACGCTTGCAGCGCAGGCAAAAAGACTGTTAACCCCAAAAGAACCAAGGCGGGTAGTAAAAATAAATAGGGGGTAAGTCGCTGTTTGATGAATATCCAATTTTTAGGTGTCAATTGATTCATATAAGGTCTAATAGTTGTTTTCGCTTTGTCAGCAAGAATTTGGGCATGTGAGTAGATTTAAGCTTCAATATTCTAAAGGCATATATTTGCTTGCGTCGCTAATTAATAACTCAGAGATCAACTACGATGGAAACCCAGCACAACCCGCCAATTGAACATCAAAATGTCCCCATAAACCACCGTGGGCTACATGAATTTTTGTATAGTTCCGATGACGAACACACTGCCATTGAGGTGAGTATAACCCCTGAGCTGGCAAACAATGGTACTGAAATCATTGGTCTTGAGACTTGGAGTGCATCTGCTCAGAATGCTAAAATTGCAGGTGTTTACTCAGTTTTAGATGCAGAACGCCGCGTGCAGTACATTGGCTATTCTCGGAATGTGTTGCTTTCCTTAAATAGTCATGTAACCCAAAATGGTCAGGAAAAGTGTGCTTTTGTGCGCGTGCAAGCATTCAAGTTCCCCAAGCGTCAAGAAATGGAAGATTTGCGAGATGCGTGGATAGCAGAACTCGAAACCACACCACCTGGTAATGCGTCCGAAAGCGAAATGTGGGCTAGTACAGTAGGCGAAGCTGCAAAGGCGGTAATGTCAGAGGTGGAACGTCAAGCCTACGAAGAGAAAAAGCTAAAGCTGCGGAAAGCAATGGCTGACACAACCCTTTCTAAAGAGTCAGAAACAATAGATGCGAGTATAGCCGAACGTCAGCGTCAACTTGAAGCTGCTGTAACAAATGATGACTGGAGTGTAATTATCGACGCACAGACTCAAGAAACCAAATCTTAGAATGAGTGTTCAGTCCTCTCGATATTTCCCCACTTGGATAGCCTATTATTTTTTAAATAGGGTTTGAGATGCGCTTACTCTGGTGTTTTAGGAGATGGAGGTGCGATCGCAGTTTACATATCCTGCCATAGAAAGTAATTTAATTGGAGCGATCGCTTTATTATGTTTACTCCTTTGAGGTGAATGAGTATTCGTGCCAATCGCTTAGGGGGCGATACCCAATCGCTTGATAAATATGATTGGCTGTAGGATTGGCTAAATCTGCTATGAGGAAACAATGGCGGCATCCCTGGTCTAGCAGTTTTTGGCTTAACGCTGCGACACAGGCAGTAGCATATCCTTTGCGACGATACTTTGGTGGTGTATAAGCTAAATTGATCCGACCAATTGTAGGTAACACTTGTTTACTAGACGCAATTGAAACTGGAGTGCTATCAACCCAAAAATAAGTATTCTGCTGTTTCAACCGATTATCTACCTGGTGTTCGACATCTTCGCTCACTGCCTCATCTATCTCAGAGAAAAATGCAGAAAGCCACTCGAGCAAAAGAGAGCGATCGCTTTCAGTTGCCAGTCTGAGATATCCTCTGGTCGTTGAGACTCTTTGCACTGCCGTTAATTGGTAAATTTTCATTACCATCGACCGTTGATAGAATTGTCCTGTCAGCGTTTGCCAAGTTTGCGAGAATATTTCTGCTTCAGTTGCCAGTCCCATGCTTCCTGGCAGTTTTTCTTGACGCAAATCTTGAGCAATCAACCGCAGAGCATCAATATTCTGGGCTTTGGATAGGATCAATTTTCTGGGTGGGGTGCGGATGGCAACAGCCAGAATCTCGCCACTTGTTTGGACAATTGCTAAATAAGGCTTACCCAGATAATGTTCTGGGTTATGCAACAAGGTATGCAAGATATTGAGCAATACATTATTTTCTACCTGATGCTGAAGTAAGTAAGCCTGAGTGCAGTCCCAAAATTCCTGAATGTTGTCAAATTTATGTAGTTGCATGATTTGCCTGACTCACGAACCAAGTAAAGAGTTGTGCTATCTAGAACCTTCTATATTTATTATGTAGTATTTCAACATTCATTGTTACTACATAGGCTGGAATGCGATCGCTGCCTCCACACCTAAATATCTGAAGGTAGTTTTCTGTTTACCATCACTTTTTTCTATCGTTTTGAAAAATAACAATATTTGCTCCTATCGTTTAACCAGCGTAGATTAAAAGTCATCAGGATAAACACAGACAGAAATAACGCCAAGAGGTGCAACATGAATCCATTCAAAAAAGTATCGTCTAAGAATGTTGATGCCAAAGTAGTTCAAAAACCTCAAATTGTGGAGATACAACCAGCAGTCCAAAACACTTCCACTCAAGAACTGACTCGCGGACAACGCCTTGCTGATAAATTTGCAGCGCAAGTGGGTTCTTGGGGATTTCTCATTGGGCAAAGCACCGTTTTAGCCGGATGGGTTGGTATCAACTTAATGCCTGGGGTTCCCCACTGGGATGAATCACCGTTCATGATGCTTAATTTAGTGTTTTCATTTGCCTCAGCCTACACAGCACCCATCGTCTTGATGAGTCAAAATCGCCAGTCTGATACTGATCGGAAAAACTCCGAAATTGATCATCAGGTGAATTTAAGGGCTGGACAAAATATTGAACTTCTCCATGAAAAATTGGATGACTTACATACTCAGCAACTAAACGAACTAACCCAAATTGTCAAAGAACAGCAGCGAGTTCTTCATGAGCTTAAAGTAAGTCTAGTGAATGAATCTAAAGAGGTTAAAGAGATTAAAGAGTTTAAAGTGAGTGTATTGCCAGGAATATATGTCCAAAATGGCGCTCAATTACCCAAGCAAGTTATTGTTAATAAAGCTTTCAATTTTGACCAACCAATTGGTGACAATAACAAAGTTATTGATAAGTTAATCCGTCGATAAATATTTCAGATAAAGAAGGCATTTTTCAAGGGTACATTTGGCTGACTTGCATCAGAAAAGTAATTGAGTCATGACGACACAGCAGAAATTGCACAAACTTGTAAACCCACAGGTGTGTGAATAATTACAGATTCCACACCAAATACTTGAGCGATCGCACTTGGTGTCAGAACTTCTTCAGGTTTGCCAACTTCCCAAAGATGACCTTGTTTTAATAAAGCAATGCGAGAACTATATCGTGCCGCTAGATTCAGTTCGTGTAGAACGGTAACAATAGTTAATTCTTGCTGTTGATTCAGATTTTTTAGTAGTTCTAATAATTGTAATTGATAGTTGATATCTAAAAAAGTTGTAGGTTCATCTAATAGTAAAACTTTTGGTTCTTGCGCTAGTGCTAAAGCTAAAAAAGCGCGTTGCCTTTCACCACCGGAAAGTTCTTCAACTAAGCGATCGCTCAATTCTTCTAGTTGCGTCTTTTTAATTGCAGCTTCTACTTTTATCCAATCTTGGGTGTTTAACTCCCATTGCCACCAAGATTGATGTGGCGTGCGTCCTAAACTTACTAATTGTCGCACTGTTAAGCCTACGGGAACGGTTTGTTGTTGCGGTAATAATGCGAGTTTCTGGGCAACCAAATTTGGGGGTTGAGAGTGAATTGCTTTGCCATCAAGTAGAACTGTTCCTTGCTGTGGGGAAAGAATACGACTCAGCAATTTTAATAAAGTAGATTTACCTGAACCATTAGCACCAACTAAACTCAACCATTCTCCTGTTTGTAGAGTGAGGTTAATGTCTTGAACAATTGGTACTGTGGTGTAACCGCCTGTGAGGTTTTGCAGTTCGAGTGGCATTTCAGCAATTTAACAATAAGAAACTTAATTTTAGAAGGTTTCCCCGATATCTGCATGAGAATTTACAAGATTTGCGATCGCTAAACTTTCTGAATCATACCTGCTGCGATCGCTCTAAATCTTGTATTAAGTATAAGAATGTATCACTAGGAACATCTACTTCAATGCTCCTAGATTACATCTTTTTGCTGAAGTGGAATTCTACTTATTGCCGCACAATAAGCCAAATCGAATTAACCCACGCTCATAACCGCGACGCATTAATCCCAGAGATAATGCCCCTTGGATGGTAGTCCAACCAGCATTTAGTAAACCCCAAAGCGCTTGGGGAGTGAATGCAGAATCAATTACCACATTCCAAAAGGGGGCGACAGCAGTTGACCAATCAGTAGTGCGAATATTATGTAATGGTAGCTGGTGTGCGATCGCTTCATACTCTGGCAAAGAAATCACATAAGGCAAGCAATAAACTCGATAAATATCCTGCAAATGCTTTTCCTCATCAGGCGTTAGTGGGGATTCATCAGTTGGTCGATGACACCAAGTCACCATAATTAACTTACCGCCAGGCTTCAATACTCGATAGCACTCTTGGAGAAACTTGGTTTTATCTGGCATGTGTTCACCGCTTTCTAGCGACCAAACCAAGTCAAAAGAATCGTCAGCAAAGGGCATTGCTTGAGCATTTGCGACTTGGAATTGTGTTCTTAGGCTCAAATTAGCCTCCATTGCGCGTTCCGTTGCTCTCGCGGCTTGTACAGGACTCAGTGTAATCCCTGTAGCCTTAGCATTAAACTTTTGTGCGAGGTATAAAGAACTGCCGCCAATGCCACAACCCACATCTAGGATATTGTCAGCGGCTTGTACCCCTGCCCAATTCAGCAGTTCTTCGATTAAATCAATTTGAGCCTGACGACGGTCTTTTTTCTGGGTACCATCAGCACCGTAATAGCCGTGGTGCATGTGTTCGCCCCAAATCTGTTCCCACAGACCGGAGGAAGCATCGTAAAATTGCTGAATTTGCTGGTAAAGTGTTGCGCTCATGAAAAAAGCTGTGTTAAGACAAAGCCGAATTAAAAAAACATACACATTAGGCTACCATGTGTGTTTTTAATTAAAATAGGGTCTTTTGGTTTGCAGGGATCATAAACTCCGGTTTCTCTTCCCTGGAAAATTTTACTGATTTTACCTTAATAAGCTGCCTTCGCTGTCGTTTGCATACCGGATGCTTCCGGGATGCCTAGCATGATTGAGTTTTTTAATTTGAAATTTTCAATTAATTATGACTGTTGCTCGCACAATTTGTTTGGGTTTTCTAACTGTCATCACTGTAGGTACTATTCTGTTGATGATGCCTTTCTCGACTAGCAATGGTACGTGGAATGACCTGATTGTGGCATTATTCACCTCGACATCCGCAGTTTGTGTCACAGGTTTATCAGTAGTTGATCCTGGTACTTATTTTTCCTTTTGGGGCCAGTTGTTTATTACGCTATTAGTTCAGATTGGCGGTTTGGGCTACATGACAACTACCACGTTTCTGATTTTGCTCATTGGTCGTAGGTTTGATATGCGGCAAAAAATAGCGATTCAACAAGCTTTAGACCGACCGGGGATGAGTGGTAGCGCCCAAGTTATCCGTTCAATTATTGCCACCACTTTAATTTTTGAAATTACAGGTATATTTTTACTTCTACCAGCTTTTGTTCCTGAGTATGGATGGAGTAAGGGACTTTGGTTAGCAATTTTTCATAGTATTAATGCTTGGAATAATGCTGGTTTTAGTTTATTTAAAGATAACTTAATTGGTTATCAGTCATCCTTTTTAGTAGTCTTCACCATTACAATACTAATTATATTTGGGGGAATTGGGTATCAAGTAATTTTGGAAATGTACTTTTGGTTCCGCGATCACATTTTCAAAAAATCTATTAAAACCCAAAGATTTTCTCTCGACTTTAAAGTTGCAACCAGTACAACCTTGATATTATTATTACTAGGGCTAGTTGCTTTTTTCTGTATAGAGATCAGAAACCCTGAAACATTTGGCGATCTAAGTTTACGTGACCAGATATTAGTAGCTTGGTTTCAATCTGTTACTCCCAGAACTGCTGGTTTTAATACCATCGATATTGGCAAAATGACCACAGCTGGTCTATTTATTACGATTGCGCTGATGTTTATTGGTGCAAGTCCAGGTGGTACTGGAGGAGGACTGAAAACAACAACCTTGAGAGTCTTAACCAGTTGCACTAAAGCTATTCTCCAGGGGAAAGAAGAAGTTTTATTGTACGATCGCAAAATAGCAATATCTTTAATTTTGAAAGCTGTGGGTGTGTTGGTGGGTTCAATAGCAACCGTGATTTTAGCTACGATTTTAATCAGCCTCACAGATCCAAAATTAGATTTTATTCAAATTTTGTTTGAAGTGGTATCAGCCTTCGCCACTGTAGGGCTTTCTACAGGCATTACAGCAAGTATTTCTACAGCAGCAAAGCTCATCTTAATTGTGACGATGTACGTTGGACGAGTAGGTATTTTACTTTTGATGTCTGCTGTACTAGGAGATCCACGCCCTACCAGAATTCACTATCCTGAAGAAAATTTACTCGTAGGATAATACAGCAGATTGCAACAGGCATGAGGTAGAGATAATCGTAGGGGCACAACATGTTGTGCCCCTACCCATGTACTTCATTTACCTGAAATATGCTGTAAGTAGGGCAGATGAGGGAGAATAATAATTGCTAACTCCTAACTCCTAACTTATAACTACTGACCAAACTGATAAAATATACATTGAAGGCAAAAAATAAAATTTTTAATTCAAGCTGTATGAGTGTTTTTTGCCCTAAATACAGGGAGCCATAATAAGGATAACAAAGGTGAATCTGTCATCATTAAGTTTTTTTCGCAGTTTACGTAAAGATAATCAGCAATTTGCTGTAATTGGGTTAGGTCGCTTTGGTAGGTCTGTCTGTTTTACACTGCACAATTTTGGCTATCAAGTGCTAGCAACAGATATTGATGAAAAACGAGTTTCAGAAGCATTAACTGAGGGAATAGTTGATCATGCCTTGCAACTAGACTCTACAGAACCAGCCGCACTCAAAGAAGCTGGAATTTTTGAATTTGATACTGTAATTGTAGCGATTGGCAACTACGTTCAGGAAAGCATTATAACCACTCTAAATGTGAAAGAGGCTGGTGTACCCCACGTAGTTGCCAAAGCTTCTAGTGAAGTTCATAGTAAACTGTTGCGGCGAGTCGGAGCAGATCATGTTGTTTTTCCTGAATATGAAGCGGGCTGTGCCTTAGCACGTACACTTACCAAACCAGCAATCTTAGATCGGTTTGACCTAGACCCAGATAACAGTATTGTAGAGTTGATTGTGCCTGATGAATTTCACGACAAAACAATCACTGAGCTTCAACTTCGTAACCGCTACGGTTTAAATTTGCTAGCAGTGAGCCAGGATGGTAAATTTATTATTAATCCTGACCCCACTAAGCGTTTAGAGCGTGGTTCAGCAATGGTTGTTATTGGTTGCAATAAAGATATCAATCGTTTGCCGATTTAAAAAATTTATAAGTCATTCAATTTTAGATTTAAGATTTTTCCTTCAATCCAAGTTGCACTGTAAGCACACCAAAATTACTACTCAAAATCTAAAATTGGCAGAGTTAGAAGTTATTAATTTATTTCTAACTCTGATTTTTTTATTGTCCGGAACTCGTTGAAGTAGATTGTTGTTCAACTGAGACAGGGTTTTCTAGTTGATTTGACGTTTGTGGCTCAGGTGTTTGTATTACATTACTTGTGTTGTCTGAAGCCTCAGAAGGAGTAGCTGTTTGACTGGCTTGAGGCTGTTGTGGCTGAATTTTCTGGGCAATTTGTTGCATTAGTTGTTCTATTTTCTGAGCTTGCTCAATGTTCCCTCGCTCACGATACTCAGTATGGGCACGTTTCAAAACTCCATTAGCTTTCTTGATGTCGCCTTGATTATATAAAGTGACTCCCAAATTATAGTAAGCTGAGGCGTTTTTAGGATTTAGGCGAATAGCTTGCCGATAAACAGAAATAGCCTCAGAAGCTTGGCCTTGGATTGCTAGTAAATTTGCCATGTTGTTATAAGCTGTGGCATTTTGAGGATCTACTTGCAAGGCTTGACGATAAGTTGCGATCGCTTGCTCTGTTTGACCTTGTTGTTGCAAGGCGATCGCTAAGTTAAAATAAGCGTTGGCATTGCTGCTATCTAAATTAATTGCTTGTTGGTATGTTGCGATCGCTTCCGGTAGCTGTCCTTGTTCATACAGAACCAATCCCAGATTATACAGCGCTGCTACCTTTGTGGGATCTATCACCAGGCTTTGACGATAAGCCGTAATCGCAGCATCTTTTTGTCCCTGACGATGCAGCACTAACCCTAAGTTGTAATAAGCTTCACTAAAATTAGGATTAATCCTAATCGCCTCTGTATATTCTTGTAAAGCTACATCTAGGCGATTTTGCTCCATGAATATATTACCCAGATAATTTAGCGCAGCCCCAAGGCTAGGATCTCGCTGCAACGCCTGACGAAAGGCATATTCTGCACCCTGTAAGTCTTTGCGGTTATAGCGCGTGACTCCCTGTTGGAAAAAGCTAGCTGCTTCAAGATCCTGAGAAATTGCGGTTTCTGCTAGCAGCTTGCTTCCTGGAAAATTAGTAATTGTTGGTGCAGCTAAGACCAAAAACGCAGAGAAAGCAAACAGAAGTCTGAACAGGGGCTTTTTCTGAACAGAGTTTTGGTGAAATAAGAAGTGTAACCAGGGCTGAGTTTGACTTTTTCTAGACAGGAGTGACATAGATGTACTTATGCTCATATCTTTATAAGTCAGAGTACCCACCACAGCATGAAAAATTGCAAATCAAAAAATTAAGAATTTCTCACTTTGGGAGCATCCGACTTTTGTAAAAACACCCTTCTCCTTGTTCAGTTGCTCTGCATACCGTAATTAGTGCGATATTCTATAGGTTTTATAATCTGTTAATAAACAAATTTAAATCAACTGCTCTTTTACTTTCACGCCATCTCTCTTGATTATATAAGCTGGAACACCGACAACAACACAATTACTGGGAACATCTTTGACTACAACTGCATTTGCTCCTACTATCACATTATCATTTATAGTGACGTTGCCAATCACTTTTGCACCTGAACTTATGATTACATTGTTGCCAATTGTCGGAAAATTATTTTTACTGCTGTATCCTATTGTCACCTGTTGATTAATCCAGCAATTATCACCAATGCTTCTTGCATTTACTATAGTACTAAAGCCATGTTGAATAAATAGTCCAGAACCAATATTATCGCAATATAAAAATAGACTTGGACATTCTTTATAAAAGAATTTTATAATATGCATCAGTACCAATCCTAGAAAGTTACCTTTTTTAATTCTGTAATAGTAAAGACTTCTGAATTCGGGATATTTATAAAGCAAATATAGCAAGTTAACCCAGTCAGAAGTATCAACTAGCTCAACTATCTTTGACCATCGTCTTACATCCACAAGAATCACTTCTTTCTTTGTAGTGACGATAAACAATATGAGCATCGGAGCATTCATTATCTGGATGATAGTTTTGACCAATTTTATTATGAAGTCACGCATAAAATTACTCCTATAGGAATCCGGTTTGATTACTTAACGTATTTGCGTAGGTAGGTAGGGAATCTGACTTTTCACAGCATCTGGAAAACCTCTCTCTAAATCTCTCTCCTATTAGGAGAGAGACTTTGAATTTCCCCCTTCCCGCATCGGGAAGGGGGTTAGGGGGTTAGGTTTTTCGTGGACTTTTCCACATAACGTGCAAAGTCAGGTAGGGAATAGGTAACAGGGAACAGGGAACATTGCCCTCATGCTTGACTCAGAACTCTTATGGCTTCCGGCAAAATTAGCATAGCATCACCAAAGGAATAGAAACGATACTCAAAAGCGATCGCTTCGTTGTATATATTCAATAGCCGTTGTCTGCCAATTAGCGCACTTACCAACATCAGCAAACTAGAACGTGGTAGGTGAAAATTGGTAATCAAACCATCCACCACCCGCCACTGGTAGCCGGGATAAATAAACAAGTCTGTTTTACCGCAAAATGGTTGTAAATTCCCAGATTTAGCCGCCCCTTCCAAAGCCCTGACTGCCGTTGTTCCCACAGCAATAATTCGACCGCCAGCAGCTTTAGTGGCGCGAATTTGCTCTACTGTGGCGGCGGGGACTTCAATCCATTCTTCATGCATCTGGTGGGTAGTTACGTCTTCCACTTCCACAGGGCGAAAAGTGCCGACACCAACGTGTAGCGTGACAAAAGCTTGATTGATATTGCGATCGCGCAGCTTTTGTAATAATTCTGGGGTAAAGTGTAATCCTGCTGTAGGTGCTGCGATCGCTCCTGGCTGTTCGGCATAAACTGTCTGATACTGCTCATCAGCAGCTGAGGAGGTAGTAATGTAGGGTGGTAGCGGTACTTCACCAAATACCTCTAACAATTGCACCAAAGGCTTTCCTTCTGGCACATCAAATTGCAACAAACGCCCCCCAGTTGCTGCATCTGTTTCTAAAACTGTAGCCGTGAGTTTGGGACTGGGAACTGGGGACTGGGGACTAGGGACTAGGGAAGAATCTTCCCAATCCCCAATCTCTAATCCCCAACCCCCAGTCCCCGCTTGCTTTGCTTCAAAAATAATCTTCGTTCCCTGTTTGAAGCTTTTTCCTGGCTTAACTAAAGCTAACCAACAGTTATACTGCCGTTCTTCCAACAGCAACACCTGGATTTTAGCACCAGTGGTTTTATGACCATAAAGCCGAGCTGGAATAACTCTTGTATTGTTCATGACCAACAAATCACCAGAGCGTAGCAGTGCAGGCAAATCATGGAAAATATGGTGAGATGCTTCTGTTTCAGTGCCTGTAGTGGGAGAATTAACTACCAGTAACCGGGAACTATCTCTAGGAACTGCTGGGTTTTGGGCAATGAGTTCTGGAGGTAGTGTGTAGTCATAGCCTGCTACCGAGCAATCTAATTCAAAATTTTTTTCTTTGGGGCTAGATGTATCTTTCAACTTGGCTTGTACTAGTTTTTGCTTTATTTAGTATTTATACTCTCTGACAAAAAGCTGTTTTTAGCTTTCCCTTATATTGGAACTTTAAGGCATCTTTGCCCAATTTTGTCGCGAGGCTATAAGATTGTTACTATTAAGTAACACGGAAAAATTAACATAAAAACTGGGTAAACCTCCCCATCTAAAAACGGGGGCTTTTACCCTACCGGGAACAGGCACTGATTGACGAATATAGATATGTAGGATTGGCTTTGATCCCAAGCACCAACAAACATGGAATACTTGTACTATCTGGCGAATGCCAGTCTAACCCTGAGGGTCGTTCAACACCTGCACGCTAGACCCCAGACACCAGTTTCGTTCGTCACCGTAATTCATCAAATTGATGGCTGGGTGGTTAGGATCAAACTCAGAGGTCAAGTCTCGCCCCAAGAAGATGGCGACTTTCGGGCTTTTCTAAATGAATTAGGAATTAGCTATGAGCCACCAATGAGGGTGCAAATGGCACTTTGGAGTTTAGAAGCGGGACAATGCCCTGTGGACGTGATGCGTCGCTATCAGGTAGCGATCGTTTCTCATGGTAGTCCAGAGAGAGACGAAATCGAAGCTTTCCGGCAACAGTTTGTCAGGGGCTTAGGCTACTGTCCAGAAACTTTGGCGTAATACCGTTTGGTTGTAACGCCAGTACATAATTATTGGTAATTAAGATATTTTATCCATTACCAATTAACCATTATCAATTGAAGAGTCGAAAGCTGCCAGAATGTATTCTTGCAGCTTAAACTTATATTCGGCTGTTGATGAAGTAGCAAGAGCTTCCTGAGTTGCGATAACCGCAGTCTGATTTTTTGATATCCTTTGACAGTAGACAATAGCAACATCAAATCGGCAAGAATAATCCGCCTTTTCAGGGTACTGGGCTAAGAATATTCCAGCTGTCCGTGAGATTTTTGCTTGCTTTTGTGGGGTGATGGCGCTTCTTCCCCCTGCATCCCAATTCCCTGAACTGCGGGTTTTGACTTCAACAAATGCCAATAATGAGTGCTGAGTGCTGTTAGCGGTAGCGGGGTGTTTAGCCCGTAAGGAGTGTTGAGTATGGAGTTTTTCCCCAGTTTGTCCATGATGTTGAGCAATAATATCGATTTCTCCATAACGGCTAGAAAAGCGACGATGCAGAATTATCCAACCTGTAGATTGCAACCATTGGGCAACTAGGTCTTCTCCTAAATGACCAATATCTGGATAATGAGATGGAGGAAGTTTAGCCATTGACGAAAAATATCATAAATTCTATGAATTCTAGATTAAGCGATGCCTGCGGCGGGCTATGCCTACGCACAGCAGGTTCTAAACTCGACTCATCCCGAACACAATTCGGGTTGAAGCGTCAGACAGACTATCACTTTTGGACAAATATACTCAGCTTATTCTTGTGGGGAATAATTGGCATCACCGCAACGCTCGGTTTTGCTCCAACAGCTTTGGC
Organism: Nostoc sp. LEGE 12447; assembly: GCF_015206985.1. Classification (NCBI taxonomy): domain Bacteria; kingdom Bacillati; phylum Cyanobacteriota; class Cyanophyceae; order Nostocales; family Nostocaceae; genus Nostoc; species Nostoc sp. LEGE 12447. The sequence continues at coordinate 28,982 of NZ_JADEXT010000015.1, read as the reverse complement.
ACTCGAATATAATAAAGAGATTTTGGTCGAGGCTGATTTTTCAGGACGTGATTTAACAGATTCCAGCTTTACCAAAGCTAATCTTCGCCAGAGCAACTTCAGCCATGCTAATTTGAACGGTGTCAGTTTCTTTGCAGCAAATTTGGAGTCTGCAAATTTAGAGGCAGCTGACTTGAGAAATTCCACTTTAGACTCGGCTCGTTTAGTTAGGGCAAATTTGACAAATGCACTGTTAGAGGGTGCTTTTGCTGCTAACGCCAGATTTGATGGCGCAATCATTGACGGGGCAGATTTTACCGATACGCTGCTGCGTTCGGATGAGCAAAAAAAATTGTGCAAACTTGCCAAAGGGACTAATCCAACCACAGGACGAGATACGCGTGACACGTTGTTTTGTCCTTAGTATTTTCTACTGGAATTGGGAATGGAGAATGGGGCATTGGGCATGGGGCATTCCCTACTAACCTACCAACCAAGGGCCCCAATCTTTTGACAAACAATTTTCATTCCTTTGCCTGGTGAAGAATTGGCGACAAAAGGTATTTCTCCTTTCTCCTTATCCTCTTGAAGTAGCTGTCCCTCTGAACTGTAAATGGCAATGTGATTCCGAAAAAGCCGCGATTCGGAACATGATGCATCAAATGTAGTCTCGAAGATGCCATCTCCGTACATACCGTAAAGTTTGTACGTTGTACCCTTAATAGTTTTTGTATCTAAAGCTACGCTGTTCCCTAATTTATCATGCCCCACAGTAATATATCTTTGTGCATCTTGGGCGATCGCTGAGTCAACGCCTTCAGCGATCGCTGCGCCAACACCTCCGGCGATCGCACTACCATTGCTCAATAAGATAGCGATCGCTCCTACCATACCGCCGATTTTAAAATACATACGGTTTCAAAATATAAGATTTGATATATTTTTACCCGCAATCAAAGTTGTTCTGGCATGGTAGAAGCACTGAAAAGTTAAATCGCTGACAACTTTCACGAAGTTGGCGATCTGAATACGGCGAATTTTCACAAATCTAGGACTTATGCAAATAATAGCCAAAACTTTGTAGGGGCAATTCATGAATTGCCTCTACAATCTTTCGTTTGGCATAAGAAATAAAATTGCTATAGCTCGTAAGTTTAACTCCCGATCTATCGAACACTCCGAAACCACTCAGTAATCCCCTGAGCGATCGCATCAGCCATTTTCTTCTGTTCTTTTGGGTTCACTACCTGCTCAAATTCATCGGGATTGCTCATAAAACCCAATTCCAGTAACACCGATGGCGCAGCTGCTGGGCGTGTCAGCGCTAGGTTGTCCCAAAACACACCATAAGAAGGTTTGCCGAGTTTTTTAACAACATAGGTCTGTAAAAATATTGCCAGGCTGTGGGCTTGGGGTTGATACCAAAAAGCGGCGAATCCCTTGGTTTTTTCAGCATCACCGTCATCGGGTAAGGAGTTATGATGTATGGAAATAGCGATCTCAGGTTCTTCTTTACTAATAATTGCCTGACGTTCTGCTAGAGAAACTTCCTTATCGTCCTCCCGCGTCATCACTACCGTTGCTCCTCGCTTCACCAAATCGTCCCGCAGCAACTTAGATACCACCAAATTCACATCTTTTTCTAAATATCCAGTTGGGCCACTGGCACCAGATTCTTTACCGCCATGCCCTGGATCGAGTACAATCTTGAGATTAGCTAAAGGCTTGCGTCTTGTGTTCCCAATATTAGGCGGATGACGCAAAGCTAAAACCAGGGTTGTACCGTCGTATCTCAGCTTATATCCCCACTGTTGAGCTTTTTTGAGGTTAAAGGTGTATTTTACTTGTTCTGGAGCCTCCTGTTGCCAATCTAGCCGAGAAATTAGAGGGTCATCATCCAGGCGAATAATGTCCGTTTGGGCAGTAGTATTGTAGAGAGTGAGAGCGAGAGCTTTCTCACTTTGTTGTACGCTCACAGGTACGGGAACTTGTAAGGGGAAAAATATCTCTGTCGCACCAGGGAGTTGACGGTATCCGACACTGCGAATTATTGTTTGTGGCGGAATTGCACCAGGTAGAATGCGAGTTTCCTGACTATTAATCCAAGCGCCATAGTCTAGGCGCAACCATTCACCTTCCTTACCTGTTACTGTTGCGCGTGTGCCTTTAGGCAGTGGTGTGAGTCGAGAATAATCGGTGCTTGGGCCAGTGCGAGCAACGCCTGACTCTACTGTAACCTCAGAAACCGGCAACTCTGCTCTTGAGAGGATTTGAATTTTACCAGTCCCTGGTTGAGTTATCGTCTTGCCATTGAGTGTTAGTTGAAACTGAGGTTTTCCCAGATCGGCGGCTGTTGCCACTGTGGTGCAACCTTTATAATTGCCTACGCTAGACTGGGCATAAGGCTGATTTTGCCCTGTCAGAGCTGCCAAATTACTTGGTAGTTGTGCCTGTTGAGGTTGAGGTAAAAGGGTAATCGTTTGATTAGCCAGGGTTACAGAGACATTGGCGTTAGGGGGTGCGACCCCTTCGGGAAGGTTCGCTAACGCGCTAAAACAAATTAGTTCTCCTGGTAGTCTGGCAATATCAGCGGCGGGAGTCAAGGAATCTTTAGCAAAGGCTACCCCCTGTGGTAGTTCAGGGCTAGTGTTAACCCTTATCACCTTAATCTTAAGTTCTTGATTCTGGCGACGCACAGTAAAAAGATTCTCTCCCAACTGCAAGGGAAAACTAGGGGAAAAATGACCAGCTTTGCTGCGGTTAATTGGCTTACTATTGATCAAAACCTCACCATCCGGTGGTGCAGTCCCCAGAAAAAAGATTTTTTGGGAACTCGTCTGGTAGTTTGTCTTGGGAAAAACGACTATAAGAGATGGCTCTGCCAATGCTACGGAGGATGTGAGAATACAGCCTAATATTACTAATCCTAAAAGGTTTTTCACAGCAAATCATAGAAGATTACACCACAATAACTGTGGCACAATGACGGGATGTATTTTTAGAAGTTGTTAGAAATTCAAACTACTATGACTAAGTTTATCTTCGTAACTGGAGGCGTAGTTTCCAGTATTGGTAAGGGCATTGTAGCAGCAAGTCTAGGGCGTTTGCTCAAGTCGCGCGGATATTCGGTGTCGATTCTCAAACTCGACCCTTATATCAATATCGATCCTGGCACAATGAGCCCTTTTCAGCATGGGGAAGTATTCGTTACCCAGGATGGTGCGGAGACAGATTTAGACTTGGGGCATTACGAACGCTTCACCGATACCTCAATGTCGCGCTTGAACTGTGTGACTACTGGCTCGATTTACCAGGCAGTCATTAATAAAGAGCGACGCGGAGACTACAATGGCGGTACTGTACAGGTTATTCCTCATATTACTAATGAAATAAAAGAGCGGATTCTGCGAGTTGCTAAAAGTACAAATCCGTCCGTAGTAATTACAGAAATTGGCGGGACGGTGGGAGATATTGAATCACTGCCGTTTTTGGAAGCGATTCGCCAGTTCCGCAAAGAGGTGGGGCGGCAACATGTACTGTATATGCACGTAACGTTGGTACCGTGGATTGCTTCTGCGGGTGAGATGAAAACTAAGCCAACACAGCATTCAGTTAAAGAACTCAGATCCATTGGTATTCAACCAGATATTTTAGTTTGTCGGAGCGATCGCCCCTTACCAAAGGGATTAAAGCAAAAATTGTCGGGATTTTGCGATGTGCCCGAAGAATGCGTCATTACTTCTCAAGATGCCAAAAGTATTTATGAAGTACCGCTAAATCTGGAACGGGAAGGAATGGCAGAACAAGTGCTGAACTTGTTGCAAATGGAGCAACGCCAACCAGATTTGACGCAGTGGCAAACCTTGGTACAACGCTTACATACTCCCAAGCATGAGCTAGAAATTGCCATTGTCGGTAAATATGTGCAGTTAAGTGATGCCTATTTATCTGTCGTGGAAGCATTAAACCATGCAGCAATTTCCACTTATGGCAAACTACGCTTGCGTTGGGTGAACTCAGAAGATTTGGAAAATGAATCAGCCGAAACTCATCTTGGGGGTGTCGATGGGGTAGTTGTGCCAGGAGGTTTTGGGGTTCGGGGAGTGGATGGCAAAATTGCCGCTATTAAATACGCACGCGATCGCCAAATTCCCTTTTTGGGTTTATGCCTGGGAATGCAATGCTCTGTAATTGAATGGGCTAGGAACATAGGGGGATTAACAGATGCTAATAGTGCTGAATTTGACCCTCATACAACGAATCCGGTAATTAATTTATTGCCAGGACAGCAGGAAGTTGTGGATTTAGGGGGTACAATGCGCTTGGGGCTATATCCTTGTCGTGTTCTTCCTGATACATTGGCTTTCAAGCTTTATCAAGAAGATGTAATTTATGAACGACATAGACATCGCTATGAGTTCAATAATGCTTACCGCGATCTCTTATTAAAGTCCGGCTATGTGATCAGTGGGACTTCTCCTGATGGACAGTTAGTTGAAATTGTGGAATTACCCAAGCACCCATTCTTTCTGGCTTGCCAATTTCATCCAGAATTTCAATCGCGTCCTAGTAGCCCTCATCCTTTATTTAAAGGGTTTATTCAAGCAGCGATCGCTCTTTCTTTGTCAACTTCAGGTACACCAACACCATTGGAGGTTTCTTAACAATTCATAATTCAAACAAATTAATTTGATTTTGAATTGGTACACAGCAACAAAAACTTAAGGCTTCAGTAGACTTGGACATACAGGGTGCATCATTCGTAAATTTCGGACTTGAGGAGATGTTGTGGCGTACTGGGTGAAAATCCTTTACGAGAGGAGAGAATATGTAGTGAATTTTGAACGTGTCCATGCTTTTTGTTATGAAGTGAATGGCAGGGTTACTTTTTGGCTACCCGATAGTGCCATTCCAATAGTCATTAATCCACAAAGTAACCTAGAAGATTATCAAAAGATTCTCGATTATTTAGAATGTGTGACAAGTTTAGAATTAGATCATGCCCACTGGGTGAAAATCCTTTACGAAAAAAATGAATATGTAATTAATCTCAACTGCATCAGTTCCTTTTGTCATGAACCTAATGGCAGGATAACTTTCTGGTTGCCAGATGGCACTATCCCCATCATCATTAATCCTGTGAGTAATCCCGAATCATATCAAAAAGTTGTGCAATACGTTCACAAAGCAACGGGCTATTCTTTATCTTAAAATTTTTAGATAGTAGAGCAAGGTTATTCAAAAAATTTTAGATTGACTCCAGCAATCAAGTCAGGGGCTTATTATTTAATTTTAAGTTTTCGACTTTCCTGGGGAATGCTACGCGAAAAGTGTGAAGATAGCTCGACTGAGCAATCGCAGAACGTCTCAGTCGAACGATTTTAGTAACTCAATAATTACGAATTCTGTTTGGACAAATCCATCAAATTTGCCAGCTTGTAAACTACCCGCGCTCCAACATTACCATCCCACTCGGCATCACCGACTTCGCAAATATCAAAGCCAATAATTTTTCTACCACTTTTGACTAATTCCCGGAACAGAAAAAATGTTTGCTCTAATTCCAATCCACCTGGAACAGGAGTACCTGTACTTGGGCAAAGTTTTGGATCTAGACCATCGACATCAAAGCTAATGTAAACATACTCAGGTAAATGACTGATAATTTCTTGGCATAAATCAAGCCAAGTTGTTCCAGAGTAAAGCTTTTGTTTAATGGCTGGGTCGTAATAGGCAATAATGCGACGATCAGATTCGTCAATCATTTGCACTTCATCATGACTAATATCACGCAAACCCACTTGCACTAGCTTGGAAATTTGCGGTATTTTCATCGCATTAAACATAATCGACGCATGGGAAAACTCAAATCCCTCATAAGCATCGCGTAAATCTGCGTGGGCATCAATGTGCAAAATGCCATAGTTGGCGTAGTTAGCTGCTAATGCTTGGAAATAACCTAACGGCGAACTGTGATCTCCACCAATAACTGCGACTCCCTTACCCTTGTTAATTGCTTCTTGGCAATTTTCAAATAGCCATTGATTTACCTGTTCCCCAGCCTGATTAATTTCTCTGAGGACAGATGTTAAATCTGGTGTATCCGAGAGTTCTTTACCTTGGGCTAATCGCTCAATAATTTTTGCTGCCAAGGCGCGGTAGTATGTATTCTTCTCTAAAATATCTTGGGGAATTTCCACCATGAAAATTCCCTGCTTCCAACCATTAGGGTTATCAAAATCGAATAAATCTAGTTGAGTTGAAGCATCAAGAATTCGCTGGGGGCCATTAGCTGTGCCTGCACCATAAGAAACAGTAACTTCCCACGGCACACCAAAGACAATCAGGTTTGCAGACTCATAATCGCAGGGCAAACCTAAGAGGTTGCCATTTATTTCACCTACGCCGCTAGGATTGTAGTCTTGTAGTTGATTACTCATCGAGTATCTTCTGGATTTACGTGGATATACAGTATGTCGCCTAGTGCAATACTGCGTAAATTAAGGTGCATACTCATTGGAGATCCCCCTTAATCCCCCTTAAAAAGGGGGAAAATAAGACATTCTTAGTCCCCTGCCTTAAGAAGGGGAAAATAAGACATTCTTAGCCCCCCTTTTTAAGGGGGGTTGGGGGGATCGACTCAAAACCTACGCAGTATTGCCGCCTAGTGGACATCTGCATTCTAATCAAAATTTTTCACAGGCGGTAAACTACAACGCCTCTATTACTTGGTCGAAATTGCGGCGATATATCTGTTGGCTGTAGTCTTCCCACTCTTTATCTGACGAGTGGGGCGATCGCTTTAATGTTGCTTCTTGGACGTATGCTATCAATGGGCGACGAAGACACTCATATTTCTCGAAGGCTTTGGCTATAGCTTGCAGATCGTTCCAGTTATTCTCTTCAGCAATTTTAGCGATGAGTGTTGTAACTATTAGCGCATCTTCCAATCCTTGATTAGCTCCTTGAGCCATGAAGGGAGGCATTCCATGTGCGGCATCGCCAACTAAGACGATTCGCCCTACACTCCAGGCTGGTGGAATTTTGGCAGGATTAGCTTCTATATTGAGGTCAGTTGGGTTAGAAACTTGTAGAGAATCCAAAATGCTAGCGGGATGAATGTAGTATGGACGTTGCTGCATTTTGGCAGGAGGAGACAGACGCACTAATTGCTTGAGCGCATCAGGAAAACCTGCTTTTTCCAATTCCTGCAAAGCTAAGTCAATTAAAGAACTTTCTGACTTTTCTTGCAACGAGTCTAAAGGCAAAGCAAGATGTATTATGTACCCAAGTTCACCAGTTGGTCTGCGAAATAATATTATCCTGATGTTATTTATACAAACATTATTTCCAGTTATTTCATCATTAGTGATTGTTACAAGTGGTGAGTCTTGAAAAAAATCTTCTTCTAGTTTTGTCAATAATTCCTTTGGTACTTCAGCTATTTCCATACAAAATATAGCTGCAAACCCAGAGTATTCAGGTCGGGCAAAATCATGATATTGAGTATCTGTGTAAAGCAGCCTACGAACTGTAGAATTAATCCCATCTGCTGCGACAATTAGTTTAGCTCTAATGGATTTTATTGCTAATTCTTGGGAGAGAATATCTGAGTTTTGAGGCTGCGGATCGTTATCTTTCTGCCCATCTATCCAATAGGCATAAGGGTTGGTTTCTATTGCTGTATCACCTATACAATCTATGCGGACAAAACCTTTTTCCGGCTCATTCACAACATTAATACAACGGTGATTAGCTTTAACTAGGTCTGGTGGAAGTAGCTGTCTGAGGGTTGTCTGTAAGTTGTACCAAGAAATTGATACTCGACCCTCGCCATAATCTTGAAACCAGTCATCAAAGCTAAGTGAATTTGACCGAATTATCTCGCCCTTTAAATTTTTGTAAACCCATTGGGGTGAAACTTTTGGAGGTTGTTGCTTTTGAGTAGGTTCGACAGTTACTTGATCATTAGACTGTTTGGGATTCAATAAACCCAGTCCAGTATTTTTGACTTCTTCGTAAGCGTTAGGATCTAAATATTTGAGAGCTTTTAATCCATTGGGGAGAAGATCCAATGTTTGTCCAATTTGACGAAAGGCGCGAGTTTGATCGATGACAAGGACATTTTCAATACCACGTTTACGTAAGCCAATGGCAGTTGCTAACCCAATAGGCCCAGCGCCAACTACTACAACATCGTAGATTTCTTGAGAGGTAGAAGAGGAAATAACAGATGTAGGTAAGGTATCAGCTTTGATTGATGTGTTTGTATGTGAATGAGGACTTGATTGAGTTTCTAGCATATTTATATATTGGATGGAACCTGGGTAATGTGGAAAGCTATAGCCATCAAGTTACATAGAATGACATAACAATATTAAAATCAAATACAAAAAGTGAGATATTTTGCGGCGAGCAGACCTTGACAGTTCGTGTTCAGAGGTGAAGCGATGTCTACGACGGGCTACGCCAATGCCCTTTTTGCTCGACAGTTCGTGTTCAAAGGTGGAATGGTGAGGTTTTGAGGTCGAGCGTAGAGGTGTAGGAGACTGTAATCGCACTTTTTCTCAATGCAATCCTTGATACAGGCTACATTATTAATTACGCTCAATTTTTCTGCTGCGCGTCCAAGCAGCAACTCGTCGTCAGGCATCGCCTCTGTAAAACCCGAAATGACTAACGAAGAACTGCTGCAAATTATTGAACAAGCTGTCAGAAACAAGGTGACAAAATTAGACCTTTCAGGCAAAGGCTTAATAACCCTGCCATCGGAAATTGGACAACTCACTAACCTGCAAACCCTCTACCTCAACAACAATCAACTGAGCAGTCTGCCATCGGAAATTGGACAACTCACTAACCTGCAAACCCTCTACCTCAACAACAATCAACTGAGCAGTCTGCCATCGGAAATTGGACAACTCACTAACCTGCAATCTCTCGACCTCAGCACTAATCCTTTAGAATCACCTCCACCAGAAATTATCGAGAAAGGGTTTAAAGCAATTCTTGACTTTTGCAGACAGCAGCTAGAACAAAAAACTGATCTTTTATATGAAGCCAAGTTACTCATTCTGGGAGAAGGTGGTGCAGGTAAAACTACGTTAGCCAAAAAAATTAAAGACCAAAAATATCAGTTACAGCAGGATGCAATATCTACTGAAAGCATTAATGTTATTCAATGGAAGTTCCCGTTCAAGGATAAAGAATTTCAGGTCAATATTTGGGACTTTGGTAGCCAAGAGATTTTTCATACTACCCACCAACTTTTTCTCACTAAATGCTCTCTTTATGCCCTAGTTGCGGATACTCGCAAACAAGACACAGATTTTTACTACTGGTTAAATGTGGTTAAATTGTTGAGTGATGATAGTCCTTTACTCATTATCAAAAATGAAATACAGGATTGTATATGGGAAATAAATGAGCCGGATTTACGGAGGGAATTCACTAATTTCAAAGATACACTTGCTACAAATCTTGCCACTAATCGCGGCCTGCAAAAAATATTGAATAAAGTTCAGCACCTTATTAGTAACTTACCCCATGTAGGAACAAAACTCCCCAAAACCTGGGTTAAAGTGCGAGAAGCTTTAGAAAATGACTCCCACGAGTATATTACCTTGGAAAAATATTTGAGTATCTGTGAAGAACATGGTTTTACTAAACAGGAGGACAAACTTCAACTCAGTGGCTATCTGCATAATTTAGGCGTATGCTTACACTTTCAAGACGATGACTTGTTAAGAAAAACCGTAATTCTCAATCCAACTTGGGGTACAGATGCTGTTTACAAAGTGTTAGATAATCCACAAGTCATTGAAAAACAAGGTCAATTTGATCGCAATGATTTAGCAAATATTTGGCATGAAGAAAAATATGCCAATATGTGGGCAGAACTGTTGCAGCTAATGATGAACTTTAAACTGTGCTACAAAATACCTAGTTGTTCCAACACTTATATTGCACCTCAATTACTTTCTCCCAACCAACCTGATTATACCTGGGACGATCGCAATAACCTAATCCTGCGCTACACTTATACATTCATGCCCAAAGGCATCCTCACCCGCTTTATTGTCGAGATGCACCCTTGGATTGAACAGCAAAAACTCGTTTGGAAAAGCGGTGTTGTTCTCAGCAAAGACCAAACTCGTGCTGAAATCATTGAAAACTACAATCAACGGGAAATTAAAATCCGTATAACCGGAAACCGTACAAAAGAATTGATGGCAGTTCTCACCCATGAACTCGAAAAAATCCACAACTCTTATGAAAATTTGCAATATCAAACCCTAGTTCCTTGTAACTGCAAAGAATGTGAAAAAAGCCGGACTCCTCATGCTTATTCTATTGACGTGCTGTATAGATTTCGATACGCTCGTCAGTACGAGATCCAATGCCAGAAAAGCTTTCAAATGGTTGATGTCCGCGGTTTAATTGATGATGTCATATTCCAAACCGATACACCAGATAAGGAACTTAACCCCCAAGTTGCACAGTTGCAAAACGAACTGGAGCAAGAGAGAAATGAATTGTTGACGCATCTATTACGAGATAGCAATCAAGAAGAAAAACCTATCATAAATAGTCAGTCTGCAATGGAATTCAATAAGGAAATTTTCATCTCTTATGCCTGGGGTGGAGAAAGTGAGCAATTTGTCAATCAACTGGATGAGACTTTTCAGGCAAAAGGAGTCAAAATCATCCGCGATAAACGCGATTTGGGCTACAAAGGACTGATTAAAGCCTTTATGGAACGGATTGGACGGGGTAAATGTGCGATCGCAGTTATTAGTGACAAGTATTTAAAGTCTCCCAATTGTATGTTTGAGCTAGTGCAAATTGCTAAAAATAGTGAATTTTATAATCGAATTTTTCCTGTTGTGTTGGCAGATGCCCAAATTTATAGACCTGTTGCAAGACTTCAATATATTAAGCATTGGGAAGACGAAATTAAAGAATTAGACGAAGGGATGAGAGAAGTTGGTGCAGCTAATTTGCAGGGATTTCGTGAAGAAATTGATCAATACACCGAGATTCGCAACACGATCGCAGAACTGACTAACCTGCTAAGAGATATGAACACGCTCACCCCTGATATTCACAGCGAATCAGACTTTGAGGAATTGTTAAAGGCGATCGCAGTTCGTCTAGATGAGTAAATCTAGATTATGGGTGAGGTTGATAGGTGGAGCGATGTCTCCGATGGGCTACGCACGCCTACGCCCTTTTGACTCAACAATTGGTGTTAAGAGGTGGAATAGTGAGGATTGTAGGTGGAGCGTTGACGTACAGCAGCTTATCACCCCGATGCAAGTCTTGATACACGCTAAATTAGTAATTAATTAGCTCAATCTCTCTGCTGCCAAAATGCACAATGGCAACTTAAGAGACATAGATAGCCTTGGTGAAAACTCTACCTATGACTAACGAAGAACTTCTGCAATTCATTGAAAAAGCTGCCAGAGACAAGGAAACAATATTAGACCTTTCTGACAAAGGTTTAATGAAGCTGCCAGTAGAAATTGGTCAACTCTCTAACCTTAATCAGCTTTACCTTCAGTCGAATCAACTGACAAGTCTGCCAGTAGAAATTGGTCAACTTTCCAACCTCACTGTGCTTGATCTCAGTTCCAATCAACTGAATACTCTACCACAAGAGATAGGTCAACTCTCAAATCTTAGAGAGCTTTACCTCAGTTCTAATCAGCTGAAGATTCTACCACAACAGATAGGTCAACTCTCAAACCTTAAGGAGCTTTACCTCAACTCCAATCAACTGAAGATTCTACCACAACAGATAGGTCAACTCTCAAACCTTAAGGAGCTTTACCTCAACTCCAATCAACTGAAGATTCTACCACAACAGATAGGTCAACTCTCAAACCTCAATGTGCTTAACCTCGGATTCAATCGACCACTGAAGACTCTACCAGCAGAAATTGGTCAACTCTCCAACCTTAGGGAGCTTGACCTCAATTCCAATCCACAAATAATGCTGCCAACAGAGATTAGTCAATTTTGCAATCTTAGGAAGCTTGATCTCAATTCAAATCAACTGACAGTACTACCAGCAGAAATTGGTCAACTCTCCAACCTTAGAGAGCTTCACCTAAACTCCAATCAACTGACAACGTTGCCAGCAGAAATTGGTCAACTCTCTCACCTTAGAGAGCTTTACCTCCAATTCAATCAACTGATAACGCTACCGACGGAGATAGGTCAACTCTCTAACCTCAGCCAGCTTAACCTTCAGTTCAATAAACTGATAACGTTGCCAGCAGAAATTGGTCAACTCTCTAACCTCAGCCAACTTTACCTCAATTCCAATCAACTGACCATGCTGCCAGCAGGGATTGGTCAACTCTCTAACCTCAGCCAGCTTGACCTCAATTCCAATCAACTGACCATGCTGCCAGCAGGGATTGGTCAACTCTCTAATCTCTATCAGCTTGACCTCAATTCCAATCAACTAACAACGTTGCCAGCAGAGATTGGTCAACTCACCAATCTCTATCAGCTTGACCTCAATTCCAATCAACTGACAACGTTGCCAGCAGGGATTGGTCAACTCACCAATCTTTGCAAACTTAACCTCAGTAATAATCAACTGACAATGTTGCCAGCAGAAATTGGTCAACTCACCAATCTCTATCAGCTTTACCTAAATTCTAATCAACTGACAACGTTGCCAGCAGAAATTGGTCTACTCATCAATCTCTGCAAACTTAACCTTAGTAATAATCAACTGACCATGCTGCCAGCAGAAATTGGTCTACTCACTAACCTCAGCGTCTTTGAATTATCCAGCAATACCTTAGAAACACTTCCACCAGAAATCCGAACGAAAAGGGTCGGAGAAATTCTGAACTTCTACAGGCAACAGCTAGAACAAGAAACTGATCGCCTTTACGAAGCCAAATTACTCATTGTGGGAGAAGGTGGTGCAGGCAAAACTACACTAGCCAAAAAAATTCAAGACCAGAAATATACTTTACAGCACGATGAAATTTCCACCCAAGGCATTGACGTTATTCAATGGAAGTTCTTGCTTGACAATCACAAAGAATTTCAGGTCAACATTTGGGACTTTGGTGGTCAAGAGATTTACCATTCTACCCACCAATTTTTTCTCACAAAACGTTCTCTTTATGCCCTAGTTGCTGATACTCGCAGAGAAGATACAGATTTTTACTACTGGTTAAATGTGGTTGAATTGCTAAGTGATAATAGTCCATTATTAATTGTAAAAAATGAAAAGCAGGAGCGCAAACGAGAAATAAATGAGCGAGGTTTACGGTACAAATTTATTAATTTTCAGGAAACACTTACTACTAATCTTGCCACTGATCGCGGTCTGCCAGAAATACTAAATAAAATTAAGCATTATATTAGCAATCTACCTCATGTAGGAATAGAACTTCCCAAAACCTGGGTTAAAGTGCGAGAAGCTTTAGAACGTGACTCCAATGAATATATTAGCTTGGAAGAATATCTGAGCATCTGTAAAGAACATGGTTTTACTAAACAGGAGGACAAACTTCAACTCAGTGGCTATCTGCATGATTTAGGTGTTTGCCTTCACTTTAAAGACGATGACTTGCTAAGAAAAACCGTAATTCTCAAGCCAACTTGGGGTACAGATGCCGTTTATAAAGTGTTAGATAATCCACAAGTAATTCAAAATATGGGTAAATTTAATCGCAATGATTTAGCAAAAATATGGCACGAAAACAAATATGCCAATATGCAGGCAGAACTGTTGCAGCTAATGATAAAATTTAAACTGTGTTACGAAATTCCTAGTCATCTGGGTACTTATATTGCACCTCAATTACTCTCTACCAATCAGCCTGATTTCAAGTGGAATGAATCCAATAACCTGATTCTGCGCTACACATACGAATTCATGCCGAAAGGTATTATTACTCGCTTTATTGTCGAAATGCATTCTTTAATTGAACAACAAACTCTCGTTTGGAAAACAGGCGTTGTTCTCAGCGAAGGACAAACCCACGCAGAAGTGATTGAAAACTACGATCAGCGAGAAATTAAAGTCCGCGTATCAGGAAACCGCAAGAAAGACCTGCTAATACGTATCACTCATGAACTGGACAAAATCCATAAGTCTTACGAACGCCTAAAATATCAAACACTTGTTCCTTGTAATTGTGAAAAGTGTAAAAATAGTCAAAGTCCTCATTTTTACGATAGAGACATATTGTATAACTCCCTGGATGCGCGTAATTACCAAATCCAGTGCCAGAAAACTTTTTTTATGGTAGATGTCCGAGGATTGATTGACGATGTTTTACCGACTCCACCAAATTTAGAAATACCCATGTTTGAACCCGTAACCAGGAATCAAGTTTTTATTAGCTATAGTCATCAAGATCAAGAGTGGCTTACTAAACTCCAGAAACACCTCAAACCAATAATTCGTAACCAAAATATGCTGGTGTGGGACGATACTAAGATTCAACCTGGTGCTAAGTGGCGCAAAGAAATTGAAAATGCTTTAGCAGCAGCAAAAGTGGCAGTATTGTTGGTTAGCCCAGATTTTTTAGCATCAGACTTTATTGCTGATAATGAGTTACCCCCATTGTTGGATGCGGCGGAAGCTAAAGGACTCACAATTATTTGGATACCGTTGAGTTCTAGCGGCTATGACGAAACAGAAATTGAAAAGTATCAGTCAGCCCACCCTCCAAATCAACCTTTAGACAGCTTGAACTCAGCGCAAGAGAATAAAGCTTGGGTGGATATCTGTAAAAAGATTAAAGCAGCAGTTCTTGGGTAGAAGATAAACCTAGATTTTCTTCTTGTGGTAGTGCAATACCTTTGGGTTAAGGCTTAATAAATTTATATTACTAGCTCTGGCGACTAGAAGTCGCGGCTATACAAACAAAACCCATCAACCTGGGTTAAGAGTATTTTTTTAATTGGAAGTCCCTAAAGTTTTGTTCTTTTGCCAAAAGTGGTATATTGGCACTTGATCCGACCGAGTACAAACTATGTATAAGCCCGCAGACCAAAGAAGTCGAGGTGTTGTACTCACTACTATAGGACAGGAAGGGAGAGTGGGCTTATGAACAAAAATATTGGTCAAAATGGTGTTTTTCCCCTATTTAAAGGTGTACCTCTACGTCGCATCCTTGTAGCGTTGTTTGTGCTGCAAATCTTGCTAGCTGTGGGATTGACTGCATATTTATCAATCCGCAATGGGCAAAAGGCAGTCAATGAGGTAGCTAGCGAATTGCGTTATGAAGTCGCTAATCGAGTAGAGCAAAATTTACAGGCTTATCTCTCAACTCCGCGTCAAGTATTGCGCGGTAATCAAAATATCATTGATATTGGGTTGCTGAAGATGGAAAATCTGGCAACTTGGGAGTCATACTTAATCAAGCAGTTAGAGATTTTTCCTGATGCTGTTGCTTTAACGGCAAGCAATGAACAGCAAGAACACTTAGCGGTGGAAAAGCTCAACGATCGCCAATATTTACTCAGAAAAGCTGATAAGTCAACTGGTTACGACCTCTACACCTACAAAATTGAGTCTTTTGGTCAACGTACTCAGCTACCAGAGGTAATCAAAAACTATGATGCGCGATCGCGTCCTAACTATCAAGCAGCAGTTACCGCTAAAAAATTCAGCTTTAGTCAAATTTTTACACCCATCACTGAACCAACGCTGTTGATTAGTGCTTCTCAACCTATATATAACTCCCAAGGTGAGTTACTCGGTGTCAACAGCACTCTAACTCATATATCACAAATTGGGAATTTGCTGCAAAATATTAAAGTTGGCAAGTCTGGGCAAGTTTTTATTATCGAGCGATCGGGGCTATTAGTCGCAAGTTCCACAACGGAAGAACCATTCCGCCTACAAAATGGTAAACCAATTAGGTTGGCAGCTTCCCAAAGCGGGAATGCTTTTACTCAAGCAAGTGTTAAATATTTAGAAACTAAATTTACTAACTTTGACGAAATTAAGAGTTTACAGCAACTAGATTTTTCTTTGAATGGCAAACGACAATTTTTAGAAATTAGACCATTGCAAGGCGAACCAAATGTCAACTGGTTAATTGTAGTAGCTGTCCCTGAAGCAGATTTTATGGGGCAAATCGATCGCAACACTCAAACTACAATTTTTCTCTGTCTGGGAGCGTTGGGATTAGCTATTTTACTAGGAATTGTTACCGCCCGTTGGATAACTCAACCAATTTTGTACTTCAGCACGGCGACAAAAGATTTAGCCGATTTCACCAAGGTTGAAGACTCGGTGGTGATTGTACCAGGCATTAAAGAAGTAGAAATGCTGGGTGAATCTTTCAATGAGATGATGCAGCATTTACGTAAAATCTTTACTGCACAGATTACAAAAAATGAAGAGTTAGAATTGCAAGTTCAACAGCGAACTCAAGATTTACAGCAAGAGATTCAAAAAAATATTAATAGTGAGCAAAAGCTAGAAAAGCATAATCGGGCGTTGGCAGAACTGGCAAATCACAGGGCAATTTCAGAAGGAAATCTGGAAACAGCATTCAAAGTTATTACAGAGAAAGCCGCGAATGCTTTAGAAGTAGAACGAGTAAGTGTGTGGTTATTCAATAGCGATGACGACGGCAGGCTGCGTCAACGCACTAAACTACAATGTATAAGTCTCTACGAACGTAGCAATCAAAAACATTCAGCAGGTTTAGAACGCGATCGCGCAGATTATCCCATCTACTTTAAATCCCTGACATCTGCCCGCATCATCGCTGTCACCGATACTCGTACTGATCTACGGATACAAGAATTATATGATGAATTTCTAGAAACAAAGAATATTGTATCCCTAATTAATACCTCCATTTGGGTTGGGGGCGAAGTCGTGGGAACAGTATTGTATGAACAGATTGATATTCCTCGGATATGGGAAGTGAGTGAGCAAAACTTCGTTAGCTCAATAGCTGAATTTGTTGCTCTAAGTTTAGAAGTCTGCGATCGTAAAAATGCAGAATCCGCTCTACGTGAGGCTAAAGAAGCTGCTGAAGTTGCAAATCGTGCCAAAAAAACCTTTTTGGTAAATATGAGCCACGAATTGAGGACTCCCTTAAGCTCCATTCTTGAAATTGCAGAAGCACTCCAAAATGAAGTCTACGGTACTGTAACTGAAGAACAGCGCCAGTTTCTAAATACCCTCGAATCGAGCGGTAAGAACTTACTAGAATTGATTAACCAAATCCTTGAGCTTACAGATATTGAATCCAGCAAGATAGAACTGCAACTAGCGGCTACTTCAATTCCAGAATTATGTGACTCTAGTCTCAGTTTCGTCAAAAATTTAGCGTTACAAAAAAATATCCAACTGAGTGTACAAATCCCTGAAGAACTCGAACCCATCCAAGTTGATGAGCGCCGCATCCGCCAGGTATTTATCAACCTGTTGAGCAACGCTATCAAGTTTACTCACGACGGAGGCAAAGTTTGGATTGAAGTTCAGCCAAATTCCACAAATAAATATATCTTTTTTAGCGTGGTAGATACGGGTATTGGTATGCTTTCCGATGACCTTTTCCGATTATTTCAACCTTTCATACAAGTTGAAAATGCCTCTACCCGTCGTTCCGCAGGTACGGGTTTAGGATTGGTGATGGTACAAAAAATCGTCGAGTTGCATGGTGGTACTGTCCACGCCGAAAGTCAGTTAGGCAAAGGTAGTCGATTTACAATTAAACTACCGTGGAAAAAGGTTGGAGAGTAGGGGGTGGAGAGTTAAAACTAACCATTTACTCGTTTCCATACTTTGTACGAGAATGGATTTATTCTGCGATCGCTCTATCTAGTCCATTAAGATATGGAGTTTTAGCATTTTCACTGGCTAATTCTTTTGGAGTCGCCCTTAAGCGTGTTGCTCTGCTTTTACGGATGCGATCGCTTTTACGAACAGCACCCGCCATTTCATATTCACGGCTATCTTTGCCGTATTTAAAAGCAACTCCAATCAGCATTTTTTCAGTTATGTCACTTAAAGCTTTGTCCAATTCTTCCATCTCAGTTCTAGAAGAGTTAATCACGGCTAGAGCAGTATTATAAGCATCTATTTTGCTACGGTACTGCTCAATTAGTTGTGTCATGTTTTGCAAGTTGCGAGCATCCCCAAAATCCATGCTGGGATCAATTGCTTTAAGTCCAGCCACTCTTAATTCAGCTTTTTCTAAAACGCGGTATGTACGTTTTTGAGCAGGCATAAATGTATCCTTTTTATTGCTTTAGAGCTAGTTTGCCTTACTAAAGCGGTGTTTTAGTTCAGTAAAATCCTCACAGCTTGGTGTCTAATATAATATAAATATCAGTGTTTCTCACAAAAATTATGGTTTTGTTGATGAAACGCATGAGTTTGTTGATGAACAGAACGATTTTGTTGATGAAACGCATGGGTTTGTTGATGAACAGAACGATTTTGTTGATGAAACGCATGGGTTTGTTGATGAACAGAACGATTTTGTTGATGAAACGCATGGGTTTGTTGATGAAACGCATAATTTTATATTTAAAGCTGTATAGCTGTTATCGACCCAGTGAAGTAAGATTTTGACCTCTCTCCTAAAAGGCTACTGTGTACACACAAGTTAAATTACCCCCCTTAATCCCCCCTTAGAAAGGCTACGGTGTACACACAAGTCTTATAAAGATTGTCTAACAGTGTTTCGATCCCCCCTAACCCCCCTTAAAAAGGGGGGAAATTTCTTCAAGTCCCCCTTTTTAAGGGGGATTTAGGGGGATCAAGATATATGCAACTTCACATTAAATTGGTATTATCCCAATAACAATTATTTACGCCAACTTACTTAACTTAAGATGTATTACTATCAACATAGAGCAGAAATAATTGACGAGCCAACTATATACGCAATACAATTATTGTAGTAGAACCTAACGATAGAGTTAATTAAAATAATTTGCCCAGAGAATAAAGACAAGCAATATTAAAGATAATTTGGACAAAAAAATGAACGCCAAAATTATTGCTTTGTTGGGAATTACCACAGCTTTTGCAAGCTTAGGAAGCCAGGTGTACGCCCAGTCACCAGCATCAAGCTTAAATTCAGGACAATACAGATTAACTGGTGATTCTCTAGTCGGAATTGATAATAGAACAGCCCAAGATGACTTTGGAAAGTTTTTTGAGCAAACTAATCCATCAACAATCTCTAACAATAATAGAAGAGACAAAACTCCAGTCCAAATCCAATTTAACGAGACATTATCACAGCCAGACACTTCTGTTTTCTTAACACCCGCTCAGTCTGGCAATGACAACGATGGATTGCAAGTACAGTTAGATTTAGGGAGAGAATAATCAAGTATAAAGTTGATGCTTTCATGTAGGGTGTGTTGTTGCATAGCGCAACGCACCATCAGCAATCCACGGTGCGTTAGCCTTGCCACGCCAGTAGTCTGTCTCATTAATTTTTCTGGGTTGCGAGATCCCCGACTTCTTTAAAAAGTCGGGGATCTGAACACCTTAATGACATGAACCACTAGCTTGATTTAAGGAAATAATTGAGGGTTTAAAACGCACGGAGGTGGGTTTTGCCTGTATAGTTGCGATTCCTAACTACCCTTTTAACTAAATCCCCTTTCCTGAGTCGGTAATTCTGCAATCATTTTGCAGTAAAATTAATCGTCTAGATACAGGAGGGCTTTGAGATGACTCGTGTCATCATTGTGCGCCACGGTCAAAGCGGTTATAACACCGAGCGGCGTATTCAGGGACGCACTGATGCGTCAACATTAACCGAGAAAGGTCGTAACGATGCCAGTAAAGCTGGCAAAGCCCTCAGCAATATTTCATTTAATGCTATTTACAGCAGTCCTCTGCAACGAGCAAAACACACAGCAGATATTATTCATAGTGAGTTAGCTACTCATTCTGAACAATCTGCTGTAATTCAAGTTTCTGATTTGCTACTAGAAATCGACCTTCCTTTATGGGAAGCACTGCTAACTGCTGAAGTTAAGCAAAAATTTGCCGAAGACTACCGCACTTGGCATCAACGCCCAGACGAACTGCGGATGCTGCTTAATGATGCAGAAGGAACAAGAGAACATTTTCCTGTTCTTGCTTTATACGAACAAGCGCGGCAATTTTGGCAAGAAACTTTGTCTCAGCATCAAGGCGAAACTATTCTGATAGTGGGACATAACGGCATTAATCGCGCCCTAATTAGCACAGCTTTGGGAATCCCTGCAAGTCGCTACCATTCTATACAGCAATCTAACTGTGGCATCAGTGTACTTAATTTTGCTGGGGGATTGGGCGAACCAGTCCAGCTAGAATCTCTAAATCAGACGCAACATACTGGAGAAACTTTACCCTCATTGCGACCAGATCATAAAGGAGTCAGGTTGTTGCTAGTGCGTCACGGCGAAACCGACTGGAATCGCCAAACCCGGTTTCAAGGACAAATTGATGTCCCCCTCAACGACAACGGTAGACAACAGTCGCAAAAAGCAGGCGAATTTCTCCAAGAGGTAGCAATTGATTTTGCAGTAAGTAGCACAATGCTGCGCCCGAAAGAAACAGCAGAAATTATCTTAAAACAGCATCCTAATGTAAAGTTAGACTTGCAAGATGGTTTAAGAGAAATCAGCCACGGACTCTGGGAAGGAAAATTAGAAACAGAAATAGAACAAGAGTTTCCCGGAGAGTTGCAGCGCTGGCGCTTAGTACCCGCCCAAGTGCAAATGCCTGAAGGGGAAAATTTACAAGAGGTTTGGGAACGCAGCGTTGCAGCTTGGCAATCAATTGTAGAAGCAGCATTAACCAATCAATTCAAAACTGTATTAGTAGTAGCTCATGATGCTACAAATAAAACTCTACTTTGTCACATTCTGGGTTTATCGCTAGAAAATTTCTGGAATTTCCGCCAGGGTAATGGCGCAGTCAGCGTTATCGACTACCCTTCTGGAATTGATGGTTTACCAGTATTGCAAGCGATGAACATCACCACTCACTTTGGTGGAGGCGTACTAGATAAAACAGCAGCAGGAGCATTATAAAGAAGTTAAGAGTTAGGAGCGAGGAATTAGAAATAAAGTTAGGAGTTAAAAATTATGAGTGATGAATAAAGTTAAAAATGATGAGCAAGGAACAAATAACTGATAACTCCTAACTCATAACTTATAGCTTCTAATTCCTAACTTTATTCTTAACTCCTAACTAAAAAGTTTTATGACTGAACTGCTGCAAAAAGTACGGGTAATTGACCCAGTTTCTGAAATCGACGAAATCTTTGATGTGCTGATTGCTGATGGTTATATCAAAGAAGTGGCTTCGCACATTGCTGATATTCATCCCAATACTCAAATTAGAGATTGTCAGGGATTAGTTCTCGGGCCTGGGTTAGTGGATTTGTACAGCCACTCCGGTGAACCAGGGTTTGAAGAACGGGAAACCCTGTTGTCTTTTTTACAAGCTGCTACTGCTGGCGGCTTTACCAGAGTTAGCATCTTACCCGATACATCCCCAGCTATTGATAACCCTGCACTTGTGGCCCAGTTGCAGCAGAAGAGGGCAGAGGGGCAGAGGAGCAGAGGGGTAGAGGAGAATTTGTCTCCCTTGCTCCCCTGCTCCCCTGCTCCCCTGCTTCATATCTGGGGTGCTATCACCCTAGATGTTGCTGGAAACCAAATGACAGAATTAGCAGATTTAGCGTCTGCTGGAGTTGTTGGTTTTAGCGATGGTAAGCCCTTTGAAAATTTGGCGCTGGTGCGGCGAGTGTTAGAGTATCTCCAGCCTTTGGGCAAACCAGTCGCATTTTGGCCGAGCGATCGCCAGTTAACTGCAAATGGTGTAATGAGGGAAGGGCCAGATGCACTCCGTTTCGGTTTACCTCCAATACCCGCCAGCGCAGAAACTACTGCGATCGCAGCAATGCTTGAATTGGTTGCAGCCATCGGTACACCAGTCCACATCATGCGCGTCTCCACATCTCGCAGCGTGGAATTAATCGCCTCAGCCAAGGCTGCTGGTTTACCCATCACCGCCAGTACTACCTGGATGCACCTTTTACTTGATACAAAAGCAGTTAAGAGTTATCACACTAGCTTGCATTTAGACCCGCCTTTAGGAAATCCGCGTGATGTTGCGGCGTTGCGTGCAGGGGTACGTGCAGGTGTGATCGATGCGATCGCTATCGATCACACACCCTACAGCTACGAAGAAAAAGTCCAAGCCTTTGCTGAAGCCCCTCCAGGAGCAATTGGTTTAGAGTTAGCATTACCCTTGCTGTGGCAATATCTCGTTGAAACTGAGGAATTTACAGCTTTAGAATTATGGCGGGCATTAAGTACCAGTCCAGCAAAATGTTTGGGGCAAGAAGTCAGTGCAATTTTACCTCATCAACCAGCAGAACTTACTTTATTTGACCCCCAGCAAATCTGGAAAGTTGAACGAAAAAGTCTTTATACACTTTCACAAAATACACCTTGGTTAGGACAACAGTTGAAGGGTCATGTTGTGCAAACCTGGTGTTAATACAGCAGTTTTCTTTTGCATGAGTTACAAAGTCACTGGTTTTGAGGCAGGAGGCAGGAGGCAGGAGGCAGGAGGCAGGAGGGAGAAGAATAATTTGATTTGTGAATCCTTGGTTCTGTACCTCATTTAGCTACAAACTACTGTAAATACAAAACAATTTGTATTTGTAATCTATCAAAAAGTAGTTCGGCACGACCGGATTTTAGTGATTCTAAACAGAGTCAGTGAGAGTATATTTTTATCTTGTGAGTTAACCCAGAACTAACAAGCTAAATTATCATTTTTTTAAACTTAAGATAGATTGGCATTACTGCCTGAATTGCTAAATTAAGAATTGATGTAAAGTAGAAGAGGTTGATCGAAAATTGAAGTCTGTAGCTGTAAAGAAAAAAATTAGTCTAGCTGCGATCGCTATGTTAGCAGCAGGAGTGGTAATCGGATGTTCTAAAGCGGAACAACCACAAGCGGCAGAACCAAATCTAGCCCCCGCTCCAACTACACCTCTACAAACAAATCAGCAAAATTCAGAGAGTGTTCCAACCCCTCCTACCCTTGTAACTGCGACAAGCGATCTAGTTCAACAGCTTTTATCCACCAGAAAATGTCAAGGCTGTAACCTCCGAGGCGCGAACCTAGATAAAGCCGACCTCAACGGAGTCGATCTAAGTAATGCCATCCTAATTGACGCTGACTTAGATGAAACTAATCTGAGTAATGCTAACCTGAGTGGCGCTGATTTAACTGATGCAGACTTAGGAAAAGCAAATTTGACGGGAGCGAACCTCAGCAAAGCTAATTTTACGAAAGCTGATCTAGAAGATGCAAATTTGACCAATGCTAATGTTACCGATGCAATTTTTACAGGAGCAGACTTAGAGCGGGTAATTGGGTTGCGTCGCTAAGATAGTGCGTTGGCGCACGCCGTAGTAGGCATCGCTACTAATTACGCACTACACCCAATTGTGACGGCTAAGACCTTTCTCTTGAATTGTTAAACTTCTCTACCGCCTGTATGTGAAGAAGTCACCGTCAATAAATAGCCATCTGGCCCAGTTAAGGTAAATGAACTGTGGATTCTGCCTGTTTCGATCTCAGAAACAGTCAGTCCCCACTTCTTAAAAGTATCTCTGGTGGCGAGAACATCATCTACCATCAGATCAAAAGGTGCATTGATTCCAGGTGCGATCGCCTCTGAACTTGTTCTCAAAACTAAGTGCGTTCCTCCCCGTAATTCCAAAACAGCTAATTGTTCTGATTGGGTAATCAACCGCAGTCCTATCTTGACGAAAAAATCGCTAGCCTTCGGTACATTACTCACATATAATCTTACATGACCAATCGCCACAGGTGGGCGGGCATCCGTTTGTTTTGCAATAGTTTCTGGTAGTGACATAGCTTTTATTCAAAAATATTTACTTACGTTCAACTCTGTTGACTTCAACAGGTTTGTTATCTCCCAAATCAGCTTGCACAAATTCAGCACTCTTGGGCAAATTTATCTCAACGTTTGATAGAGGATCAATTTCTATTTTAGCATTTTGGAATTGTCCATCTAAGATATGCCCTCCAGTTGTCCGATTTGCAGTGATGAAATGAAAGTGATAGCCATTAACATTTACTCCTTGCATATATTCGGGTGTCCGAAAACCGACTAAAGTGCCATTAATATTTCTTAATTCAAAAATTAATTGTTCTTTTAATGCTTCAGCTAAAGAACGATAAGGCGGAGTTTGTTTAGGAGGAATTCTAAATTTTAGGTAAGGAAAATTACCTTGGATACGAATTGCATAAGGATAATTTTTAGTTGGTAAGCGCTGATCTAAAGATTGCTGCAATTGTTTATAATTCATCCGCCCTTCTAGATTAATTAATGTTTCTGGTTGAAAAAAGGTGACTGTAGCAAAAGGGCTTGTCATTGAATCAGGAATAACAGAAGCAACTCCATCAGCTTTTATCTGGTAGAATTTGCCATCTAATCCAACCATTTCTCCATCCAGAGCATTTACTGTCCCCAAACCAAAATTACCGTGTTTCCTCAATTGTTAAAAATTAGTATTGCCGTCAAAAATTCCCACTGCAAGAGCGCTAATTGTCGATGCCTGAAACAGGGTATTTGATGGTGTATGTTGCTGAGTCCTAGCGGGTAAAATAGCAACTAATAATGCAGTAATGGTTAAAATAGTTATCCAGAAATAACGCTTGAGTTTCATTAGGTCAAAGATATAAAAGTTTTGAATTTTGAATTTACCTATACTACTTAGCAAAATCTAGAGACAGTTGGAGAGGCAGCTAGTCATACAGCCAGGTAAGAGGTGGAGGTTGACAGGGACTAGCTTACAACACAGCAATAGATGTAAGCATTGATGCAACAAATCTTTTTGCCAGGTGCTTGATTATTCTGGCTGTCTGTGATAATTTTCTTCTTACGTTCCAAAAATACTGTAAATCTATTGTGTTACCGTAGTTAATAAAATTTCGTTAATCTAGTTACAGGGATTTGGAATTAAGAATAAATAACTAATCTATCGAGTTTATCTATTGCAGACAGTACATTGCAAACCAACGAACTAGAAATTAATCTCTAAGCCAGGGCAACCTTATGAGCAAAATACGTGCTGTGATTGTTGACCCCAATGTGCCGGGGCGTTTGGCACTGAGTGAAGTGAATGCACCAAAGCCTGCCCCAGATGAAGCTCTAGTCAGGGTAGCGGCGATTTCTCTGAATCGCGGAGAAATAAAACGTTCAACCACTGCTGAGGTTGGTTGGCAGCCTGGTTGGGACTTGGCAGGTGTAGTAGAAATCCCTGCGGTTGATGGGTCTGGGCCTCCCCAAGGAGCGCGTGTAGTTGGCTTACGTCGCGCCGGTGCTTGGGCGGAACTTGTATCTGTTCCTACTAACGCCTTAGCAGAACTGCCGCCATCGGTATCTTTTGCTCAAGCTGCCACCCTACCTGTAGCAGGTTTAACCGCGTATCATGCAGTGCTAAAAGGTGGTTCACTGTTAAGTCGTCCAGTTCTGGTTACAGGTGCATCAGGAGGCGTTGGTTACTTTGCTATCCAATTGGCGCAACTGTCAGGGGCGCAAGTAACAGCACATATTCGTCAACCTGGTTATGAAACTTTGGTTAGAGAAGCAGGGGCACAATCGGTAGTGATTGGCGAAGACCTTTCACCTGCTAGTGAGTATGGCCCCTATCATCTAATTATAGAGTCAGTGGGTGGTAAGACTTTGGGGGTAGCCCTTGGCTTACTAGCGCAAGATGGAAAAACTGTGCTGTATGGAGTATCTGGGGGAGCAGAAGTGACATTCAACGCTGCCCAATTTTTCGGGACTGGTAGCGTGAGCCTGTATGGTTTACGTCTGTTCGATGAATTGAGATTTGAATCAGCCGCAGTCGGTCTAAAACGGCTTTTGAGTCTAGTAGAAGTCGGTCAGTTGCATCCTCACATTGATTTAGAAGCTCCTTGGACACAAATAGCTGATGTAGCCCAACAACTACTCGACAGGCGTTTTCCTGGTAAGGCTGTGTTGCACATTTCAAAATAATTCGTAATTTGTAATTCGTAATTCGTAATGATGCTCTCTACGAGACGCTAAAAGCGAACGCGGACTCGCTACCGCTACGCTAACGTAATTAATTTTTTTCATGCACTGATTTATTGAGAAAGACTAACATTTGTGAGGGTAAATTTGTATGAGTTTAGAACTAAAACTATCAGGAAAAACTGCGATTGTTACCGGAGGAAGTGCAGGAATTGGGTTAGCTACTGCCAAAGCCCTTTATAGTGAAGGTGTAAATGTTGCGATCGCAGCCCGCAATCAAGAAAGACTAGAAAATGCAGTAGCTGACATCCAGTCCTTACCCACCCCAGGCGCTAAAGTTATTGCCATCAGCGCTGATTTAACGAAAGCAGAAGATGTTGAGAAAGTTGTCTCCACAACATTAGCCCAGTTTAATCAGATTGATATCTTGATTAATAACGCTGGTTCAGCCCGTGCTGGATCTTTCCTTGAATCCACCGATGATTTATTCTTGGATGCTTGGAACTTAAAATTATTGGGCTACATCCGCTTAGTTAGAGCCGTCGTCCCCCATCAAAAAAGTCGCGGTGATGGACGCATTGTCAATATAGTTGGTGGTGCAGGACGTACACCTCGCCCTAACTTCCTAGCTGGTGGTACAAGCAATGCGGCTCTACTCAACTTTACAAAGGGCATTTCTAAAGAGTTAGCCGAGTACAAAATTCGCATTAATGCCATATCGCCCGGTGCTACAGCTACTGAGCGTGCCGAGACTTTAGCTCGACAAAACGCCCAAGCGCAAGGCATCACCGTCGAGCAAGTGAAGGCACAAAACATCCAAAGTATTCCTTTAAAAAGAATCGCCCAACCAGAAGAAATTGCCGCGTTAGCGTTATTTTTGGTGTCGGATCTAGCTGCATCGATTACAGGAACAGAGATTATCGTTGATGGCGGCTCTACTCCTGGTGTTTAGCAGATGAAAGGAATCAGAAATCAGCAGATTTTTCCTTCAATCCAAAATTGAATGACTGCTGACGACCTAAGAGGATGTTTGAAAAGTCCTCTTGTCGGTATCAAAAATTTTAGATCCCCCTAAATCCCCTGATCAATTGGGGGACTTTGATTCCGGTTCCCCCTTTTTTAAGGGGGGTTAGGGGGGATCTAAAGTGCCTAAAGTCACAGCGAAACACTTTTCAAACAACCTCTGAGTAAAAACATTAGCCCTTTCAAGGTGACTTCTAAAATCTCTTTTTTCTCTCTGCGCCCTTTGCGTCTCTGCGGTTAAAAAATCTTTTCTTTAACCACAGAGGCACAGAGAACACAGAGTTAAGAGGTTAAAGAGGAGTTTCTTGTAGGCAAATTTTCACCCAACTTGAAAAGGCTAGTCCCAAACATAAATTTATTGGAGATAAAAACATGGGTTCTCAATACTTTGATATCAAACCAGTTGCAGGACGTATTGGTGCTGAAATTATTGGTGTTAATCTGAGTTCTAACCTCAGCGATGACATCATCAGCGATATTCGCAAGACTCTAGTCAAACACAAAGTGATCTTTTTCCGGGATCAGCAACAACTGGATGCTGATGGACAGGTAGCCTTCGCTCGTCGTTTCGGTGAAGTTACTACAGCCCACCCCACTGTACCATCGCTGCCAGAAAACCCAGAAGTCTTAGACTTGAACTATGGCCGCACTACTTCCCGCGCCAATAACTGGCATACCGATGTGACATTTGTAGACCGTCCTCCTCTCGGCTCTATCTTACGAGCGCTTGATATTCCGCCGACTGGTGGCGATACAATCTGGGCAAACTCCGTGACTGCTTACCAAGATTTACCTATCCATCTGCGTAATCTTGCAGACCAACTTTGGGCAGTACATAGCAACGCCTACGATTATGCAACTGGATTCGACCTACCTGAAGATGTCAAAGCTCATCGGGCTGTCTTTACCTCGACTGTATACGAGACTCTGCACCCAGTTGTACGCATCCATCCCGAATCTGGAGAGCGTGGGCTATTCATCGGCGGATTTGTGCGCCAGTTCCGTGGCTTATCAACAACTGAATCAGATGACATTCTACGGCTGTTGCAAGCATACATCACACGTCCTGAAAACACAGTCCGGTGGCGTTGGCAAGTTGGTGACGTAGCCTTTTGGGACAACCGGGCTACTCAACATTATGCGATCGCAGATTATGGCGATCAGCCCCGCCACGTTCAACGCGTGACAATTGTCGGCGACCTCCCCGTTGGTATCGATGGGAAACAAAGTGAGGCCATCAAAGGAGACGCTTCTGAGTACAACCGACGTGAGGCGGTGACTGCGTAATACTTGGGCATTGGGCATGGGGCATTGGGCATGGGATGTTGCCCAATGCCCTCGGTTTTTCAGCAGCCGAATTGCTTGCTGTCCCAGGAGTGTTTAAGTCTAATAACTAAGATTTTCTTGTTCCAAACAAGAGAACGAAAAAAGCATGAGTACGCCGTCGCAAATAGAAACATGAGTACGAAAAAACAACTTAAACTTGGAGCATTTTTACCCGGTAGTGGTCATCACGTTGCAGCATGGCGACATCCCAACACCCCAGCTGATGGAGGTCTAAACTTCCAACATTACAAGCAGCTGGCACAAACGGCTGAACGGGGTAAATTT
Source organism: Nostoc sp. LEGE 12447 (assembly GCF_015206985.1). Classification (NCBI taxonomy): domain Bacteria; kingdom Bacillati; phylum Cyanobacteriota; class Cyanophyceae; order Nostocales; family Nostocaceae; genus Nostoc; species Nostoc sp. LEGE 12447. Next base: position 294 of record NZ_JADEXT010000015.1, on the reverse strand, counting down.
GATATGCTTTTCCTCGCAGATGGTTTAGCCGTTTGGGATCGAGGGCAAGGGACTGAGGCTTTTAGCCGTTCGGGACAATTCAGCGTCCACTTTGAACCTTTAACCTTATTGTCGGCTCTGTCTGCGGTGACAGAAAATATCGGATTGGTGGCGACATCATCAACGACCTGACTTTTACCGTTAAGTCTCTTTTGCAAGCTGCCAACCTTCACAGAGGTCGTGTAATTTTAACCAACCTCGCCATAGTACCTGGATACCAATAGGGGTTTTATGTCGATGTTCAAGATAACCTCC
>NZ_JADEXT010000076.1:0-18482 GCF_015206985.1 Nostoc sp. LEGE 12447 | reverse complement strand
TAGATGATCGCTTCATGCTGATTGCAGCCGGACTTTGGAATTTCTACTTAATGGCTGCATAATTTTGATAAGCGAAGTCTAGAATTTCATTTCATCATTTTTTAACTTTTATTTAGCGACAAGTCTAGTGACCAGTCAGTAAAGAATAAGTCGTGGCTGATGCGTGCCACTACAGCTGGCACATCGCGTCGAATGCTGGGTACGTCGCCGATGGGCAAACCGAAGCTTACGAAGCCAGCAGGATTGAACACATGGATATCCTTCAGGTAGGGGGCATTGCCAGGTACTTTCTCTTGGTATTCATGGGCACTGCCAAGGTAAGGGTGGGTGCTGAGTTGCTCGTCACGCTGGTCGGCTGGGGCTTCATAACGATCGCGCCATAGGGCGATGTGATGTGCAAATTCGGCGAGTTCCGGCCGCCTTGTCGGGTCAACAAAGTAGCCAGTACCAGCGATCGCAAAATCGAACTCGAAAACATCATCATTTACTTGAGCAACGATGCGATCGCCTTGGTTGTGAGCAGATTTCCACGGTGCGGATAGGTGCAGGTGAAAGTTAGAAAACGCTATTACCCGCTCGATTGCGTCTGGTGGTGGTGTAGAGCCAACCTGATTAAACCGCCAAGCTTGGAACCAGCGAGCTGCATCAGGTAGTTGCGGATAGTTATAGTAAGCACCAGGATAACCTCGGAGGCGATTCACTGGCAGAGATGCGATCGCTGGCCGTCGTGCGAACAGGTGTACTGCCTTAGCGCCTGATTCCAATGCCACTCCTGCCGCATCAAAGGCCGAGGCCGCAGCACCCAGCACTGCTACTGTTTTGCCACGTAGGTTGTTGAAGTCGATTTTATCAGATGTATGTGCATATAAGGTGCGTGGCAGAGATGCTAATACAGGCGGTATATTTGGGCCACCAGTGCCGGCTACACCGTTGGCGAAGATAATTTTACGTGTGGTTTCCACCTGCGCCACATCGTTCACTTCTAAGTGTAGACGAAAGAAATCTGCGTCCGGCTCAATCCGCACCAACTTCGTCTGATACCGAACTGGAATGTCCAGAAAATGCCTATACCAACTGAGGTACTCAGACCACGCCACTCGTGGAATGCGGTCAATCGCTGCGTATGCCTCAACACCTTGCCGCGCCTCGTACCAAGCTTGAAATGATAGCGCCGGAATGCCCAGTTCTGGCCCTGGCAGGTTTTTCGGTGTGCGTAGCTTTTTCATCCGCGCCCGCGTCAGCCACACGCCTGCATGGGCTTCGTCAAGAGCCTCATCGATGACTGTCACGCGGCCAATGCCGGCACGCCGCAGGGCAAATGCGAAGGTGCAGCCACTGCCACTACCACCTACTATCGTCACATTGTGGTCAATACCTGAGCGATCGTTCACCCAGTTTTCGGGATCGGGCCCGAGTAGGCGCAACGCCTCACGTGCGGCAAAATCGAGGTCAGTTGTTGTTGTCATATCGATATTTGAGGATGAAATGAGATTTTATCGAAATTAGTGATATTGAAAAGCATAATATCATGATAAACTAATTATTAGTTTTTCTAATATTAAGTATTACAAATAAATGATTACTGACTGTTAGCGAAGCGGTGCTGATATCACCAAAAGACTTGAAAGAAGTTACTCCTGTAAAGCTGTACTGCACATTGCAAATTAGTTGAAATTTTGTATTAATTTGAATAGCTGATAACGCTTATCTTTATTTATTAGTAATAGCTTTTAAAGAAAAACTTTTTAGTTTGCTGAAAATCCCAAACCCTTTTATCTTCTCCTTAAGAACACGCTCACGATGAGCAGATTCTTGTGGTGGTAATTCCCAAATATCACGTATCTCATATTTTTCGTGATCTGTTAATTGGAGATGATGTGGTAATTGAGACTGTTGCCCAAATAACCAAGGTACTCCATTTAATAATTCTCTTTCTATTCCATAAAACATATTTTTACCCTGATGAAAAATAAGTTGATTTTGACATTTAGCTTTTTACTTCTTGCTGCAATTATTGGCATTTGGCAATATCTTTGTTAAAACTGCTGTTTCTCAAATACTGTATCTTTGCTACCTAGCGGCGGTAGTTTCTAACGGACACACTGCCGTTGTAATATCTACTCGTTGCGAAATAATTTTTTGCTCTAGTAACCAGTCAGCTGTTTTCTGAAGCTTGGCTATATCCCCATTATTAGGAAATACGTAAGACTCTGGACCTCGATTTTTAGTCACTTGCTTGGCTACTGCATCAGAAAGTTTTAGCTCTTTAGCTAGAAAATCTGATGCAGCATTAGTATGTTGATTTAACCATTCACCATCCTCACTCAAAGCAGTGAGAGCAGCTTTCACTGCGACAGGATTTTCTTTAGCTGCATCACTACGAACAACCATAATGCCGTAGGTAGGAGCAGGGTGTGTAGTGGTAATTCTCCGTGCCTTATGTTCTAATTCTGCAATAGAAATATAAGGTTCCCAAACTGCCCACGCATCAACAGAACCTTGATATAAAGCAGGTGCAGCATCATTCGGTGATAAGTAAACTCGCTGGACTTTATATGAAGAAATATTTTCTTTTTCCAAAACTTTTAATAACAGATATTCGCCCGCACCACCTTGATTAACTGCAACTTTCTTACCTACTAAATCAGTCGGTTTACGAATGGAGGAATCACCACGAACTAAGATGGCATTACTTAAAGAATCTGGATTAGGACGTTGTACAAAGCCAATACAAAGAGGCTGTCTGGCAGCAATTCCAGAAATCGAAGGAATATCACCACAGCCGCCAATATCCGCTCGATTACCATTGAGAGAACTTAAAAGCGTAGCGCAACGGTCAAATGGTCCACTCCACTCAACTTTAATCTTTTGTGTGGCTAACTGACGCTCTAACTCACCTCGTTGACGCGCAATGGGAATAATCCCACCTTTTTGGTAGCCCAAGCGAATTACACTGTTTTTCTCTGTAGTTTTGGTAGTGAGAGTTTTTGAAGAGGAATCTGAGTTAATTGTGGCATTGATAGCTGTTTGTTGAATACAACCAGAAGCTATCAAACCAAGAAAAGACACTGCGATCACAAAGATTGTACTAGCAGAAAATTTTTGTTTGTACTCAAAGCAGTGTTCTTTTAAATAATTCACCACAATTGACTCCTTGGTATCAGTTTTTAGCAGTTTAAGCAGCCATATCTCTGATAATAATGATTATAATACACTAAATTGATCGATTTACCGTAGTATTTATAGAGAGACAAGCAGAATAATAAAAGGAAATGAACGTCCAGTATTGACGAGCGCACCCAGCACTTTATGCACTTGCGGAAAATCTAGCAAGTTTCCAGGGCCTGTTATGACTAGCAACAAGCCCAAACGTAAGCCTATTAATATTGCAACCAAGGTAGATATACCCACCATGTAAAAAGTTTCTTACTTGCTTTCAAAGAAGTAGTATCAATTGCACTCATAATTCCTCTCAACGGTTTTGATTAGCTGCCAAAGCCCCACCTTCTGATAAATACTCATAAAGTGGTTTTCCGTAGGTTAGAAGTTAGGGATCTGAACAAAATTAGAAGAATCCTCGTTGCGGCAATGGTGTACCGTTGATCTCGTAGTCCCCGATCGCACGAGCCTTAAAATGATTTGGATTGTGTGAGGACAAGGTGCGGGCGTTGCGCCAGTGACGATCAAAGTTGGAGCTTTTCTTTGTTGTGGAAGCCCCACCAACTTCAAACAGCAAAGTGGCTGAACGTAGAGCCAAATCATCAACAATCAATTTGGCTTTGGATGCACTCAGAGAAGTTGCTAGTGCCGTAGCCGTCTCTGCCTCTTCACCCTGAGCTTGGGCAGCAGGGAGGCGATCAAGACCATCAGCCGCCGCCAAAACGATCGCTTCGGCCGCAAAGGCATTGGCGGCAATTTGCCCAACAGTCTGTTGCAATATTGGGTCTTCTGAAGCTTGTTCGGATACAGCATGGTAGAAAGTCCGGGGTCTGTTACGGATGAGGGCTGTAGCATCACGCAGAACGCTGCGAATAATGCCAGCATTAATTGCTGTTAAGAATAATTGCGGGACAATATTATATGGTAAGTTGTCTTTGTCTTTATCTGTCTCAAAAAATACTTCATCAGTCTCTACACGGACATTTGTGAATGTTGTCGTTCCAGTGCCAGTAAGCCTTTGCCCGAAGCCATCCCAGTCATCTACAAGGTTAATCCCCTCGCGGTTGGTAGGAATGAGTATAAACGCTGTTGTGCCATCGGGTACTAGCACACGCACGAATATCAAGTCTGCATAAAGGCTGCCAGTGCTATAATACTTAGTCCCATTTAGACGATAGCCATCGCCATCAGATGTTAATTTTGTATTCACGACTTGACCGCCACCAGCTCGCTTAACTTCCAGTTCGGTTGAAGCGAGTCCAATAATCGCGCCATCGACGACAGCTTTGAGCCATCGCTGATTCCTTTGGGTGCGATTAGAACGCAAAATTCGCTCTGTTACAGAGAAATGATTCCGCACAATGTGAGCGACATTTGGATCGGCATCCCCCAGCCGAATCACGACCTCAAACAGTTCGCGTGCCGTGCTACCACCACCACCTTCGGCAACAGGGATTCGCAATGCACCCAACCGGGAACGCCGGATCAATTCAACTACATCATAAGGAAGGATGCGATCGCGATCACGCTCACTTGCCCCCAGAGCAATAAAATCAAAAAGCTGCTGGAGTTCCAGTGAGTTTGCTCTTACAGGAGCCGAAAACTGAATTGTCGTATCTGCAAGTTTCTCTGGACTCTTAATCATTAGTTTCTATCTCCGAATATCCTGTGGAAAATCTATGTTGGTGAGTGGTGAAGCAGTTATTGTTTCTGGGTGACGCGACTTTGACACTACAAAGTTGAAGAATGTTTCCAGCCTTTAGGCGATTACATCTGGTAACATATTCAAGCCAACGACTGCACTCGACAACAACCATTCCTCTATAAAATTCTTAGCCTTTAGTACAACACGGCAGAAATAAACCAATCATTCCAAATCAACGAAACCCTTATACTGTATTCATTTTTAAATTTTAATTCCGCCTTGCGGTACTAGCCCCTATTTTCTAATTGGTGTGGGCGCAGCTCGTCACAGACATCGCTGCACTATCTACTATTAACGTTCGCACTCTTGGTATAATTTCCGCAGTAAAACGCTCCATTTCTGTGGTAAAAGGCTGGAATTGCAGCATAAAAGTATCAATTCCTACTTTGGTAAATTCAGCAATCCGATGGGCTACAGTTTCATAGCTACCAACCAATCCTGCTGCTGTACCGCCATTGCTCCCCACACCAGGGTACTTAGCCATGTTTTTGAACATAATAACTTCAGAATCTACTCCTTTGAATAATTCTGAGCGATCGTCTTGTGCTAGTATCATTGCTCTGAGGTTTTGATATTCCGCTTCCGCCTCTTCATCTGTTGGTCGAGCAATCACAAAAGCTGACATAGCGAAGCCCAGAGGTTGGGAGCGAGAGCGAGTTTTTTGAGTAACAGCCGCAATGGTTTCGCGGATGACTTCAATGGGACGACCATTGAGGAAAAATGTATGCGCTTCTTTTGCGGCTAGTTCTTGGGCTGGTTCTGACTCTCCACCCACATATATACGCGGATGTGGTTTGGCTATGGGTGGGGGATTGAACTTCAAATCATTAATCTGAAAATATTCACCGTGAAAGTTGACTTTTTCTCCACTCCACAAAGCTTTGACAACTCTAATCCATTCATCCGAATAACGATAACGCTCATCGTGGGGAAGGAAATTTATCCTCGCTTTTTCCATTTCTGGCTTGAACCAAGCACTGACTAAGTTAATCGCAAAACGTCCGTGACTGATTGCATCAATACCTAAAGCCATCTTTGCTAAAACGGCGGGATGAAACAGTAATGGCTTAACAGCTGCAATAATCTCGATAGAGTTGGTTGCTTCTGCCAGCGCTGCTGCTGCTGTCCAGGTTTCTAGTTGGTCAAGTTCTTGATTCCTGGGATTGATAATATGTTGCGCTATTAAAGTTGTAGTAAACCCGCACCTTTGGGCCAATTGGATTAAATTCTTGGCTCGTGAGTAACTAGCATCACAAGGTTCAAGAGGATGGTTCATCACACCGCAGTTGCCGTAAACGGGAATCCAAATCCCATAGCGTGGTTCAGACATAGCTTTCTAGAACCTTTGTAGTCAGCACTAAAACTTTATTTTTGCACCTAGAATAATCATACGTTAATTCGGTAGACTTACCGTATGATACTATTAAATTCGCATAAATGAGGATAAAAAACAAGGTGTATCTCCCCAGTCCCCACTTAATTTAGAGGCAAGAATGTCAGAACCACGCTACGGTATTTGGGTTCCAGTTGGGGGTAACTTTGGCCCTCTCGATACGCCAGATGAACCGATTGATGCTAGTTATGAACGCACGCGATCGCTAGTATTAGAAGCAGAACGTTTAGGATATGTCACAACCTTAGTCGCACAGCACCTCGCCAATCCCCGTAGTCTGGATTTAGAACAGTTGGAAACTTGGACAGCTTGTGCAGCCTTGGCTGAAGCTACGGAAAGTATAGAAATTATTGCTGCGATTAAACCTTTATTATTTCATCCAGCTGTCCTAGCCAAAATGGCTTTGGGAATTGATGCAATTAGTGGTGGACGTTTTGCCATAAACCTAATTAGTGCTTGGTTTCGCCCAGAAATGGTAATATCCCTTTTCCTCCCCATGATGAACGTTATCGCTATTCTGGTGAATGGTTGCAGGTTGTTAGAGATTTGTGGAGCGGTGAGAGAGTGGACTTCGAGGGTGAATATTTCAAAATCCAAGATTTGAGCCTTCGACCCTTCTCTGTTGCTCAACCCTATCCTCATATCTACCTGGGAGGAGCATCAGACCCAGCACAGATTTTAGCAGCCCAACAAGCCGATGTTTACTTCTTGAACCTCACACGACTGAAAGTCGCGTGATTCCTGCTTCAATGATCTCTGCCGGAATCACTTCAGGACTGACGAGTTCTCCACAGGCGTTTTTTATAACCTCCGGCGTACCGACGGCGGTTAATAATCTCAAACCTTCGCTTAATATATTCAGTGCTGCGTTTTTATCCCTCAAATTATAGCTATTGCAACTAGAGCAACACCATTCACGCAAGTTTAAATCCTTGACTAGTGGATTAATAAAACCACAACAGTTACAAGTTTGGGAGGAGGGATAAAACGTGCCGATTTTCTGCACAAGTCTGTCATGCCATAAAGCTTTATATTCGAGCATGGTAATGAACTTAGACCAACTAGCGTCTGAAATACTCAATGCTAATTTGTGGTTCTTCACCATGTTGGCAACTCGCAAATCTTCAACACAGATAATGCTATTTTCCTTGATTAGACGAGTTGATAACTTGTGCAGAAAGTCATCTCTCAAATTTGTAATTCGTTCATAAGTACGAGCCAGCTTGATTTTCGCTTTAACTCGGTTGTTACTACCTTTTGCACTACGGGATAGTTTTTTATGAGCTTTACGTAACTTACGAGTTTGAGTTCTGTAATATTTAGGATTATCTACAACTTCACCGTCACTAGTAACAAGATAAGACTTAACCCCTAAGTCTAAACCAATATTTTGAACAACTTCAGGGTATTTTTCTATCTCAGTTTCACACAAGATACTAGCAATATACTTACCAGAAGAAGTCCGAGTTATCGTAACATTTACAAGCTTTCCGGTAACGTCTTGCGACTTATGAAACTTTACCCATCCACACTTTGGAAGCTTTAAACGATTATCTATTACCTGAATATTACCGTTGGTCAGGTTAGTTTTGTAAGACTGTTTACATCCATGCTTCTTTTTAAACTTAGGAAAGCCTACACCCTTTTTCCCTTTCATCTTCTTTAAGTCAGCAAAAAAGTTTTTGTATGCTGTCTCTAAATTCTTGAGTGAATTCTGTAAGGCAAACTTATCTACTTCTTTCAACCATTCAATTTCTTTCTTGAGTATAGTTAGCTTTTGACTACAAGCATTGTAGTTTAAGGTTTTCTGCTCAGTCGTATATAACTCTTGTCTTAGTGCCAAAAAGCGGTTATACACATATCTTGCACAACCAATCGTCTTGTTGATTAAGACCTCTTGATTGTGTGTCGGTATGAGAGTAACTTTAAATGCTTTTTGGATGGATGACAATTTCTTTAATTTGCTGAATACCTTTCAATTTTAACACAAAGTGACACCTAATATAGAGCGCCTAACTCATGACTGGAAGTCACGAGTGTGCGGCTTGAAGAAATCAACGGTCAGCCAATTGAAGATGTCCGCCAAGTAATTAAACAAGTTTTGAACCGACCACGTTTCCTACCCCAACCAGTCCGCTTTGGTCTTTCAGCCTTTGTCATTGCGCGGGCTACAGACGAAGAAGCGCAAGCAGAACTAGAGCGACTCACGGCACTGCAAAAGTTGGAAGAACAATATAAGTTAAATGTTGCTAAAGGAGTTGACCCAGAAGTCGCCATGTTCAAACTCTCCGTTAAAAATCCTGCGGTTGGTGGCAATGGTGGTACAGCCGCAGGCTTGGTTGGTAGCTACGACACAGTTGCCAGCAGAATAGCTGCTTTTGCCGATGCAGGTATCGATACATTTATGTTGCAATTCAATCCCTTTGCACGAGAAATGACCCGCTTTGCCCAAGAAGTTATGCCTCGCGTCCGACACTTACAGCCTGTAGTTTAACTGCGATCGCACTAGGTGAAAATTTGGGAGTTGCATACTCTCACAAAGTTAGTGATGTTCAATATTTTGTAGCATTTGTTAGGCGAAGCCATAACCCAGCATTTTTTAAGAGTGAAGTTTCATTAAATCTGATAATTTCGAGCTTAGAGGTTAACCCATTCTGTAGAGCAAGATGATAAAAATCTTATAAATAACCACCTACAAGGCTATAAATCAAACTAGTAAGGACTAACAGTGTAATGAGGACAAAACTCCATATTCGCAGTGTCAGGAAAGCAAAAAAGGAAATTATTACACGTATAATGGGAGTAGCAATGAGGAGTAATATTCCTAGTTGAATAATTGCTCTGTCACTTCCTAAAAACATCGTTTTTAGCACACCGTTGGGAGAGCGTAAGTAAGATGGTTCTCCTCGAAAAAATTGATATCTAGCAGGTTCACATCCATGATGAATTAAGTAAATTATGCCGCCAAATAAGACTATAAAACTAGCAATTAAAACACCAAATTTGAGCAAGTTGCCCACAAAATTATAAAACTTTTGTTCGCTTTGATTTTTAGGAAAACTTTTGTTTGAATTAAGAGGAATATCAGCATTTTTAGCAAGCTGTTTTAAAGCTGTTATATCGCTATCTGTTTCTTCTGTCTGTAAAGGTTCTACAACAACTTCACTTTTAGATAGATTTAAAGGAAACGAACGCCGAAATAAATCAAAATAAACCATTGATTATACCCCAATCAAACTGTTGTAGACCATCTTCAGCGCCATTGCTGTTAATACAAAACTGAAGATAATTCTTAAAACTTGGGTTTTAGCACCTACAAGAATTCTTGCACCCAAAAAAGCTCCAGGTAGGACTCCCAGCATTACAGGCATTGACAGCCCAGGATCAATATAACCACGAGCTAAATAAACTCCTGCCGAAGCTGCTGCTGTCACACTAATCATAAAGTTACTGGTGGTTGTAGAGACTTTAAATGGAATACGCATAACGTTGTCCATTGCCAAAACCTTAAATGCACCCGAACCAATACCAAGTAATCCTGAAATTATTCCCGATATGAACATGACAGCAAACCCACCTGGAACAGCATGAACTTGATAAGGAATAAATCCATCTGGTGTTGGGCAAGAACTATTCAGTTCTAAATAATTTGCGAAGGCATCTTCTGTTTCATTTTCTGGTTCTTGGTGCTTAGGTTGTTGCGAGAGATAGGCAGAATAAAGTAGGATAATTGCTAGAAAGATTGTTAGAGCTTTCACGGAAACTTTAGTAGCAATTATAGCTCCAAGTATAGCTCCTATTGTTGTTGCTACTTCCAAAAACATTCCCAATCTTAAATTGGTATAACCTTGTTTAATGTATGTAGATGCAGCCCCTAAAGAAGTAGCAATTACAGATACTAAAGAAGCACCAACAGCATAACGGATATCAACAGCAAATACCGAAGTTAATAGGGGAACAATGACCACTCCACCACCTAAACCAGTTAATGCACCTATTAAACCAGCGGTAAATGAACCCACCCAAACTAATAAAGAGAATTCCAAAATATTCACAGGTTAAACCTCTTAAAAATATTCTATCTGTAGAGACGCTTGTTTGACTTCAGCATAGTCAGGTGTTTGTGTGAGTATTGGAGGGTCAGCCCAAGAAGGTTGGACAATCAAAAAATTTACTAAGAGTGTAAAGACTAATAAAACAGTCTTAAAGAATTTCATATATTTCTCCTGATAATGCTTAAAAGTTGTCAGAATTTGAAGATGTTTTGGTTGATTGTTAAAACTGATTTAGATGGTTTTAGTACTTGCCCTCAATCACTATCAATCAAAATCATGCCCAACCAATTTCTACAAAGAGTAAAAAAATTCGGACGCAAAGATTTAAAACGTTCGTGATGACTTAGCGGCAACTGTAACTAGGAAATTGACAAGTCTAGATATCATTATTTTCCTTGCTTTTAGCCTAAATTAGTTATCTTCAACTTGTGCCCTAGATTTATATTTTTTGACTATAAGCATGAGGCAGATACAACTGGCTACTAAAGCAAGTGAATTCAACGCACCACTTTCCAAAATGATGTATACTCCTAATCCAACCAAAATAAAGGGTACAAGATTACTACTATAACGATTAAGGACATCCGCAATATTGTTTTGGCTGATTAGTTTGTAGCTGGCATAGCACCAAACTCCTACAAGCAAAAAGAAGATGACGATAATTATTAGTAGTCTTATAAGACTGCTATTAGCAAACAATGGCGTATAGATACTTATATTATCACTACCATTGGCGACAGTAATTGCAGCCACATTATAAGTTTGTGGTGAAAGGAGACTGGCAAAAGGAGAAGTTCTAAATTGCTGTAATTGTTCATCTTCTGCATCTGAATCGCCGCTTTCTTGATTAAGCCAACTACTAAAACCAACTGCTATGGGAACTAATCCAAGTAGCCCTATTCAGTGTTTTGCTAAGATTAAACCACCTAAAAAACCAGTAAGACTGGCAATTACTAAAATGCCAAATCCGAGGAGCTGACCGATAACAATATGTCGCGAACAAAAATTGTTATTTATTTGTGAAAACCAAAGCGAAAAAATTACTAAATCATCAAGATTAGTTGCCGTAAAAGCTGTTATCCCTATAGGAATTGCAGTAATTAATTCTTCCATTGCACAGTTTTAGATATTAGTTTTGTTATTTGTCATCGTTCATTGTTTGTTACTTAACTTGGAAAAATGACGAATGAGTACGAGCAAGTAATAATTAACTATTTGTAGCGATCACGGTCAAATCTGATGTGAATTGCATCGATAGCTTTAACCATTCTGTTTACCATTTTTGGAGAGCGAAGTCTTTGAAAAAAGAACCAACCGCAAGCAGTAGAAATGTAGATTAAAAAGAGGTAAGGAAAAAGATTATAAGGAGCTTCTGGGACTGGAAACATTTTACTACCAGGAATTCCCACGCTGCCTAACAATGGAATAAACATAAATCCTATTGCTATAAAAGAGAATATAATATCTCTGCGATGAAGGCTGTTAATTTTGTAGAGGTAAATTGGTGCGGCAATAGAAATTAAAATGTAAACGGTGACAAATCCAAAGCTAGCAATCGCACCTAGATAACCCATACTCTCAAAGAGTTTGATTTGAAATAAAGCCATCACCGATGGGATCAAAAATGTCAAGACCGAACACATCGTAACTGCAATATGAGGCGTTTTATTCGATGTGTGTGTATTGCCTAACTTGGCATAAAACAATCCATGACGCGCCATCAAAAAGAATATTCTCGCAGCGGGATTAATGCTTCCCAAGACACAAGCAAAGAAGCTAGCCAACGCACCTAAGCCAACTAATTGACCTAGCCAGCCTAAACCTATTTGTTGCGAGAGATAACCTAGAGGTTCTTCAGTGTGGGTAATGTCTACTCTTAAGTGGCGAAATGCTAAGACTTCAATATATGTAGTGCAGATATAGAATAAACCTGCAAGGATTACACTTCCTAAAACTGACCGAGGAATAGTTTTCAACGGGCTTTTTGCCTCATCACCCAAGGTCGTCGCACTTTCAAACCCTGAGAAGGCAAACATTACCAGTACAAGTCCTGTTGCTAGGCTACCTGGTTGAACACCGCTCAAAGTTAGCTGGGCTATATCTAATGCAAAACCGTGGTGTGCCCAAATGATCGCACATAAGATTCCGATTAATGCGATGGATAGACCCTCCATCCATAGCATGGCAACGGCTGATAGTTGAATATCTTTATAACCTGCATACCAGGCGATTCCTGCACCTACTGCTAGTAAGGTGATGCTAGATGGGTGAATTCCTAAATGACCAATCAATACACTGCTGAAGTTGGCAAAACCGCATAACACCGACATTGCAGTAAATAGATAAGCCAAAACCAAACTCCAACCACAGATCACACCTGCTGTCGGACCAAGACCTTTGACAATATAAGAATAAAGAGAACCAGGTGAAGCAGAACGGCTAGCAAATTGATTGATGTTGATGCTAACAAATACCAGCCCTACTAAGCCTATAATCATACTTAGCCAAGCGCCGTTACCCGAAAGGGCAACAATTAAACCGACATTAGATGCAGGGATAGTTGTCGGTGCGATTACGGCAAAAGATTGTGCTAAAACTTCTCCAAAAGAAAGACAGTGTGATTTTAAGCCATGAAAACTTTGTTGTAAAACCTTTTCGCGGTTTGCATTTATCTTGAATTCACTGGACATCGATAAACACTCCTGGTATGCCGAGTATGCTATTTACTCGGCTTTTACTCGTGGCCTTTTTTAGCCAGCGATTATTATCATTACTTGTAATTAAACATATCTCTCTAAAGAACTAAATGCAAATATTTTTTGTTTTTAAATTAATAATTAATATTAATGAAACTTACATTTTATACCTGAGTACTTTACCTGTTATTTATTTTGGCCTCGGGCAAGCTCAAAAAATTTCAGAAATGTGAAAACTTTATAACAATGCTTTATAGCAATTTGATTTTATTAGTTGTAACTAAAAATACTTTTTTCTCTTTTTAAGATTGTGTTTATAGCCTACTTTGGATATTTAAATACTACGATAAATTGATAAGCTTTATGTATTTAATAAGTACAATACATAGCATAAAAGTAGCGAATTAAATGATATCGTTAATACGAAAAATAAATCGTTTGAACAGCAAAATCCCTTAAATTTCTCTTGCCTAGATTCTCAGGGAACCCAGTGGCTCAAAATTCAAAGTCTCAATTTGGTGATTTCCTGTCCGCTTTCGTAGCCAAAAATTAGTAGATTGGGAAAGATGTTAATTACCTTGGCAATGCCACCACACAAAAAGTTCTTTGCATCAGGGGTAGTTATAAAAACATTCGCTGAAAAATCACCCCCTATCTCTTTAATTGGAGAAGGGGGAAATTTAGTCTAGCTGTATCAAAAAAGGTCGCAAGCTTTGAAACGTCAACTAGTATTGCCGCATTCCAACTTAAAACTTGTAACTCGTGAGTTAGATAAAAGACCACTTGCCGCTTATGACCAAAGCACTTGTCTTCACAAAATTTGTCCAAGCCACGGAGAAGATTGACGCAGGACTATTGTTGTGTTTAGCATCTAAAGAATGAGGATTTATTAACTTCCAGATTTCCTCCATAGAAATATTTCAGTGCTATACCCCCAGAAAAAAGTTATGGTTCTAATTTAATCCTCATTCTTAACCGATGTGTATGGGGTATACCCGCTACTCACAAAGGACGAGGCGCACCTTGTAAGCATGGTCATAAGTTTAACTAAATGACCCCCAAACTTGGCCCGTGGCAACTGAAAATATCTACAACTATATCTCACCAAATGCGAATGAATCTTGATTCACAGCCCTGCTGGTTGCCCGCATCGCGCAACTATTTCCTCTATGGGCAATTTGTTACTATACGCGATTCCCATACATGACGATGTAGTTTTGGCTGTCCAGATTATGCCTAGACGCTAGGTAAACAAACCTACCCAGCTATATCCTTCCCACTTTTATAGTTCATCGCTCTGGGTTTCCTCTTGCCTATAGGGGCTACTTTCGATTGCTTCGGAGGTTGAGGCGGACGGCATTTCTCGCAATATAGAGGTCGAACCCCAAAGGTTTCTCGTTGTGTGGGTTGTTCGCATTGCTTACAGACGAAGTTGAAAACACGGGTGTGAATTTCCCGCTTGTGCGCTCTGACGGTGTACTCTCGGACTTGGATTTCTTTGCTTGCCATTGCCTATTGCAATTAGTAACTTTTTGGATCTTAGCCTTTGCTAAGAAAATTTCAATACTCTGGGTAAACATAATCACCCATTTTGTGAATGGGAATTTTCATGGCTACGCCAAAGCCAGAGTGAGAGTTGCAACGACCAAACCCAACTGCAACGCCTCACTACATTGAAAAATCACAAACATTTGGAGTTAATCATGGATATCCAAGCTACTCTCACGCTGACGATCCAAGCAGTCGTTATCAGCTTTCTTGCGCTGATGGTTTTCGATTTCATGGATAGTTTGTGGGTTGTACCCTTACCGCCATTCGAATGGCAACCACCAGTTATTGAACAGCCCACAGTTTCTGCAACTTCCCCACAACCTACTCCAAAGGCGATCGCATTTGAGAAGATTTCTGACCCCTGGACTCTAGAACCACAATCCCCTCACCATTCTGTTCTCACGCCAGCAGTTATAATCCCTTTCCCCAGACTCCGACTACTCCCACCTGCCAAAGTACAACCGATCAAACCCAAGCGGACTAAAGCAAAATCGTCCACGTCTAAGAAATCCGCCTCAACTAGTACTAAGCGCCAGTCCACCAAGCCACGCAAGATAACTGGAAAGTACCAAAAAAATTATAGTTAACACGTCCTTAGCTCAAACGGCTACGCCAAAGCGAAAGTGATGTATTCATATAATAGATATGGTCAGCCTTATAGCCACACAAGGAACTCTATTTGACCTAGAAACAGTTCTGGACTACGGACAATCAATCCTCAACGTTGCTCAAGAACTCACCAAATCACTGATTGAGCAACGGACTATCTCCACCAGGACAATCCAAGCCCAGATGAATCGCTACTTTCTAGGCACTGCTGCGTCCGGTGCATGGCAGTGGAAAGACGCTTACGAAGCTATTGAAGTGGCGCAAATATTATATCTGCGTCAAAAAGGTTACAAGCTTTTATTAGAGTCGCCGCTAACAGTATTATTGGAATTGCAGAAGTTAGTAGCCCTCTGCCCGACGCATACTCGCCGTAGTGAAGAGTCAGTACAGCTTCAGCAATTCTCCACCCCTCTGCCGCTTGCTTATCTGGTAGCCAAAGCAGGATTTATACAAGCTACTGATTTGGTGCTGGAGCCAAGTGCCGGAACTGGCCTATTGGCACAAATGGCTAAATTGCACAGTGCAAGTCTGATGCTCAACGAGCTTGCACCCGATAGGGAGAAGATTCTGCGGCGATTATTCCCTGGTACACCATTATTCTCAGTAAACGCGGAGCAGATTAACGATTACCTAGCGCGTATTTCTCAGCCTTCAGTTGTGCTGATGAATCCACCGTTTTCGTCATCCCCGAAAATCAGCAGTCGCAATCCCGACGCAACAAAAAGGCATATCAACTCGGCATTGCAAAGACTGGCTGACGGTGGACGATTGGTAACAATCACAGCCAATTGGTTCTCTCCGGCTAACCCAAGCTGGCGAGAGACTTTCCTTAAGTGGCAGGAGAAGGCACGAGTTTTAATGTCAGTCGGGGTTAACGGCAAGGTGTACTCAAAGCATGGTACACAAATCGACACCAGAATCACAGTAATTGATAAAGTCCCGGCTGATAATCACAGGCAAATCCCTTGTATTTCCGAAACTTTGGACTTGCCCGAACTGCTAGCGTTGATTGAGCAATTACCTAAGCGATCTTTGTGGGAACGCTCAGAAAAAGTCAAAGCTGCTGCGAAGGCAATTGTCGTTCAATTGCCAAAGCGTATTACAGTTGCACAACCAAAAACAGTCTCCTTTCTTCCAGACGACGTAGTAGTGTTGGAGTATGAGGTTATCGAATGGTCTGCTACAGAAGGACTCAAAGATACTTTATATGAAACCTATCGCCCACAACGAATCAGAATTAAAGATGCTTTAGCTCATCCGTCCCTACTGTGCGAAAGTGCAGCCCTAGCACTTGTTTTGCCCCCCGCTCCCACTTACAAACCACATCTCCCACAAAACATTGTTACACAAGGCTTGTTATCAGAAGCACAACTTGAGAGCGTTATTTACGCAGGTCAGGCTCACTGTGAATTTCTGTCTGGGTCTTATATTGTGGATGATTCTTGGGATAATGTGACTGTAGCGGCACAAAGCGGAGAAAATTCTGTAAAATTTCGTCGTGGCTGGTTCTTGGGCGATGGGACAGGTGCGGGGAAAGGAAGACAGTGTGCGGGAATCATCCTCGACAACTGGTGTCAGGAACGAAGAAAAGCAATCTGGGTATCCAAAAGTTCTGCATTAATTGAAGATGCACGTAGAGACTGGTGTGCGCTTGGAGGTAGTGAGAAAGATATCATTGACCTGAGCAACATTAAGCTTGGCGACCCCATCCCTTTCACCCAAGGCATTCTCTTCTGCACCTACTCAACTCTACGTTCTCAAAAGAACGGTAAAAGTCGGCTCAAGCAAATTGTTGAATGGGCAGGCAAGGACTTTGAGGGAGCGATCGCCTATGACGAGTGCCACAGTATGGGCAATGCAATGGCTCAAGAGGGTAAACTCGGTATGGTTGCAGCATCCCAGCAAGGCATTGTTGGGCTGAGGTTGCAAAACGCATTACCGCAGGCACGGGTTATCTACGTTTCTGCGACTGGTGCAACTAAAGTCTCAAATCTCTCATACGCCAATCGCCTGGGACTTTGGCAGACTGGAGATTTTCCGTTTACCTCCCGTGAGGATTTTGTGGAATCCATTGAGGGCGGTGGTATCGCTGCGATGGAAATCGTAGCCAGGGATCTCAAGGCTTTGGGGCTGTATCTGGCGCGGAGCCTTTCATTCGAGGGAGTTGAGTATCAAACTCTCTACATTGATTTAACGCCGAGGCAGGAACGAAGCTATAACAGCTATTCCGATGCTTTTCAGGTTATTCATAATAATTTAGAGAAAGCGTTAGAAGCTTGCAATATAACTGGCGCAAAAACGTACAATCGTGCTGCTAAGATGTCTGCTAAGTCGCAGTTTGAAAGCCATAAACAGAGATTCTTCAATCATCTGCTGACCGGGATGAAATGCCCCACCCTGATCAAAGCGATTGAGCAGGATTTAGTCCAAGGTCTTGCAGTTGTCATTCAAATAGTTTCGACTAATGAAGAACTTTTGAAACGACGACTTGATGAAGTTCCGGCTTCCGAATGGCAGGATCTCAATCTTGACCTGACTCCACGGGAATACCTCATGGATTACCTGATGAGTGCTTTCCCTGTTCATCTTCATTCCATCCATTCTGGCGTTGATGGAGAAGAAAGATCCGAGCCAGTCTTTGACGCTGATGGCTCTCCAGTTATTTCTATTGAAGCTGTAGCCTTGAGAGATGCCTTAGTCGATAAGTTAGCAAGCCTTGATCCAATCCCTGGTGCATTAGAACAATTGCTGTGGCACTTCGGTAATAAGCAAGTGGCTGAAGTCACAGGTCGCAGTAAACGAGTTCTGAAAGATGAATCTGGACGTTTGTTTGTGGATTCTAGAGGCAGTGGGGCGAATATTGCTGAAACTGCTGCGTTTATGCAGGGAGACAAGCAAATCCTCATTTTCAGTGATGCCGGCGGCACAGGCAGGAGTTATCATGCTGATCTAAATGCTGTGAATCGGCGGCGGCGATCGCACTACCTGCTTGAAGCCGGCTGGAGAGCAGACAACGCAATCCAGGGGTTGGGGCGATCGCACAGAACTAACCAAGCATCAGCCCCCGTGTTCAGACCTGTTACCACTAACGTCATCGGTGAACGCCGCTTTATCTCAACCATTGCTCGAAGGCTGGATAGCTTGGGCGCTCTTACTCGTGGTCAACGGCAGACGGGGGGCAATGGGATAGGGACTTCCAGAAAATAAACTATTCCATCACCAATAATGATAATCATTTTAGAGGGGAATGAAGGGGCTGCCGTCGGCAGCCCCTTCATTCCCCTTTTGTAGTAATTTAAATAATGACGCTTGTT
>NZ_JADEXT010000075.1:0-18697 GCF_015206985.1 Nostoc sp. LEGE 12447 | reverse complement strand
GACCACATTCCACACAAATGTAGTTTTGTTTACCTCTTTGTTTACCATTTTTGCGAATGTGGCTTGACGCACACCTTGGACATTTCATAGTGATCGCACTAATTCATATTTCTATTCTGCAACGCCAATTAATCCAACTACTGGCTTGCTCAAGCCAGCTTTGTTGTGTCCAAAGTAGTCCATCAAGATAAGTCACACAGATCCTCAAGGAGTGTTTTTATAATTGCAAATGCTTTTTTGTTAGTTTAACCTGACTTTAAAGACCAATGAATAACCTTGCTTTACAGCCTCCTGCTTTTTCAGCAAACCCTATATAAACCCTACCTCTGCATTGGATACCACCGTATCATCTCGGCTAACGCCACCGCCTCACCCAAGGCGCGTATACACATACACATATTCCCCCAACATTGCAATTGCAATCCTCTGTTGCCTTGCTTACTTAAACAAAGCTTTCGCATTCGACTTGGACTTGACCTGTGCTGCCTCCGGCTTTCTACCTTCTTTGCAAGCAGCGACAAAAAAGGCTGACGGTGACTTGACCCCAATCTTCGTTCGCACTGCCTCCTTCACATAAGCGATGGAAAGCGACAACCCGCCCTTGAGCGTTTATGCTCCTAGTGCATTATCCCAATACCGCCTGACTCTACACCCAATCTCTGTGTTTAGAAATCATTAGACTTTCAGTAATACCTTCAATCTTTGACAAATTCGAGATGTATAAGCGTGTTGCAGGTCTTTAAAGGTTATGAATCGAGAGAACCAAGCAGCCAATAGCCAGGAGAATCGAGTGAGTCGTCAAAGTAATAGGCGCGGATGGCTTCGAGCAGGTCATGGGTGGTAATGAAGCCATCTTCGTCCTTGTCAAGGTGACGGAATACCTCGCGGGAATCTTGCTCACAAAGGTGCATTAAAGCACCAGTCCATCGGATCTCATCAGTGACGGTCAGCCGACCATCACGATCCTGGTCAACGATATCCATAATCGATTCAAGGAAGGGCATATAGGCTTGGTCAAATGCTTCGGGGGTTTCTAGCAGTCCCAACGCGAACGCTCTTTTGTACTCAGCCTCACTGATGCGCTCATCGATATTTGTATCGGCTACTTGCAACAAGTGCTGCCACAAGCCTAAGCAAACATCGAGCAGCCGTTGTCGAGCAGGGGATTCTTCATCATGACCGAACTCTTCAGCCAGACGCGCAACAGACATCTCAAAGTCGCTCTGCTCAATAAAGCCATTATGATCGTCATCGAAGGTGCGGAAGCGTTTAGAGAGTTTCCGATCTAAGAAATGGTTCATGCGGTTTTTACGACATCACATATCTGCAAAAACATAATAACCCAAGTTGCGGGTTATCAAGGTGTCTGACTTTTCACGAGATGTGGAAAAGGGAGATTGGTTCTTGGATAATTTTTCTTTGTGTATATTTGCACCTACAGGGACTTAGGGAGCATCCCTGTAGGCGCAACCTGTGGTAGAAATCACCCAATGGCACCGCATGAATGGGTAATCGCTACCCATTCAATCAACCAATTCCCCATCCACAATCACAACACCCCACTGCGGATATTTCGCCAACAATTTCTTGATCATTATCATCAGTGCCGGATCATCATTCCAGCATTCCTTCAAGAAATCAAACCTCGGATTCTGCCCCGAATTCGCAGCAAAGCATGAGTTTCTGCATACGTCGTAGTCGCTCCAGAGCAGAATGTCTGCGGGGAAATCTTAGTTAATAGCTATATTTTGCAACATTTTTTCAAGAAAATACAGTTGATAACAAGTTAGTATACAGCAGTTAATCAAAAACAGGTAAAGCAAGATTATGGCAACAATTATAGGTACTGATGGGGACGATATTTTGATCGGAACTACTGGGGATGACAGAATTATCGCTAGTGCAGGGGATGATACGATTACTGGTGGAGATGGTAGGGATACCATTG
Source organism: Nostoc sp. LEGE 12447 (assembly GCF_015206985.1). NCBI lineage: Bacteria > Bacillati > Cyanobacteriota > Cyanophyceae > Nostocales > Nostocaceae > Nostoc > Nostoc sp. LEGE 12447. The sequence goes on along the minus strand of NZ_JADEXT010000075.1, from coordinate 16,749 downwards.
ATTACAGTAACTTAGAACAACCTGTAACACTTCAACCAGTGGTGATTCAAAAAGGCGTAATTGGAACTGATACGTTTAGAGATTTCTTTGAAACTGTTATTGGTGCTAGAGGACAGACTAATATTATTGATGCAACTACTGACAGTACCAATGTATCGATAGTAGCTGATTTATCCAAAGAAAAACTAGAAATTAGAGTTGTCGGTTCGCCACCAATAATAGTCAGTGTGAAAAATTTTGTGAATGTAATTGGTACAAATCAAAAGGACACTATTACTGGTGATGCTGTTGATAATGAATTATCTGGTAGCGGCGGCAATGACATTATTAGAGGTAGTGCAGGCAATGATACCTTAAATGGTGGAGATGGTACTGATACGGCTGATTATAGCAAAATAGGTGTAAGCTCTACCATCTTCATTGATGGAACTCTTCAAAAAGGTGGTGGGCTAGGTAGAGATTTACTTGGTAATTTTGAAAATCTTGTTGTTGATGCTAGCGTTGCAAATAACACTATCGATGCCTCAATTGCTCCTTCAGCACCCTTTGTAGTTGGAGATGCATCAGTTAACGTTAACCTTGAAAGTCAAAGTTTCGTAATTAATAATGTTCCTAACATAGGCACAGTTGAATTCAAATTTATAAACTTTGATAATGTTAAAGGTACAAATCAAAGTGACACCATTGTTGGAGATAGGCAAAATAATGTATTATTTGGCAATGGCGGAAACGATACACTTTCTGGTAAGAGCGGGAACGATACACTTGCTGGGGGGTTAGGTGCAGATACTCTCACTGGGGGACTAGGTGCAGATAAATTTGTTTTTACCAATGTATTAGAGGGTGTTGATATTATCAAAGATTTCAAAGCTGTTGAAGGTGACAAAATCCAGATTTCTCAAGCAGGTTTTGGTGCTATTTCAATTAGCGACTTCAGTTATGATCCCCTAAATGGTTCTCTGTTCTTCCAAGAATCTAGATTTGCCATTCTAGAAAATAAGCCTATTGGTTTTCAAACTAATTTAGATATTCAACTGGTTTAATCTCAAAGATTGTATAAGTTCAACCAAATAGTGGGACTTAGAGGTTGTTTGAAAAGTGTCAGTTTGAGCCTTAAATGCAACTTACAGAAGCGAACGCGAATTCCAGAACCCCCATTATCTCGTTCAACTTCTAGGATAGCCAGAGTAGTCAAACATACATTAGATGACTTTTCAAACAGCCTCTTAGAGTCTTCCTTGCTCCAATTACTGTTATGGTGCTACTCGCCAAAACTTTAGATGACAGAAGGTCACAAAGATAATACTTGCTTCCTCATTATTGTAACTCTGCAATACTTGCAGCAGACTTATTAGGCAACCTTTTTGGCGACTGTTGCTTTCATCTGATTCAGTGAGCGAGGGTTATCTTCAAGTGCGATCGCTTAGGCTAAAGCTTACCCAAGAAATGCGATCGCTAAACATACAAACTTCAACATAAATCTTGTGTTACAGTCCGTAAAAGCCCGTACCTGACAACGTTCGCGTAGCGTCTCGTAGAGAAGCTGATTGACTCTGTTCTACTTGGCATCACCGTGCTACTTGATTAAAAGATGTAAAGCACGACGAACATATACTTCCCAAGGCTCAGTCTGAGGTTGAAAAATTTGTGCATAAAGCATAATTCCACTCATCGTATCAAAAACTAAACTAGGATCTAAATCTGCGTGAACTTCTTTTCTCACTTTTGCTCGTTCAATTACAACAGCAAAAGCTTGCCGTCGAGGTTGCAGATACTTTGTCCAATAAATTTGAGCAAATTGAGGACTAGTTGAGGCATTACTAATAATCATGGCAACAGTCTGCCGTCCCAAAGGACTAAGCGTAACTTGCGCGGCATTCTCAATCAGAGCATCAATATCATCCCAAAGACGACCAGTGTCAGGGATAATAACTTCTTCTCTAAAACTTTCTATTGCCGATGCAATCAGTTCTTCTTTACCTTTGTAGCGTCGGTAAATAGTGGGTTTACTAACTCCGGCACGGACTGCAATTGCGTCAATACTTGTACGTTCATATCCAACTTCTGATAGAAGTTCCAAGCTTGCTTGCAGAATGGCTTGATGAGATTGAAGGTTACGAGGTCGTCCTGGCAGATTTTTCACGGGTTTATTCATACAATTATCATCTCAAAGCATCAGTATTTAGACAACTTGCGAACAGTTACTGAGTTGACATTCTCTCACTTTTTACGATACCGTATCGTAAATATAATCTCTCATCACTCAAAAGTGAGAAAAAACATGACTAGCTTTTCAAGCGGACGAACACTGCCATTACCCCCTGGTCGCTTCGGTTTGCCCATCATTGGCGAATCCATTAGTTATTTGCAAGAGCCAGCATATTTTATTCGGCAGCGACAAAAGCAATATGGAGCAGTCTTCAAAACTCATCTATTTGGTCGCCCAACGATTGTCTTAATTGGGGCAGATGCCACACGTTTTCTATTCACTAATGAAAGTCAGCGATTTGAGATGACTAATACTACAAGTTTCGAGACGCTACTAGGAGCCAACTCAATTGGAGTCAAGACAGGTACTGCTCACCAAAAACTTCGTAAACACTTGTTCAAGTCCTTTGAGCCAAGAGCGTTAGCTGACTATGCCAAAACAATGGAACAGTTAACCCATCGTTATCTGCATAAATGGGAAGAGATGAAAACTTTCACTTGGTATCCTGAACTGAAAAAATACACGCTTGATATTGCCTGTAGGTTGTTTATAGGTGTTGATAATGCCGCAAATGAGAACTTGGAAAAAGTTTACGAGGCTTGGAGTAATGGACTATTATCTATTCCGATTCGATTTCCTCTAAGCAAGTTTGCTCGTGCAGTTCGTGCGCGAGAGCATCTTCTTGTGCAATTTGATCAGTTAATTGTTCAACGTCAAAAACAACCTATTGCCCATCGAGATGTTTTAGGAATTCTATTACAAGCACAAGATGAGGAAGGGAATCGTCTGAGTAGTGAGGATGTGAAAGATAACGTGTTAGCAATGCTTGTTGCTGGACACGAAACTTTAACCTCAGCACTAACTTCCTTATGTTTATTGTTAGCTCAACATCCACAAGTGTGGCAAACAGCACGTTTGGAACAAGCGAAAATTGGACACGCACAACTGCTGACACCAGAATGTCTTAAGCAAATGACCTATCTAGAGCTTGTGCTAAAAGAAGTTCTACGGATGCTGCCTCCAGTCGTTCGTAGCGGTTTGCGCAAAGTACTAAAAGAAAGTGAGCTTGCTGGATACCGTATCCCCCAAGGCTGGGACGTGTTTTACCAAATTCAGGAAACTCATCAAGACGAGAATGTTTACGCTCAATCTCAACAATTTGACCCACAACGTTTTGCATCTGAATCCACTCAAGACAAACAAAGGGTTGGAAGCTATATTCCTTTTGGTGGTGGGATTCGAGAATGTTTAGGTAAAGAGTTTGCTCGGTTAGAAATGAAACTGTTTGCCGTACTATTGATCCGTGACTATGAATGGGAAATACTTCCTGGGCAAAATCTAGAACACTTAGTACTACCATTTTCTCGCCCGAGGGATGGTTTGAAAGTCAAGTTTTGGAGACGCAAAGGCTAAGAGTGTAAAATCGTATTGCTACAAGTAGATATTCATCACTTGAAAAAAATTCATTCTGAGCGACGGGCGCGGCGGAAATTTCACCCTCATGAACTGTTTTGGTTTCTACACCCGGAACTGAATTTTCAACTAACAACGAAGTGAAATTACTTTGTTCTACATTTTCATGAAAGTCAATCAAAGCCAGTTTTGCAATGACTCAAACCAAGCAAATTCCGACTCTAGCTGCCATTGAGTCTGCGCGCGATCGCTCTTGTGCAAAAAAGCACTGCACCCTTGAGAAACAGAGGTTTCACCAGGGGTATCGCTTGCACAAGCTGTAACCATTGCCTTAAACTCAGGCGACTCCCAGAGACTATTTCCCGGAGCGAAACTATATTCTAAGCTGTTGCGAACCAGTCGCTTAAGGTCTTTATATCCCAGCCTATATCTTGTTGCCGCTAATAGATACTCATGAGCTTGGGTAAGGTTGAGTGGGGTAGGTGAATACCCAATGTGTGAAAAGATACGATAAGTAATTAACAATGGTAATACTTAATACTTTTACCTTCACATCCAATGGCATTTGAACGACAATTATGAGTAACCCTCTTTCCCATCCCGAAGATCCAGACTTCCATTCATCTATTCAGGAGAATCTAAAACAGCTTTCTGCTCAGTTGGGATCTCCTTTGTCCGAATTATCAGTCATGGAAATATACCAGAATGCGTGCGATCTACTGAGCTACGTTTCCCCATCACCTCTTACTCTTGCCCGCGTTGCAGGAACATTACTGGTCTACCGAGTCATGGATACAGAACCGGAAGAATTTGAGTGGTTCAGCACCCAAGTGAAACAATGTCTGCACGAAGAAGAAGTTGAGGAGTTGATTGAATCTATACATCGCACGGATACTTTGTAATCTTTCTCGTAATTGTTGCAATACGAATTGGCTAATTAAGTTTTCAAACAATCCAAGCTGACTCAATCACTGACGACGTTTAGTGTGACGTTCATAATCCTCAAAACGAATCTTAGCGATCGTACTTCGAGAAAAAGTTCTGGCAACAATACCCTCGCCTCGACCACCAGCACCCTCATCCAGAGCTAATAAGGTTTTTTTCTTTTTCTTATGTGGTTCTGGTCTGCCGATTCAGTAGAACAAGAATTATTTGATTTGTATGCTCCAGCCCTGCGGTCGCTCGGCGTAAATTTTAATGACGAGCAACTCCAAGACACTCTAGAAGCATCCAGCTATAGTTTAGAAGATGCTTTCAGGAGCGCAATCATTTATATACTCTGGCTCGAAGAAAACCTGAAACCGATCTACCCGACTGCTATACTAATCGACGCACTCGCAAATCAATGGCGCACCAAGTATTGGAAGCCGGAGTATTTAGAACTTGAACAGTTGCTCTCAAGAGGAAAGCGTTGGTGGAGGGCAGCAGTAGATAAGTGGGGTTACGACGAGCGTAATCAACTGGTTGCAGACATATTTTACGACCACGGGCAGGAATTTATTAAGTTCCGCAATGGTAAAGAAATTCTAGTTGACACTGCTTATAAGTGGGGATGGGAGCGAGTCGCAGATTATGCCTCCCCCTTTTCAGAAAATAATTGGTCGCTTGGCGGTATCAATGCAAGGGAATCTTGATCTACACCTTCTGCACAAGAGTAGACATGCACCGTCAAGCAGCAATCGCTTTAGCTGCACGCTATTCTGAGACAGTGTGATTTTACCTCTCGCAATCCACCAACACGCTATCCGCCGTCACCAATCCCCACTGCGGAAACTTCCCCAGCAATTTCTTGATCACAATCTGCTTTCGCAGGGTCATCATTCCAGCACGAGAGCAAGAAGTCAAAACCCGGATTCTCGCCCGAATTCGCCGCTCGATTCAGTTTTTCCCTTCTTACAGGTCGAATATTTGACCTCGCTACAATCGCCTCATGTGACCATTTTTCAGGAGCAGTGACAGGCGCGGCGGAACTTTCACCCTCATTTACCGCTTTCATATCTCCACCTGAAACTGAATTTTCAACAACCATTAACGTTCGCGCAGCGTCTTGTAGAGAAGCAGAATAACCTTGTTTTGCTTTCTCCTCTGTTTGATGAGCGTAGACGTGAAACTTCTATATTACCAAAATTGCTAATTTTTCTTACTTGCTGACTTCAACAACTCTTTATTACCCAACACTAGTAAAAACTTAGTTTTTGACTCATCTAATACGGTTGGTTTAACTGGAAGGTAGCCAAGATTAGAAATTTCTTGACCCAAATAAGTCAAGTAATAGTTAATAAATCCTTCTAATTCCGGTCGCTTCCGAATCGCTTTCGCATCTGCATAAATGTACAAAGGGCGAGTTAGAGGATATCCTGGCAGGAAAGGGTCTACTTTATCAATAGCGATCGCCCTCAACTTCTCGCGATTTTCTTGATAAGAGCCGTACTCTAAAAAACCAACCATGTAAGGATTAATTAAAGCTTCTGAGTACAACTGCTCTACAAAGTCATAAGATATCGTATTGGGAGCACTAGTAAGTTGGCTAAAGTTCCCCTTGAGAATAGCTTCGGCAAACAAGTCAACTGATCCCCCAGTACCAGCCCCCTCTGGAACAATGCGTTTAATCAACTCTTGTGGCCATTTGGGATTGACATCTGACCACTTTTGGACGGTAAATACCTTTGCCAGTTCGTCGCGTGTCAGAGTATTTGGGACGAAATTATTCTGAGAACTAACTACAATAGTCACTGCATCGGTGGCAATTTGAAAGCCGATCGGCTGAATACCTGACTTGGCACAGGCGGCTAACTCCTGACTGGTAATCGGGCGAACTGCATTAACAATATCTATTTTTTTCTCTTGGCAAAATAGCTTGAAGCCAACGACTGTATCAATACCAGCGAGATTAATCTTACTAGGATACCCGTCTTGGATAAAGCGTTCAGCAATAGCCTGACTAATTGGTAAAACTACCTGAGTTCCCGATATCGCTATTGTTCCCTCTAGTTCTAGGGGGTTTACCTCCGGAAGCGCAATGCCTTGTTGAGCTGAGTCTTGGGTTGAGAGTGATTTAACTAATTTCCTCTCGACTTTCTGAATACCTAAATTTTCTTTTGAAGATTTGTCCGTACCAGCCTGATTGTCAATATTTGCTTTTGAGGTTTTTGATTGATCGGCGCAGGCTATTAATAGTAAAACTATGCTGAACAAAAATAAGTAATTTCTGAAACTTTTTACTCTAGTTATCCCGATCCTGATTAATGACATATATTATCTTCCCATTTGCACTCGGCGACCATTTTTGTTATTTCGCAGATTTACATCCTCCTTAATTCCTTTGGCAAGTCGAACCATCTTTTTCCGTTCTTCGATATACTGAAGAATCTCCGAGGCAAATTTGTTGTTAGACTCGATTATTTCAATAACCTCGTCCGTTGGAATTACTATAACCTCAACATCTTCATTGGCGATCGCTGTAACTGGGCTTACCTCCCCTGGAAAGATAGCCATTTCACCAAATACTTCGTTAAGTTCCAGCTCGTCCACTATCTGACGGTTCCCTTGTGGGTCTTTGAGATAAGCCTGTCCCGCACCCTTGAAGATAATATAAAGTCCCTCGTCTTCTTTACCTTCCTGAATAATTAACTCATCCTTACCATAGGCTTTAAATCTAGCCTGTTCACTCAGTTTTTCAATTTGATTATCATTGAGCGTTAGGAAATATGGGAGCGATCGCAAATAAGTTACCAATTCCTTTTGGCGGTTCTCGACTACTTGAGGAATCCGGCTTGGTATTCCTTTTTGAGTATCGACATCGTACTGTACTTGAATTGGATAAGGCATAGTAAAGCCATAACGTTTGGTTATATAGTAAAGTCGAAATTTGAGTTCCGCAGAAACGATCCAATCTTTTTCCGGCACTACTTTATAAGAAAGCTTGTAAGTAATACTGAAGTCTTCATAGGAACTAACCAGAGCAGGATCTTTGGCTTCGATCGTATCTATACCCTCCGTCAAAGTATTTAGGGCTGAAATCACTTCACCAGGAGAATCGTCATAAGAAAATGAGGCGTAAATACTTTTCCAGATTCCTCTCTGACCGTAATTGATAATGCTTGCCTTCGACAACACTCCGTTGGGAACGTTGAATGTCATCACCGGATTTTTCATAGTGACTGACCACCAGTTTTGTTCAATTACCCGTCCTTGCTTTCCATCTAACTCAATCCAATCACCTGTTTTGAAAGGTTTGGCAAATAGCAGCAGTAATCCTGACACCAGGTTACTGAGAGTATCTTGCAGTGCTAGGGCAATTACCGCTGAAGCTATGCCCACAGCGCTGCCCAAGCCAGTCAAATTTATATTCCAAATTCCATTGATAATGTGATAACCAATGGCAAAGATTACCACACCCCTAGCTACCTGAAAGAACAGGCTAGGTACATGAATTTGCCATTTTATCGGTTGTTTTTTTGTGGTCAACAGGGCGTTAATTAAAGAAATTCCCGCCACAATCACGGCAACCCAAGTTAACGTTTCCACAAAACGTGCCCAGGAATCTTTGCCAGCGACGCTTAAAAGCTGTCGCATGACCAAAATTATGGCTAAGGGAGGTAACACATACTCCCGTATCTGACGCAGAGCAACTGCTAAGGGGTGCTGCTGCCGTTCTAATCTTGAGGCAGCTTCATCAAGCAGTATACCGAACAATGGAAATCCCAGCCCCAAAATTAATATCCATCCCAGAAATGATTTATCCATGATTGTTTTTTTACAAACAATAAACAGTGAGTAAGCTGTTACGCAAATAAGATTGCACATCAACTGATGAGGTTGTCCTTTGTCATTAGTCATTTGTCCTTAGTAAACACAAATGACTAATGGCTAATGAAGGTCTACACGGAAAATAGTGCAATATGTAGTGGTTTAAATCTCCAACTCCAATTCTCTTTAATTTTGAATTTTGTTAGCGAGTCTGCATTCGCGCAGCGTCTCGTAGAGAGCGTCATTTTGAATTTTGAATTGTTAAACACCTATTTTTTCCAACTCAGGTTCCGCTGCTGCTTCTTTCATAATTTCGCTCAGGAATGTATAAGCTTCTTCCCATGCTTTTCGCACTGGCGTAGTAAAGTCTTCACCCAGTCCTTGCGCTAACGTCCACAGCAAAGCTTCGCCGACAATATCGTAGTATTCAGCCTTGACACCATAGCTGGCATGGCTGCGACCAAGCTTCTGAACGGGACCGACAATCTTATCTGGTTGACGCAAACCTTCCACGGCGAGAGCTAGCGTAGCCATTAGCTTACGTTCCTGCTCTTTCATATCCCCCTTAAATAAAGCACGAAAAGAAGGCTCTAATTCAAACAGTCGGTTGTAGAACAGTTCGGCAGCCTTATCAGCGATGGGTTTAACTTTAGCAAAGGATGACTGAACTAACTCCACTTGACTTAGAATTAACTTCCTCGTGGTTACTAGCGTCCAGGTTTCTACTTCACCCAGTCCTGGAATTTTCACGACTGGGTTTTGGATGAATGTGTAGCTATCGGCTATGCGATCGTACACACTCTGAGTGATCAAAATATAGTTCAACTCAGCTTGGCTTTGAAGATTGCTTGCTATATATGCTGTTTCTCCCCAAATGCTGTATCCAAATCGCTGTGTTCCTATTACACCTGCTGTCACAGAACCTGCATGAATGCTGATGCGTAAAGCCAAGGCAGAATTATGATTAACATTCAGACGCTGGATTATGTCTAACATGGCTAGGGCAAAATCAACAGTTCGCTGGCTATGGTCAAATCTCACTTCAGTGAGTCCACATACTGCCACATAGCTTGTACTCAGGGAGTTCTGTCGTTCCAACCCGTAGCGTTCTGCAGAATCATAGAATTCATCAAATAGCTCGGTGAGCAATTTTGTTATCTCTGACGGTGACAGGCGTTTGTTCAACTCAGCAATCCCAGCCAGATGAGCATTGAGGATGGTTACTTGCTTGAAGTTTTCCGCAATGGATAGCTCTCCTTGTTTCCTGCGTTCGGCGATCGCTCTTGGTAAGATATTCTGCAAGAGAATATCGTTTTCCTGCTTCTTGGTTTCCAGCTCTTCCTCAGTTTGATGTAATTTGTTCGCCACCTCTTTGAACTCTGTTGCCAATTCCCCAAACTCGTCAAGGGATGTCACATCAACTTCTGTGTCCAGTTCCCCAGCATTCAGTTTCCGGGCGCTATCAGTCAAACGACGCAGAGGAGAGGTAAAAATTTTCGCAGCAATTGCCGCTAAAAACGCCGTCCCCAGTAAGAAAAGCGTCGCTGCTATCAGCAACATTACCTGTAACGTGTAAAGCGGACGATAAGCTTCCCCTACCTCCATCTCTGCTATAATCCCCCAACTTAACCCGTTCAACTTCAAAGGACTGTATGAACTCAATACCTCTGCCCCCCGATAGTTGCGGTCTACCATCATCCCTTGTTGCCCTTCTAAGGCGGCTTTAGCGGCTAAACTATTGATTTTCTGTAAGCTAATGGTAGTGTTAAAGTTCTCCATTAGTTGTAGAGTTCTCTGGTCAGCGCCCGTGTAACGAACAGCATTTTGATATTTTTTGGGGTCTTCAACCCAAAAACGAGATGTCGAACGCATTAGGGAATCGGGTCCGACTAAATAAGCTTCCCCTGTTTTCTGCAAACCACTACCTTCCCAATTATTATTCCGGCTAATAGCGCTGTTGATCTTTTCAATAGGAATTTGCACTGCCAAGATGCCAATCATGTTAGAACCGCTATAAATCGGAGTTCCCAGGAAAGCAGATGGAGCATTATAAGAGGCACGGTAAGATTTGAAATCAACAACTTGAATGCTACCTTGAGTCGGATTTGTCTGGACTGCCTGCACCAATTCCTTTAGTCCATTCCGGGAGTCATAACTCTGTAGTGGATTAGTGGCAAAATCTGTCTCTTTAAAATAGGAATAGATGATATCTCCTGTTTTAGGATTAATCAAAAATAAATCGTAATAACCAAATTTTTCGATAATTCCTGCAAAGATTTTTTGATATTTGGCGTGAGCCTTGGTGTAAGCGCTGCCATCACCAGCATCAAGGAGCTGGTTTTTTTTGCCGATTGGATTGGGGTTAGAAGCAATGTAGTAATACTGGAGATAACGAGCGGCTTGTCCCAGGGGCTGATAGGCACTGGGGTTCAGTTCTTCAGAGGAGAGATTCTTTTTCAAGCGAGGAAAAAATTGTTGGGTGTAGTAAGCTTCCATTGCTGTATCCCATTCGGAGGGAATAAAGTTGCGCTCCAGGTTGCGGAAACCCCCATTCAAATCCACCATTGCTTTCACGATGTTGCGATCTGCTGCCAGCATCCCTACTTGGTTATTCAAATTTTCAAAGTACGACTCAAACTGCTCGGCTTTGGTTGTACGGATACCGGAAAGTTGCTCGGCGATTTTACTTCTAAGGGTAGCTTGTGTTTGATACCAACCAATCCCACTAACTACTACTACAGAACCCAGGCTAACTCCGAGGAGCAATGCTTGCAGCTTGGATTTAATTGTCCAGTCACCCAGTTTTAGATTAATTAGGGAGCCATTACGCAACTTCTGCAAGCCCTTTTCGGGATTTAACATCTTTTTTATTAATTTTGATGGTGAATATTTAACCTATTGCTTACGTCCAAACCAATATATTTACTATTTCTAGATTTTTTTAAGTTTTTGATCCTTGTATTTGTATTTCTTTGTTTTATCTATTTATTCAGATTAATGTAGTTAAGTCAAGCGGCATCACAAATTATTTTTAAATAAGTTATTCCGAACTTTAAACTAGAGAAAGTAGGAGACTAGTACAGGCAAATTTAAAAAACACAAATATAGCTTATTATCAGGTTGATTGTTTCAAAACCGATAACACATATTAGCTTAAGTTAAAAAGAAGAAATTGACTTATTATTTTCATGTGTTTGACGCTCATAAAAATGGTGTTTTGGGAAAACCTGACTTTGATAAAATTGTCAATGGTGTTGCAAAAACTTATAACATCGTACAAAATTCAGAAATCTACCATTATATTTCCTCAACTTATGGTAAGCGCTGGGATGCTCTTGCAAAAGAGGCAGACACAAACGCTGACAACAAAGCGTCTTTAGATGAGTGGCTTTCCTATCAATACAAGTTATTGAACTATTCCAAAAGCGACTTCCTCTGGCTGAAAATAGCAAGTATGTTTTACGATATTCAGGATATAGATAAAGACGGTGTAATTCTCCGTGAGAGGTTAAGATAACTGCACTTTTGTCAATAGGATGCGGGAAAAGGGGATAAATCCAGCTTGGAGACTGGCAATCGCTTGGCTTTGACTACTCCTAAATCTTGATTCTCTTTGGCAACAAAATACTTAACGGGGTCATGGGCATTACCTTGATCGTAAGCAACGCTAAAATGCTAGAAACCGCGATAAATCATCTCTAAAGAAATGCGGTCAAATGGTAGAGATAATTCATCGGCAACAGCATCTGCTAAATCAATTAAAACAGGATGAAATAACTAAAAATTTCGGTTCCAATTATCCAAGGTAACAACCTGTGGGGATTACTGAACGTGGTTGAAAGCTTTGCTCCTCGACAGTGGGAAACGGAAGAAATTGCTTTAGTGCAACAGCTTTCGACCCAGATGGCGATCGCAATTCAACAAGCTACTGCTTATCAACAGCTGGAAACTGAACTTGCAGAGCGGCAAAAAACAGAAGCGCATCTCCGGCAAAGCGAACAACGATATGCTTCTTTGGCCGCCGCCGTTCCAGTCGGCATTTTCCGAACCGATGCTCAAGGAAACTGTTTTTACGTTAATGAACGCTGGTGTTCTCTTACCGGACTAACTCCTGAAGAAGCAGCCGAAACTGGATGGATTAAATCGGGTGTAATCGCTCCTTTTGAGCGGGTGCAGCGAGAAAAGATTGTGATTGCTATGTCGGGGGAAAGTGTACACGCGCCTTAGATGAGGCGGTAAACTTACAGCAAATAATGCGGCGGTATCCGATGCAGGAGTAGAGGCAATACTTCTCGGGTTTTGCACTTTTAACTCGGAATCGGGTTTGGGGAAAAGGTTAAAGGGTAAGGGTTAAAGGTTTTTTCTTTTCCCTTTCCCATTCCCCTTTTTCCCTTAACAGAAAAGTATTGGGAGTAGAGGTACTGCATCTGCTTAGATTTCTGCTGTACAAAAGGAAAAATGTCAGAAATGTTTGCGTTTACACTTCTACATACTGCTTCATACTATCGGTCTTGAGTGAATGGCACGCTTGTTAAGCTGAACGGTAGGCGGCGTAAGAATTGCAGAGGAGAATTTCTCTTGCTTCTTTCCGTATGCCTCAAGTTTTCTGTGCGTATGCTTCTTCCTTCTTCTTTCTCCCCTGCTCCTCTGCTCCTCTGCACCCCTACTGCCTCAACGATTTTCCCTTTACAAGCGTGCCATTCGGTCTTGAGTCAAAGGTACGTCCAGGACAACTCAAAAAATTCAAGAGTCTAAAAAACCAATTATTAAGCATCTATTAAATGTTTACTTAAATGTCTTAACTGTCCTTGCATCGTAAATGTATTAAATGTATAGTGCTACGTATCCTTAAATCTACTAGTCTGCCAACCCAAAATTGTTGGGTGAGGGCTGGGAAAAGTGGAAAGGTTAAAGAGTAAGGGATTTAAAACATGAGTCCCTTTCCCCTTTGCCCTTAAAAGAGCTAAGTCACGAAAGCAAACTACTAGCCATACTGACAATAGTTGCCCTCGGCGGCCCAGAAATTAAAAGTCAGTATTTGAATAAACCTGATTATCGTTCATGAAAAGGTATGTGCTTTTGGCAACCTCTTCATGACACCTGTTTTTGTTGCTGTTGCCAAATTGTTAAACAAACTTGGGGTTAAATCGAATGGCACTGTATCAAGTCACTCAAACCACTGATAACGGAAACGGAGACACAGTAGGCACTCTCAGCTATGCCATCCTCCAAGCCAACCAACTAGCAGGAGATGACACCATAAGTATTAATTATATAGGACAAAGATCCAAGTTTTGACTAGGATCTTTGTTCGATGCGGCAATTAAGGCGATCGCTATATAATCCATTTCACCCAAGCAAAATGTTAATAACCGCCTGGCTTATGCAAGCAAAACACACAGGTGCAAAAGCTTCTATGTCAAGGCAACAAATAAAAGCCGGTTAATCGTTATGACTGCCAAAATCCACTTTATCTCCGGCTTACCTCGTTCCGGTTCCACCTTACTCGGAGCGTTACTTCGGCAAAATCCCCGGTTTCATGCCAGCATGACTAGCCCCGTTGGTAGTCTGGTGAACCGAATGCTAGAAGCAATGAGTGAAGAGAATGAATATTCAGTCTTTATCACCCCTGAGCAAAAACGGGCATTAACCTTAACTATTTTTTCCACATTCTACGATCCGCAAGCTCAAAAAGAAGTCATCTTCGATACTAATCGGTTGTGGTGTAGCAAATTGTCCTTAATTCAAGAGCTATTTCCTGGCTCAAAGGTGATTTGCTGCGTGCGAAATGTCGCTTGGATTATGGATAGCATCGAACGGCTGATTAGAAAAAACGCTTTTGATGTGTCGCGGATGTTTAATAATGCTGGTGAACGTTCCACAGTTTACACCCGCACCGAAGCCTTGAGTCAAGGGGGACGATTAGTGGGGTTTGCTTATAACGCCCTCAAAGAAGCATTTTATAGCGAACACAGCGCCTCTTTGCTTTTGGTGGACTATGACTTATTGAGCCAAGCACCTGATAAAACTCTATCGCTGATTTATCAATTTTTGCAGGAGGAACCCTTTGAGCATGATTTTGCCAATGTGGAATACGAAGCTGAGGAATTTGATAATCGGCTGAATACTAAGGGACTACATCAGGTGCGTCGCAAAGTCGAGTTTCAGCCGCGACTGACAATTTTACCACCAGATTTATTTACTAAGTATGATGGGTTGTCTTTTTGGAAAAACCCTAGCAATAGTTTGGCTAACGTGATTGTCGCCCAGCCGGTAGAAGCGGTGAGGTAATGAAGCTTTAAATTGTTCCTCTTTCCTAACAAGCTGCAACTTTGATACATCGACCTGCACCTTTGTTGCATTCATCTGCAACTTTGATGTATTGACCTGCACCTTTGTTGCATCAACCTGCACCTTTGTTGCATCAACCTGCACCTTTAATGCATTCACCTACAACAAAGTTACATTGACCTGCAACTTTGTTGCACTGACCTGCAAAAGCTAACCCAAGATATACAAAACCATGAATAAATTATTTTCAACTCTAACCCTAACAACAGCTACAGCTTTAACCGTTGCAATTACCACAGGAGTAATGAGCAATAACTCAGTTTTTGGAGAAACATCTATTGACTTAGCCGCTATGCGTAGCGCAGCTGTGTCTAAACACAACACTTATCGAGCCACCCATCGTAGCCCTAACATTACTATCGATAATTCTCTAAACACAGGCGCTCAAGCTTGGGCTGAGAAGATTGCTAGTAGTGGAAACTTTGAACACAGTAACACTCCTAATGTCGGAGAGAACATATACGCTTCTTATACTTCAGAGACTTCCATAGACCCAACCACCCTTGGTAACGGAGCAGTTGAAGACTGGTATAGCGAAATTAAAGATTACAAGTACGAGAGTCCAGGCTTTTCTAGCGAAACTGGGCATTTTACTCAGGTGGTGTGGAAAGGCAGTACCAAATTAGGCTGTGGTGCAGCACAAGGTACTGCAACGATTGAAGGTAATAAATATAACGCCTTCTATGTGGTTTGTCAGTATGCTACCGCAGGTAATGTGCAAGGGCAGTTTCCTGATAACGTGCTGAAACCTTAGTCATTTGCTGTTTGCCCACCTTACAAATAACTCAGAACCCCGACTTCTTCAAGAAGTCGAGGTTCTAAATCGCTGGATTTAGTTTAAGTGGCACTCCCTCCACTCTACAAATAACTTCTCATTGACATCAAAAAATAAAAAAATCAAATGACAAACTTCATCGTCAACCAAGCCACCGATGACGGCACTGGAAGTACCACAGGCACCCTCAGTTATGCAATTCTCCAAGCGAACCAATTAGCAGGAGATGACACCATTACAATCAATAACGATGTCCGTTTCACTGGGGTAGTGAAAACTCTGGTAAACAGCAACATCAGCATTGTGGGCAACAACCACAGCATCAGCGGCGATGCCAATAATAACGGCATCAACGACAACGGCGACGTGCGCCCCTTGTTCATTTTGTCGGGAACCGTCGGTATTTCTGAGCTAACCATCACCAATGGACGAGCTAAAGGGGGAGATAGTAACGGCGGCGGCGGCGGTGCTGGATTGGGGGGCGGCTTGTTTATTTATGATGGCAATGTATCCTTAACCAATGTCGATTTTAGTAATAACGCGGCACAAGGCGGCAATAGCAATGTCGGCATCGGCAACGGCGGCGGCGGGATATTCGGCAATACTGGCGGCGGCTTCGGCGGCGGCGGACTTTTTGATTCTGGCAGTGGCGACAACGGCGGTTACGGTGGTAACGGTAACTATGGCGGTGGTACTGGTGCTTTCGGCGGCGGTGGAAATGGGAGTTCTAACAGTGGTAGTAGTGCTGGCGGCTTCGGCGGCGGCGGGCGTGGTCGCCGCGGTGCCTAAGCCAGTCAAGGGAAGTACCTAGCTTGTCGCTGGGCCTGGCCTGAGATTTGAGGGTCAGGCCAGGTCCCGGCGGCGAGTCGCGCGGCGGAACCCGCAGCGCAATCGCAACTAAATTCTCTGGACGGAGGCCGAGTCGGCCTCGTATCGTAAAGAGTCATACCTACAGTTCGGAACTGGTCGATCCGCCGGCCCCCTGCCGGCGACCCTCGGTCGACCCGATTTGTGCCCGCCGTCTTGCAGCGGGGCGCGGGCAGCAGGCGAGTTCGAAAAGTCTTCGGTTAGTTCCGCCGAGTACGGGCCGTGAGCCCGTGCTTGTGGCGGCGGGTCGCTGCCGCGCCAGTGGCGAGCGACGAACGACTCGGGCCTACCCGTTTCTGAATGCTCCGCGAGAAGAAGAGAAGAGTAGAGCGAACATGGAAGCAGGCGAATTGCTCCTCCGGCGTGGACTGTTGGACCGCGGTCA